>DDKM01000081.1:0-24910 GCA_002339345.1 Firmicutes bacterium UBA2598 | reverse complement strand
AGTTAAAACCGAATGGAACATACCCCAGTCAATCCCTTCAATGTCCGCAATTTCGCCCAGGAGCAAAAAATAAAACCGGGTCTACCCGTGCCGGACAGACCCTATTCCCTAACCCACAATTATTATTTATAATTGCCGGGACCCCTGGTCAATACCGTCTGACATGCCCTGCCCTACCGGCTCCTCTTCCGCCTCACCGGTTACCTTTACCGGCAGGGTATTTATCCCCACCAGACCAAGGTTCTCCACCATCCGGGACGGTACCAGCATCAGCGACCCGCCTTTACGCAACCCCTCCGCCAGGATGTTCATGGAACGCAACTGCAGTGCCACGGGATCGGATTTGTAAGCCGCTGCTGCCTCGGCAAACCGGCGGGCCACTTCAATTTCGGCAGTGCTGAGAATGATCCGGGCCCGCCGCTCCCTTTCCGCCTGGGCCTCCCTGGACATGGCGTCCTGCAGGGTTGCCGGAATAACCACATCCCTGATTTCCACACTCTGTACGGCAATGCCCCATGGCTCCGTTTTCCGGTCTATAATCTCCAGCAGCTTCTGGTCCAGCTTCTCCCTGCCCGCCAAGAGGTCAGCCAGCATAGTCGCCCCGATGACATCGCGCAGGGTGGTTTGGGAGGCCCAGTTTACCGCTTCGCGGTAATTGGCCACCTCCAGTGCTACCTTTTGCACATCCCAGACCATCCAGAACAGCACTGCATCAACATCCACCGGTACCGCATCGGCTGTCAGGGTCTGTTCCGCCTCGAAGGAAGTGACATGGATACGCTGGTCAACCACCAGGTGGATCTGATCCAGGAAGGGGATCAGCACAAAGACACCGGGTCCGGCCAAGCGATGAAACCTACCAAGTCTTAATACCACAGCCTTTTCCCACTGGGCCGCGGTCCGGATGGAGGTTGCCGCCAGTATAGCCAGCACACCGATTACCAGGGCCAATCCCACAGACCCTGTGGCAAGGCCGGTGGCCACGGCCAAAACCGTTAAGAGCAGGAAAGCGCCGATGGCTGCCAGATTGGGAACTGCTCGTTCTTCCACTATTCCACTCCTCCCAGGCCTGTCACCTTTTCTGCCAGTGCCTGCAATACTTGCCCCGGGGTGAAGCCCAGTTGATGGGCCTCGGTCAAAAGGCGCACCAGTAGTTGTTCCATTTGTTGCCTGGACAGGTCATCCGGCATGTTCCCGGCATTAAGGGACACAAAGGTGCCCTGCCCCTGGCGGGTGCGCAGATAACCCTCCTGTTCCAGTTCGGCATAGGCCTTACTGACGGTATTGGGGTTAATCCGCAGGTCCACCGCCATCTGCCGTACACTGGGCATCTGGGTCCCGGGCGGGTAAATACCCGTGGCGATGCCGTATTTAATCTGATCCTTTAACTGGACATAGATAGGCACGCCGCTTTTTTGCAGTTCAATGTTATAGGTCATTAATCCCTACTCCATTCCATACAGGGCAATGCCAGCCTACCGCAGGCAGGCTGGCGAGTTCGCCCTATGGCAGTTCCAGGGTCAGCTTTTGGTCTCCCCTAGCCACCACCGGCAGGCTGTGACACGTCTGGCAACCCATGCTGATTGTTAGGCCTGGTGGGCTCTGGGGCGGTGCATTGACCGCAGTCCATGTCTTGCCGTTATGACACCGGAAACAGCCTTGGTGGGTAAGGTTATCCTGAAAGGAATCCCATCGCACTTCCATTTCGGGGTAAACCAGATTGCGCATTTGCTCCGTCAGGCTACCCGCCAATCCGGTAATGTCCCTTTCCCTTTCATTATACACCGAACTGTAATTATCCTGGTAGAACTTTATAAGTTGCTCGAAATGGGCAGACCATTTATTTGCTTCCATTTCCACCGCCTGTTCCAGCAACTTGCGGACTTCCCGCTTCAGATAGGGGATCTTGTCAGCATCCGCCACCCCAGCCACCACAGCATCCGCCACTCCGGCGGGTGTGGGCATCCGGTGGGCTACCCGGTTATGGCAATCCGCACAGTCCATCCGCTTCCATTTTACCGGATCTGTGATGGCCATCCCCTCTTGGCGGTATTCCACCATGGAATTACCCAGGTTCAGCTTGATGGCGGCAACCTGGCCGTCCTTGCTGGTGGCATAAAACACGTCATTTTCCACGTGCCAGTGGATGCCGAAACCCTGGCCATCCCTGGAGGCCCCTCCCCCCACCCGCATTAACAAAGCCGTCCGTTGGGAGGTGCTGGCCTCATCCTCCAGCCTGGTCCTGTTTACCACCAGCCGGTCGTCATAGAAGGCCTCTGTCCAGTGGCAACGTTCGCAAGTTTCCTGGACCGGCACATGTTTCTTGATCCGGATGGGCTTTTCGTAGGAGTTGGTGACAAAGGCCACCACCTGGTTTAACTCTGTAATCTTTGTCATGATCATTTTGGGATTGAAGCCAACACCCAGGTGGCAATCGGTACAGGCCACTTCGGCGTGGGGCAACCGGGCTGCCGTGTTGGTGTTAAACTCCATGGTATGGCACCGGCTGCAGAACTCGGGGGACCGGGAGTATTCCCAGGTACCGCCCACCAGGAGTGAAAAGATGGCTACCAGGCCAGCAATAAGTGCCGATGTTAGGATAATTTTCTTTGCCTTTGCCGGATCAACCGCCAATTGCCTCACCTTCTTGTCGTTTCAGTTCTGTTAGAATATTTTGCAGTAGATTGGCCGCGAATGGAGTGGCCTTAAGACCAACCGCTACAAAACTTGCAACCGTAGCGCTGACGATCAAGGCAAAGATCACATAGGCCAGGATCTCCTGCACGATGGCTGATGGCACCAATGACACTTGGCTCCAGGTGAAGCTTACCCCTGCGCTGAGCACACCCAACACCACTACGCCCACCCCAATGAGCACCGCCAGCGCCAAGCCAACAAAGGCCACAATCATACCTCCGGTCATCAGGTATACCAATCCCATTCCCAGCTTTTTTTTCATTTGGCATCCCCCTCTCTCCCTTTTTGTGAAGACAGTGTTTTACTGTCCTATATGTTTAATACAATTATATTGGTGCAATCCCAATAGGTCAATAGGTTTTCTGAAAATTACAAAAGTGTTTTTTTGCACAAACTGTCCTTCGGAATGACCCCCCATAACTTCCATGCCCGCCAAATTTCTTTTCTGTTGTGAGTTTACTTTTTATCCGCAATCGGTTACACTATGGGTAAGCCCAGCACCTATCAGGCTGGCAGAAACCATTCCCTTTCCTTCTCGATTATTTGTCAGTTGGTAGTAGGGAACCGGAAATCATGCTTAGTCCCGATACCAATGGGCAATAACAAATTCGAGGAGGTTTTTTCATGTTCCAAGACAAAACACTGGTATGCCGCGACTGTGGCCGGGAATTCGTCTTTTCCGCCCAGGAACAGGAGTTCTTCGCCACCAAGGGTTTTACCAACGAGCCCGGACGTTGCCAGGCCTGCCGGAGCACCCGCAAACAAAACTCCCGGGGTGTCGGCAGAGGCCCGTCCGCTGGCCGTCCCCAGCGGCAAATGTATCCTGCCGTCTGTGCGGCCTGCGGTACAGAAACCCAGGTGCCCTTCCAGCCCCGGGGCGACCGTCCGGTGTATTGCCGTGACTGCTTCAGTTACAGCGCCAGCAGCCGTTACTAGAAACCGATCCGCGTAGGGCCATGGTAAATTACCGGCCCAACCAAAAGGGATCACGAAGGCCTGTCCCCAAACGGGGGCAGGCCATTCATTTGTAACCGGATCCATCCCCCCCAGACCGGCTTTTTCCGGTAACCGCAGCACAGGCATGCAAGAAAAAGAACCGGTGCAGCCCACCATTACAGGACCAGGGTTGGTCCGTGGCGGCGCAGCCAGACGCGGTGCTGCCGGTAGGCTGGACACCGGGACTGTACCAGCTGCCAGAATTTCGGGGAATGGTTGAGTTCCATCAGATGGGCCAGCTCGTGTACCACCACGTAGTCCAGCACTTCCAGGGGAGCCATCAGTAACCGCCAGTTGAAATTGAGGTTCTTCTTGGCCGAACAGCTACCCCACCTGGTCCGCTGGCCCTTGATCCGGATGCCATTATAAGTCAACCGCCAGTCACGGTTGTAATGGGATAGCCTGGCAGGAAAAAGTTCAGCTGCCTGGCGTCTGTACCATTTTTCCAGCAGGGCCCGAACTGTATTTGCCATCCTCTCTACTTCTTGCCTGTCAAAGGGGAGGATGATCCGGAAAGCGGTCCCATCATACTCCAGAGTGGCACCAGCTACTGCTCCGTACCGGATCCTGATGGGATAGCGCCGGCCCAGGTATAGAGCCTCTGTTGGACAGGCCTGCCCGGGGGAGCCCGAGCCGCCAGGACCACTTAACAGGGAAAGATTTTTGGAAAGCCAACCTTTTTTGGATTCCAGCACTCTGCAAAGGTCACCGGAATCAAAACCTTTCGGAACAACCACCCACAACTGGCCGCCATTTTCAATCACCAGACGAAGGTGTTTACTGCGGTTGCTGACCCGCACCCGGTAGGGGATGGGTCGTCCCTCCAGGTTATAGTACAGCACCCTTTGGGTTGGCTTCCTGATATCGGCAGCCATTGGTCAACCCCCTTACGCTCAAAAATAAAACGGCCCGAAGGCCGCTTGATATATGATATTATCGCTTGGAGTACTGGGGCGCCTTCCGGGCTTTTTTCAAGCCGTATTTCCGGCGTTCCTTCATCCGCGGATCCCTTGTCAGAAAGCCAGCCCGCTTCAACACCGGGCGCAGTTCATCATCCGCCACCAAAAGCGCCCTGGCAATACCCATCCGGATCGCTCCGGCCTGACCGGCGATACCGCCGCCCTCCACCTTGGCCAGTACGTCAAAGCGACCTGCAGCATCGGCGGTTTCCAGCGGCTGCCGGACGATCATCTCCAATGTTTTTAGTCCGAAATATTCCTCCAGGGCCCGGTCATTGATGGTGATCCGGCCTTGGCCGGGCACCAGCCGCACCCGTGCCACCGCGTTCTTCCGCCGACCTGTACCGTAATACTGTACCTGTGCCATGCTCATCCCCCTTCCTTAACCCTTGATTTCCCAAGTTTCTGGTTTCTGGGCCTGGTGCGGGTGCTCAGTGCCGCGGTAAACCTTGAGCTTTCTGAACATCTGCCGCCCCAGGGAGTTATGGGGGATCATGCCTTTAACGGCAACCTCCACCGCCCGTTCCGGGTTTTTCTGCAGCAACGCCTGGTAGTTCATCACCTTAAGGCCGCCAGGATAGCCGGAATAGCGGATGTACTGTTTCTGCAAAGGTTTCTTGCCGGTCAGCTTGACCTTGGCCGCATTGATGATGATCACGTGATCCCCAGTATCCACATGGGGAGTGAAGATGGGCTTATGCTTTCCCCGCAGCAAACGGGCAGCCTCAGCGGCCAACCGGCCCAGTGGCTGGTCCGTTGCGTCCAGAACCCACCACTTGCGCTCTATTTCATTGGCCTTGGCCATGAAGGTGGCAGTCAATTTTCTTTCCCTCCCTCGCAAGGAGACCATCCCGGTCTCCGGGCGCATTCAACATTTACCGCTTATTTGTGAAAACCAACGGGTCTATGTTTCACCGTCCTGCCGGGGCTCGTGACAGGCGGAAAAACTCACATCGTTAATTGTAACCCACGCTGCCGTGTGTGTCAAGGATTGATGGAAGGTTTCTCCCCCCACTAATGCCGAAAAGATGTCTCGACGTTATTTTACAGCAAGTCCATGTTAACACAAACATTGGTAAGGTGCAAATGAGAAGATTATTATTACTTTATGCAACCGCACGGATGACCAAGGCCGTGTTCAAAGTAAGCTAGCTGGGTGGATGGTTACCGGGTTGGTTGCTATAGTCCACCCGTACCAGGAACAGCCCGTGGGGTGGGGCGGTGGGGCCGGCGTCCTCCCGCCTGCCGCTTCTAATGGCGGCGGCCAGGGCGCCTTCGTTCAGTTTACCCCGACCTACCTCCACCAGGGTGCCGACGATGATCCGCACCATGTTGTACAGGAAGCCGTTACCCGAAATGGTAATGGACAGAAGTTGTTCCTGCTGGGCAACGGCACAGGCGAAAACCGTCCGCACGTAATTCCGCACCGGGCTGCCGGTGGCGCAAAGGGCCCGGAAGTCATGGGTACCCACCAGTGCCCCTGCAGCCTGCTGCATGGCCGTAAGGTCCAGGGGGTAGGGTATATGCCAGGCATACCGGCGGGTGAAGGGATCGGGGAAGGGATGGTTCCAGATGCGATAGGTATAGGTTTTCCCGGTTGCCCCAAAGCGGGCGTGAAATCCCGCATCCACCTCCACAGCCTCCCCCACCACGATATCCGGCGGCAGCACACTGTTCAGGGCATGGGGCACCCGGTCCGCCGGGATACGGCTGTTGGTGGCAAGGTGGGCCACCTGTCCCAAAGCGTGTACCCCGGCATCGGTACGGCCCGCCCCGGTTACCCGCACCCGTTCTCCGGTCAGGCGGTGCCAGGCTTCCTCCAGCATCCCCTGTACGGTGGGCCCCCTGTCCCGGGCCTGAACCTGCCACCCGTGGTAGTCCGTGCCGTCATAGGCCAGGGTTAACTTGATGTGCCGCATGGCTGCCACCTCCCGCCACTTCCCACTGGCAAGGGTTTTTCACCTGGAATTCCCCTAACCCATCCACCGCGAACCGATGGAAATCAACAGGTAAAACACCATGATCGCGCCGCCCGCCACATCCAGCCTGGTATAGGCCATTTCCCGCATCCGGGTGCGTTGATCGCCACCCCGGTAACATCTGGCCTCCATGGCGGTGGCCAGTTCCTCCGCCCGGCGGAAGGCGCTGACAAACAAGGGCACCAGTAAGGGCACCATGGCCCTGGCCCGGTGCAAAAGGCCGCCGGACTCAAAATCAGCCCCCCTGGCCATCTGGGCATACATGATGCGCTGGGTCTCCTCCGCCAGGGTAGGAATGAACCGCAGGGCAATGCCCATCATCATGGCCAGTTCATGGGCGGGGATGCCCCAGCGGCGCCCCGGTGCCATTAACCGTTCCATACCATCAGTCAGGTTGATGGGGGTGGTGGTCAGGGTGAGCAGGGAGGTCCCCATCACCAAAAAGGCAATGCGCAGGGTCATCATCACTGCCCTGGCCAATCCTTCCTCGGTAATCCTGAGGGGCCCGAGGGTGGTCAACACCACTTCGCCGCTGGTCATAAACAGGTTAATGATGAGGGTGAAAATCAAAATAAATTTCAACGGCCGCAAGGATTTCAACACCAGCCGGAAGGGCACTCTGGATAAGACCAGCAAGGCCAAGGTGAAAAGGGTCACAAAGATGTAACCCGCTGTATTTTTCACGGTAAACAGTCCCACCATAAATACAATGGTACCCACCAACTTGGTGCGGGCGTCCAACCGGTGCAGGGGTGAGGGAGCCGGGTAATACTGGCCCAGGGTGAGATCGTTAAACAGCCCGCCCACCCCCTTTGACCGCTCGCAAAATGGCATCTCTGGCCTCCGCCAGGGTCAGGGCTACTGCCGGCACCGCCAGGCCCCTGGCCCGTAATTGTTCCATCAGTTGCACCGTCGGCGGCACATCCAAACCCAACTGGCGCAGCTCAGCGCCCCGGGCAAACACCTCCCGGGGGCTGCCGTCCATCACCACCCGGCCCCGATGCATCACCACACACCTGTCTGCCAGGCGAGCGACATCCTCCATGCTATGGGTGACCAGGATCACCGTCAAACCCTTTTGTTTGTGCAGGTCCGCCACCATATCCAGCAGCTCCGTCCGGCCCCTCGGGTCCAGTCCGGCGGTGGGTTCATCCAGGACCAGCACCTGGGGGTGCATGGCCAGGACACCGGCGATGGCCACCCGCCTCTTTTGCCCGCCACTTAAGGAAAAGGGGGAACGGTCCTTCAGGGCCTGGTAATCCAGGCCCACCGCCTTCACCGCCTCCTCCGCCCGCTGTAGTGCCACATCTTCCGGCATCCCCATGTTACGGGGACCAAAGGCCACATCCCGAGCCACCGTTTCCTCAAACAACTGGTGCTCGGGATACTGGAACACCAGGCCCACCCTTTGACGGATCTCCTTTAACCTGGTTTCCCGGGCGGCCAGGTCCTGACCGTCCACCATCACTTGCCCGCTGGTGGCCTTTAACAACCCGTTGAGATGCTGAACAAGGGTAGATTTACCCGAACCGGTGGGACCGATGAGGCCCACAAACTGGCCCCGGGGAATATTCAGGTTAACTTCCGCCAGGGCCCGGGCGGCAAAGGGAGTCCCCGGCTTGTAGGTATGGGACAGCTCCTTCAAGCAGATGAGCATAGGCAGTTCACCATCTCCTCAATGGTCAGTACATCCTCCGGCAAGGATAAACCGGCCTGTCGCAACTGGTAAGCCAGGGAGGCCATGGGCGGTACATCCAGACCCAAAGGGCGCAGTTCGTCAAACAGGGCGAACACCTGCCGGGGGGTACCCTGCCGGATCAGGCGGCCCCTATCCATGACCAGCACGCGGTCAGCAGGGATGGCCTCCTCCATGGCATGGGTAATGAGCACCACCGTCAGCCCCTTTTCCCGGTTTAAACGCACCACCGTTTCCATGACCTCCCGCCGGCCGGCGGGATCCAGCATGGCCGTGGGCTCATCCAAAACCAGACAATCCGGTTCCATGGCCAGGACACCGGCGATGGCTACCCGCTGCTTTTGCCCGCCGGACAGGTAATGGGGGGAGCGATGCCTGTGCTCCGTCATCCGCACCGCCGCCAAGGCCCGGTCCACCCGCTGCCGGATTTCCGCCGGGGGCAGCCCCAGGTTCTCAGGACCAAAGGCTACATCCTCCTCCACGGTGGTAGCCACCAGCTGGTTGTCCGGATCCTGAAACACCATACCCACCCGCCGCCGGATTTGCCACAGGTTGGCAGGGTCCCTGCTGTCCAGACCGTCCACCCGCACCTCACCGGTGGAGGGAAGCAGCAGGGCGTTCAAATGTTTTGCCAGGGTTGATTTGCCGGAGCCATTGGGTCCTACCACCGCCACCAGTTCACCCCGGTTGATGGTCAGGGTTACGGCATCGACGGCAGGGGCATCCTGCTCCCTGGTGTTGGGATACCGGTGGGTCAGCTCGCGAATTTCAATCATCCAACCACCCCTTCGCCGGCTTGGTCCCCATAAACTGATGCCGGCCCAAGGGCCGGCACTTTTCTGCATTATTTCACCAGTTCAACCAGTACCATCGGCGCGCCATCGCCCTGGCGGTGGCCCGCTTTGATGATCCGGGTGTATCCACCCTCCCGGCCGTTATAGCGGGGCGCAATTTCCTTAAACAGTTTGGTCACCACATCCTCATCCAGGAGGTAGGCCAAAGCCTGCCGGCGGGCGTGCAGGTCTGCTTCGCCGCGCTTACCAAGGGTGATCATCTTTTCCGCAATGCTCCGCAAGTCCTTGGCCCTGGTTTCGGTGGTTTCAATCCGCTCCTCCTTCAGCAGGGATGTGACAATATTCCGGAGCATGGCCCGGCGGTGATCCGCCCGCAAACCCAGTTTACGGTAGCCCATTGCTGTCTTACCTCCTCTCCTCCCTAGTCATCTGACTTACGCAATGAGAGGCCCATCTCTTCCAGTTTTTGCACGACCTCTTCCAGTGATTTCTTGCCCAGGTTCCGGACCTTCATCATGTCTTCCTCTGTGCGCATGATCAGTTCTTCCACCGTGTTGATACCTGCCCGCTTCAGACAGTTGTAGGAGCGGACGGAAAGATCCAGGTCCTCGATGCTCATCTCCATGACCTTGTCCTTTTTTTCGGACTCCTTTTCCACCATGGTCACTTCATCACTGATCTTTTCCGTCAGCCCCATAAACAGGCGCAGGTGATCGTTGAGGATCCTGGCCGATGAGCTGATGGCCTCATCGGGGGCAATACTGCCATTGGTCCACACTTCCAAAGTCAGCTTGTCATAGTCGGTAATCTGGCCGACCCTGGTGTCTTCCACATTATAGTTGACCCGCAACACCGGCGTAAAGAGGGAATCCACCGGAATGACGCCGATGACATGGTCTTCCCGTTTATTCTTTTCCGCCGAAACATAGCCCCGGCCCTTTTGCACCACCATCTCCATGAATAGCCGGCCGCCCTTGTCCAGGGTTGCCAGGTGAGCTTCCGGGTTCAGGATTTCCACATCGGGATCCAGGATGAGGTCCCCGGCCTTCACTTCACCCGGCCCTTCCGCCTCCAACCGCACCGTTTTGGGGCCATCGGTATGCAGTTTAAAGGCCAGTGCTTTAATGTTCAGGATAATATCGGTGGTGTCTTCCACCACACCGGGGATCGGAGAAAACTCGTGCAGGACGCCGTCAATCTTGACCGATGTCACGGCAGCCCCAGGCAGCGATGATAGAAGTATTCGCCGGAGGGAGTTGCCCAGGGTGATGCCGTACCCCCTCT
Organism: Firmicutes bacterium UBA2598; assembly: GCA_002339345.1. Taxonomy (GTDB): domain Bacteria; phylum Bacillota; class PH28-bin88; order PH28-bin88; family PH28-bin88; genus UBA2598. The sequence continues at coordinate 14,505 of DDKM01000081.1, read as the reverse complement.
CCAGGGGCTCCAGCACATATTTGCCGTAACGGCGATCCTCACTCATTTCCACACATTCAATGCGAGGTTTTTCGATTTCCAGCATACACACCCTCCTTTTCGGAACACCGAAATCCAAAATCCCTTAACGGGAGTAGAGTTCCACAATCAGGTGTTCCTGTACTGGTGCATCGATATCCTCCCGGGAGGGTAAGGCCAGCACCTTGGCCCGCAGCTGGTCCGGTTGCAGTTCCAGCCATTTGGGCGGGTTTTTGTGAGCCAGGATTTCCGCCGCTTCCTTGAACTTGGGTGAGTTCCGGCTGGCTTCCTTCACGGCAATCTCATCCCCCGGGCGCACCAGGTAGGACGGGATATTCACCTTCCGCCCGTTAACGGTAAAGTGACCGTGTCGCACCAACTGCCGGGCCTCCGCCCTGGAACCGCCAAAGCCCAGGCGGTAAACCACATTGTCCAGGCGCCGTTCCAACAAGCGGAGCAGGTTCTCACCGGTAACACCCTTTTGGCGATCAGCCTTTTCGAAATAGGTGCGGAATTGCCTCTCCAGTACGCCGTAGATGCGTCTGGCCTTTTGCTTTTCCCGTAACTGGATGCCATACTCCGACAATTTCTTGCGGCCCTGGCCATGCTGGCCCGGAGCGTAGGAACGGCGGTCAATGGCGCATTTATCGGAATAGCAGCGGTCCGCCTTCAGGTACAGCTTGGCACCTTCCCGGCGGCACAGCCGGCAAACGGATTCGGTATATCTTGCCAATTACTACACCTCCTAAACTCTGCGGCGCTTGGGCGGGCGACAACCGTTATGGGGGATTGGTGTCACGTCTTTGATCATGCTGACCTCCAGGCCGGTTGCCTGCAGGGAACGGATGGCCGCCTCCCGTCCGCTGCCTGGGCCTTTAACATAGCACTCCACTTCGCGCATGCCGTGTTCCATGGCTTCCTTGGCGGCGGCTTCCGCCGCCATCTGGGCGGCAAAGGGCGTGCTTTTGCGTGAACCCTTAAAACCCATACCGCCGGCACTGGCCCAGGAAATGGCGTTACCGGCTTTGTCCGTAATGGTGACGATGGTATTGTTGAACGTGGATTGAATATGGGCGATACCGCTTTCCACGTTTTTACGATCCTTTCTTCTGGTCCGTACCGTCCTTCTAGCCAATTCTGTTTCCCCCTTTCTACCTATTTTTTACGCCGTACACCCACAGTCTTGCGGGGGCCCTTCCGGGTACGGGCATTGGTCTTAGTCCGCTGGCCCCGTACCGGCAGTCCCCGGCGGTGCCGTAGGCCGCGATAGCACCCGATCTCAATCAGCCGTTTGATGTTCAAAGAAATCTCCCGGCGCAGGTCACCTTCCACCACCAGGGTCTTGTCAATGGCTTCCCGCAACCGGTTCACTTCATCTTCCGTCAAATTGCGAACCCTGGTATCGGGGTTAACCCTTGTCCGTTTCAGGATGTCCTGGGATGTTGACCGGCCGATCCCAAAAATGTATGTCAGAGCGATTTCCACCCGCTTGTCCCGGGGCAGGTCCACTCCGGCTATACGCGCCATGTTTGCACCTCCATTTTACAATTCACTGGTTGATTCTAACCCTGTTTCTGCTTGTGTTTGGGATTTTCGCAAATCACCATGACCTTGCCCTTGCGTTTAATGATTTTACACTTCTCACACGCGGGCTTGACCGACGGCTTGACCTTCAAGTTAAACCCTCCTCTAATGGGGCTTCCAGCACCAGCCCGGCTACTTGAAACGGTAAACGATCCTGCCCCGGGTCAGGTCATAGGGTGATAGTTCCACCGTGACCCGGTCACCGGGCAGGATGCGGATAAAATTCATCCGGATCTTCCCTGAAACATGGGCCAAAACCTTGTGGCCATTGGACAATTCTACCCGGAACATGGCATTAGGCAGTGGTTCCAGAACCCTACCTTCCACCTCAATTACATCATCTTTGGCCATAGGATACCAACCTCCTTCACCTAAAGCCCCTTTGGCTGGTCACTGCCCAGCAGGTCTTGTAAAGCCTGGCGCACCTCGGCATTGGTCACCGCAACACCGGCGGCCAGTTTTTCGGCAATTGTATGGGCAATGCTGTGTGTAAACCGCAGGTGCCTGATGTTTTTGCGCTTGGGATTTTCCACCCTGCGCACCTTGCCGTCCGCCACCCAGGCGATATTGGCCTCTATCCGCATCACCAGGTACGGGAAATCCTTATCCCTACCCGCCTTGGAGTATGCCAGTTGACCAGCCACCAGTTCCCCGCTCACCCCTGCCACCTCCTCACCCGGTTATCCCTAAAGTGTCAGGATCTCAGGACCCTTGGGGGTGATGGCTACGGTGTGTTCAAAATGGGCGGAGGGCTGTTGGTCCTTTGTGACCACCGTCCAGTTGTCTTCCAAAGTCCGCACCTCATAGGTCCCCATGTTAACCATCGGCTCGATGGCCAGGGTCATCCCCGCCTGTAGCCTGGGGCCCCGGCCAGGGGGACCAAAGTTGGGTATCTGGGGTTCCTCGTGCATGTTCCGCCCAATACCATGCCCCACATAGTCCCGAACCACTGAAAAGCCCCGGCTTTCCACATGGGTTTGCACCGCATGGGAAATGTCGCTTAAGCGGTTGCCTTCCAAAGCCTGGGCGATGCCCGCCCGGAGGGATTCCTCGGTCACATCCAGCAGGCGCTGGATTTCCCCATCGATTTCCCCCACCGGCAGGGTTACCGCCGCATCGCCGTGAAAGCCGTTGATTTCCGCTCCAATGTCAATACTAATAATATCCCCGTTTACCAATTTTCTTAAACCAGGGATCCCGTGAACCACTTCCTCATTGACGGAAGCACAGATGCTCGCCGGAAAGCCATGATAGCCCTTGAAGGAAGGACTGGCCCCCTTTTGGCGGATATAATCCTCCGTCACCCGGTCCAATTCGGCGGTGGTAACCCCTGGGGCCACCAGCCGCTCCATTTCCCTTAAAGCACCGGCCACGATTTTACCGGCGTCCCTCATGTAGGCCAGTTCACGGTCTGATTTAAGAATGATCATGACCAATCTCTCCCCAAGCACCGCCCAATGTCCATCAACACCTGGTGGATTGGTTGTTCACCATCCACCTGCCGCAATAGACCCTTGTCCTGGTAGTAGGCGATGAGGGGCGCGGTCTGCTGGTGGTACACCTCCAGCCGGTTTTCTGCAGTCTCCACAGAGTCATCACTACGTTGGTACAGTTCCCTGCCGCACTGGTCACAGGTCCCGGCCTGCTGGGGAGGATTAAACACCACATGATAGGTGGCGCCACATCCCCTGCACACCCGGCGTCCTGTCAGCCGCTCCACCAGTCTGGCCCGGGAAACCTCGATGTTGATCACCGCATCCAACCCCACCCCCATGTCCGCCAGGGTTTCGTCCAGTGCCTTGGCCTGGGGAACCGTCCGGGGAAAGCCATCCAGCAGGAAGCCCTGCCGGCAGTCCGGTTCGGCCAGTCTTTCCCGCACGATGCCAATGGTGACATCGTCCGGCACCAGCTGCCCGGCATCCATAAACTCCTTGGCCTTCCTTCCCAGTTCGGTACCCTCTCGAATGGCCTTTCTGAACATATCCCCCGTGGAAATGTGGGGCACAGCCAACCTTTCCGTCAGCACCTCCGCCTGGGTTCCCTTGCCCGCTCCCGGCGGGCCCATCAGCAACAGCCTCATTGGTCCTCCCTCTCCCCCTTACCTTCCAGTTAACCTGCCCCCGGCAGGTATGGGCAGCTATTTCATGAAACCCTGGTAGTGCCGCATCAAAAGCTGAGACTCCAGTTGTTTCATGGTTTCCAGGGCTACGCCAACTACGATGAGCAAGCCGGTACCACCAAAGCCGATATTCAGGCCGGTAATGGCGCTTAAAATGTTGGGCAAAAGGGCAATACCCGCCAGGAACAACGCACCGGCCAGGGTAATCCGGCTTAACACCCGCTCGATATACTCCGCTGTCGGGCGCCCGGGACGCAGGCCGGGAATGAACCCGCCGTACTTCTTCATATTATCCGCCACATCCTGGGGATTGAAGGTGATGGCGGTATAGAAGTAAGTGAAAAATACAATCAGCATGGCATATAGCACCATGTAGGTAATGGAAGTACCGTTAAACACTCCCGTCACCCACACCGCAAGCCTGTTCTGGGGAAACCAGCTGGCGATGGTGGAGGGAAACAGCAGAATGGACATGGCGAAGATCACCGGAATAACCCCGGCCTGGTTAACCTTCAAGGGGATATGGGTGCTCTGCCCGCCGTACACTCGCCGTCCAACCACCCGTTTGGCATACTGAACCGGAATGCGGCGTTGTCCTTCCTGAATGGCCACCACGCCGGCGATAATTAACAGTGCCACGATGGCAAAAATCAATACCGCAAAAATGTTTAACCGTCCGGCCGCCACATACTGGTAGGTAGCATACAGGCCACCGGGCAGGCCGGAAACGATCCCAGCAAAGATGATCAGGGATATGCCGTTACCGATGCCCCGTTCGGTGATCATTTCACCAAGCCACATTAGAAAGGCGGTACCTGCCGTGAGGGTAATGGTGATGACCATGAAGCTGCTAAATCCCGGGTTAACCAGAGCCCCCTGATTACCCATGAACAACGCCATGCCGGCGGCCTGAATCAAGCCCAGCACCACTGTACCGTAACGGATATACTGGGTAATCTTCTTCCGCCCTTCATCCCCCTCCTTGGACAGCCGCTCAAGGTAAGGGATTACCACCGTCAATAGCTGCATGATAATGGAGGCGTTGATGTAAGGCATGATGCCCATGGCGAAAACGCTGAACCGTTTAAAGGCACCACCCGAGATGATGTCAAAGAACCCGAAAAGGGTACCCCCCTGAATCATCTGTTCCAGCACCCCGGTGTCAATTCCCGGTACCGGTACATGGGCGCCCAACCTGAACACCAAGAACATCCCCATGGTGAACACAATCTTTTTACGCAGGTCCGCTACCTTCCAAGCACTGATTAAGGTGGTGAGCACCTAGATCACCTCTGCTTTGCCGCCGGCAGCCTCAATCTTGGCCACCGCGGATTTGCTAAAGGCATCTGCCTGGACCGTCAGGGCCCTGTCCAGGCTCCCATTACCCAGTACCTTTACACCATCCTTGCCAGATTTAATTACACCGGCCGCCTGCAGCACTTCGGGGTTGACCACTGTCCCCGCGGCGAAACGGTTCAGGTCCTCCACGTTGATGGCAACGATCTCCTTTTTAAAGATATTGGTAAAGCCACGCTTGGGAATCCGCCTGTACAGGGGCATCTGGCCACCCTCGAAACCAGGCCGCACACCGCCGCCGGACCTGGCCTTCTGGCCCTTATGGCCCCGGCCGGAAGTCTTTCCCAGCCCGGATCCGATGCCACGGCCAACCCTGGTTTCCTTCGGCCGGGAACCCGGTGCGGGCCTCAACTCATTGAGCTTCATCGACTATTCCTCCTAGGCCTCGATTTCTTCCACCTCTACCAGGTGCGCCAACTTCTGGAGCTGGCCCCGGATAGCTGGTGTATCTGCTTTCACAACACTGCTGTGCAACTTGCTCAAACCCAGGGCCCGGACGCTCCGGCGCTGATCTTCCGGCCGGCCGATGACGCTCCGGACAAGGGTGATTTTCAAGTTCTTTGCCACCGCCAGCCCCCCTAACCTAGCAATTGTTCCATGGATTTGCCCCGCAGCCGGGCCACTTCTTCCGCCCGCTTCAGGCTCCGCAATCCCTCCAGGGCCGCGTACACCATGTTGTTGGCATTGGCGGAGCCCAGGGACTTGGTTAGAATATCCCGCACACCGGCCAGTTCCAGCACCGCCCGGACCGGGCCACCGGCGATGACACCGGTACCCTCTGAAGCAGGTTTCATCAATACCTTGCCGGCACCAAAATGTCCGATCACTTCGTGGGGAATGGTGGTGCCCACCAACGGCACCTTGATGAGGTTTTTCTTGGCATCCTCAATGCCTTTGCGGATGGCCTCCGGTACCTCGCCGGCCTTGCCCAGTCCCGCGCCAACATGGCCGTGACCGTCACCGACAACCACCAGGGCGCTGAAACTGAACCGCCGCCCACCCTTTACCACCTTGGCCACCCGGTTTATATGCACAACCTTTTCAGTCAGTTCCAGGCTCTTTGCATCAATTCGTGCCACCTACTTCCCTCCTCCTTCCTAAAATTCCAGCCCTGCTTCCCTGGCACCCTCCGCCACGGCGGCAATCCGGCCATGATACAGGTTCCCGCCCCGGTCAAAGACAACCTTCGTAATCCCCTTGGCCAAAGCCTTTTCCGCCACCAATTGCCCAACTTTCCTGGCCGCCTCGACGTTACCGCCTGTTTCCACCGTTCCCCGCAGGGCCGGATCAAGGGTGGAGGCCGCCACCAGGGTGATCCCCTGGTCGTCGTTGATCACCTGGGCATAGATATGGTTCAAGCTGCGGAAAACGGACAGCCGCGGTCGTTCTGCGGTGCCACTGACCCTTTTACGCACACTCAAGTGCTTTTGATGACGTATTTCCTTCCGGTCAATCTTTTTGTACACTGCTTTCACTCCCTTCCGGCAAGCTAAAACTTACCCGCCGAAACCTAAAGGGTTACTTCTTCTTGCCACCCTTGCCGCCACCGGTCTTACCGACCTTGCGGCGGATAATTTCACCTTCGTATTTGATTCCCTTGCCCTTGTAAGGCTCCGGTTCCCTGACCGCCCGGACATTGGCGGCGAAAGCGCCTACCTGTTCCTTGTCAATTCCCTTGATGCTGATTTTGGTGGGAGCAGGAACTTCAAACTCCAAGCCTTCGCCAGGGATCATCTCCACCGGATGGGAGTAACCGACGGTTAGTACCAGCTTGTTCCCCTGCTTGGCGGCCCGGTAGCCCACACCCACCAGTTCCAGGTTGCACTGGAACCCCTTGGTTACCCCTTCTACCATATTGTTTAACAATGCCCTGGTCAGACCGTGCAGTGCCCGGTGTTCCTTTTGGTCACTGGGGCGGGTGACAACCAGCTGGTTGTCCTCCACCGCAATATGCATGTCCTTATGAAACTCCTTGGTCAGGCTACCCTTGGGTCCTTTGACGCTGACCACACTGCCGTCTATTTTCACCTCAACCCCCTGTGGAAGGGAGATGGGCATTTTCCCGATACGGGACATCCGTTACACCTCCCTTTCACTACCAAACATAGCAGATAACCTCGCCGCCCACACCCAGCTGGCGGGCCTGTTTATCCGTCATGATGCCCTTGGAGGTGGAAATAAATGCCACACCCAATCCACCAAGCACCCTGGGCACCTCATCCTTTTTGGCATAAACCCTTAACCCGGGTTTGGAGATCCGCTTCAGGCCGGTGATCACCTTCTCCCGGTTCGGGCCGTATTTCATATATAGCCGCAGGATTCCCTGTTTTCCGTCGGCAACGAATTCAAAGTCCTTGATGAAGCCTTCCTCCTTGAGGATGCTGGCCATGGCCTGCTTCATCTTGGAAGACGGAACTTCCACTATTTCCTGGTATACGGTGTTTGCATTCCGGATCCGTGTCAGGAAATCAGCGATGGGATCTGTCATGACCATACGGGACTACCTCCTTCCGTTTCTGCCACCTACCAACTGGCTTTGGTCACTCCCGGAATCTCGCCCTTGTAGGCCAGTTCACGGAAGCAAATCCGGCACATGCCAAACTTGCGCATATAGGCGTGGGGCCGCCCACAGAGCTTGCACCGGTTATATCCACGCACCGAATACTTCGGTGTTCGCTGTTGCTTTAAAATCATGGACTTTTTCGCCACTGCATTCCCCCCTTTCCCTGTACATCGCCTGTTTTAGGACTCCCGGAAGGGCATCCCCATTAAGCGTAGCAGTTCCCGGGCCTCTTCATCACTTTCGGCGGAGGTCACAAAGACGATGTCCATTCCCCGCAGCTTGTCAATCTTATCGTAATTGATCTCCGGAAAGATCAGCTGTTCCTTCAGCCCCAGGGTATAATTGCCCCTGCCGTCAAAGGCCTTGGGCGACACCCCCCGGAAATCCCGCACCCTTGGCAACGCCACACTAAACAGGCGATCTACAAACTCGTACATCCGGTCACCCCGCAGGGTCACCTTGGCGCCAATGGGAACGCCAGCCCGCAGCTTAAAGGCGGCGATGGATTTCTTGGCCCGGGTGATGACAGGGCGCTGACCGGTAATGGCGGCAATATCCGCCACCGCACCATCCAGGGCTTTGGGGTTCTGGGTGGCTTCACCCACACCCATATTGATCACTACCTTTTCCAGCCTGGGTACCTGCATTACGTTTTTGTACCCAAAACGCTCCATCAAGGCAGGCTTAATATCTTTGAGGTACTTTTGCTTCAACCTGGCCATTCCTAAATAACCCCCCTCTCTCGCCGCTATTTATCCAGCACTTCGCCACACTTGCGGCAGATCCGGACCTTGTTGCCGTTGTCCAAAATCTTCTTGCCAATCCGTACCGGCTTATGGCAACGGTTACAGTAGATCATTACATTGGAAGCGGCGATGGGCGCCTCTTTTTCCATGATGCCGCCCTGGGGCACCTTCTTGCTGGGTTTGGTGTGTCTCTTAACAATGTTGGCCCCTTCAACGATCACCCGCTGATCACCGGGGATAACCTCCAACACCTTACCCTTTTTACCCGCGCTTTTACCGGTAATGACCATCACGGTGTCGCCTTTCTTGACATGCACCTTGGGCGTGGTCACCAGTTTTCACCTCGCATTTGGGGGTGGTTGCCCCCTCAAAGTTTCAAAACCTAAATTACTTCCGGTGCCAGGGACACGATCTTCATGAAATCCTTTTCCCTCAACTCCCGGGCCACCGGTCCGAATATCCTGGTACCCCTGGGGTTACCCTGGTCATTGATGATCACAGCCGCGTTCTCGTTAAACCGGATGTACGAACCGTCCGGCCGCTTAACTTCCTTGGTGGCACGCACCACAACGGCTTTCACCACATCGCCCTTCTTGACCACGCCCCCTGGCGTCGCTTCTTTAACAGAGGCGATGATCACATCCCCCACCGAAGCATACCGGCGCTTGGAACCCCCCAGCACCCGGATGCACAGCAGTTTTTTGGCTCCAGTATTATCCCCGACTTTGAGCACCGTTTCAGCCTGGATCACCGCGATTGCCCCCTTTTACTCCTGGATACCTGAACGGAGAGCCCCCGCCAGGTCTGTTGTTAGATTTCCTCGCCCTTTTCCAGCACTTCCACCACACGCCACCGTTTATCCTTGCTCAACGGCCTTGTTTCCATGATCTTGACCTTGTCACCGATGCGGCACTGGTTATGCTCATCATGGGCCTTGAACTTTTTGGTCTCTTTCACAGTACGGCCATAAACGGGGTGCCGGACAAGGGTCTCCACCGACACAACCACCGTTTTGTCCATTTTATCGCTCACCACGTTGCCCACCCGGGTCTTCCGCAGTGCTCTTTCAACCACGCCGTATTCCTCCTTTCATCAGCCACCGCCCGTGGCGGGATCTCCCTTAAGCCTTGCCGGCCGCCTTTAACTCCCGTTCCCGCAAAACCGTCTTGGCCCGGGCAATACTCTGGCGGACCATCCGGATGCGCATGGGGTTGTCAAGCTGTCCGGTGGCCAGCTGAAACCGCAGGTTAAAAAGTTCTTGCTTCCAGTCATCCACCTTGCGCTCCAGTTCGACTGTGGATAGGTCGCGAATCTCATTCAGTTTCATTTGCGTCACCACCCACTCCCGCTCGTTTTACAAACTTGGTCTTCACAGGCAGCTTGTGGGAAGCAAGGCGCATGGCCTCCCGGGCCACCTCCTCCGCCACTCCCGCCAGCTCAAACATAATCCGGCCGGGCTTCACTACCGCCACCCAGTATTCTGGGGCGCCCTTACCGCTTCCCATCCGGGTTTCAGCCGGTTTTTGGGTTACCGGTTTGTCCGGAAAGATCTTAATCCAAACCTTACCGCCCCGCTTGATGTAACGGGTCATGGCAATACGGGCCGCCTCAATCTGCCGGCTGGTGATCCAACCGCCTTCGGTAGCCATTAAGCCGTAATCGCCAAAAACCACTTCATTCCCCTTGGTGGCCTTGCCATCCGGCCACGCCAGGTGCTGTTTCCTGTGTTTAACCCTTTTGGGCATCAACATGGGTTACTTGCCCCCTTCCTCGGCCACCCGCCTGGTTTCAGGCAGTACCTCTCCGCGATAAATCCAGCACTTGATGCCGATTTTGCCATAGGTGGTGTTTGCCTCGGCAAAACCGTAGTCGATGTCCGCCCGCAGGGTATGCAACGGCACCTTGCCCTCACTGTACCACTCCGTCCGGGCAATTTCCGCTCCGCCCAGCCGGCCGGCAATGGAAATTTTGATACCTTCGGCACCCATCCGCATGGTCCTGCCCACCGACTGTTTCATGGCCCGGCGGAAGGAGGTCCGCTTTTCCAGCTGGGCGGCCACGTTTTCCGCCACCAGTTGGGCATCCAGCTCCGGCTTCTTGATTTCGGCGATATTGATATTCACCTGCCGACCGGTCATCTTTTCCAGCTCCTTGCGGAGAACTTCCACCTCCGCCCCACCGCGGCCGATGACAATACCCGGCTTGGCGGTATGGATGGTCACCTTGACCCGGTTGGCGGTGCGCTCAATTTCCACCCTTGAAATACCGGCGGCATAAAGACGTTTTTTGATATGCCGGCGAATTTGGATATCCTCATGCAACAGTTTGGCGTAATCCCGATCGGCATACCACTTGGCATCCCAGTCCCGGATCACCCCAATGCGCAACCCCTTGGGATGTACCTTCTGACCCACGATTAAACCTCCTTCTCACTTACTACCACGGTAATGTGGCTGGTTCGTTTGAGCATCTGATCCGCCCGGCCCATGGCCCGGGGTTTGAAACGCTTCCAGGTCGGCCCGTTGTCCACATAAACCTTGGCAATGTAGAGGTTATCACCGCTCATTTCATAATTGTGCTCGGCATTGGCCACCGCCGACTTGACCACCTTTTCCACCGCACTGGCCGCCCGCTTTGGTGTGAACTTCAGGATAGCCAGGGCTTCCCGCACATCCTTGCCCCGGATGAGGTCAACCACCTGGCGGACCTTATTCGGGGAAATGCGGATATATTTCGCCACCGCTTTGGCTTCCATTTACGTGTACCCCCTCTCTCGACCGCCTACTTGAGGGCGGTGGAACGTTCGGTGTGGGCGCCATGCCCCTTGAACGTCCTGGTTGGCGCAAACTCGCCCAGTTTGTGGCCAACCATGTCCTCTGTTACGTAAACCGGTACATGCTTGCGGCCGTCATGGACGGCGATGGTATGTCCCACCATTTGCGGGAAAATGGTAGAGCGACGGGACCAGGTTTTGATTACCCGCTTTTCCCCACTTTCGTTCATGGCCTCAATCTTGGCCAGCAGCCCTTCATCACAGTAAGGTCCTTTTTTCAAGGATCTGCCCATCCGCTAAAAGCCTCCTTTCGGCTTGCAACTCCACGGCACGGCATGCTTTCCCATTACACGTGCCGTGACTTGACGATCATCTTGTCACTGGGTTTACCATTTTTACGGGTCCGACCGCCGGTGGCAACCTTGCCCCATGGTGTTACAGGCGCCTTGCGGCCAACGGGTGAACGGCCCTCACCACCGCCATGGGGATGATCCACCGGGTTCATGACCACACCGCGCACCGTGGGCCGGATGCCCATCCAGCGGGACCGGCCGGCTTTGCCGATGGTGATGTTCTCGTGATCCAGGTTCCCCACCTGACCGACGGTGGCCCGGCAGTTCAAGTGCACCAGCCGCACCTCCCCGGACGGCAAGCGCAGGGTGGCATAATCCCCTTCCTTGGCCAGCAATTGGGCGGATCCGCCAGCAGACCGTACCATTTGACCGCCCTTGCCTGGCTTCAGCTCAATGTTGTGGACCAGGGTACCTACCGGAATGCTGCGTAACGGCAAGGCATTACCTGTTTTAATGTCTGCCTCCGGTCCGGAGACAACGGTATCCCCTACCTTCAGGCCGTTGGGAGCGATGATGTACCGCTTTTCCCCATCGACATAGTTCAACAGCGCAATATTGGCTGAACGGTTGGGATCGTATTCAATGGTAGCCACCTTGGCCGGTACGCCATCCTTGTCCCGCTTGAAGTCGATCAGGCGGTATTTCCGCTTGTGCCCGCCGCCCTGGTGCCGCACCGTCAACCGGCCTTGGGCATTACGGCCAGCCTTCTGCTGTAGTGGCACCACCAGGGATTTCTCCGGCTGGGTGGCGGTGATCTCTTCAAAGGTGGATACGGTCATCTGGCGCCTGCCAGGCGATGTGGGTTTATACTTCTTGATCGCCATAGCGCTCCCTCCTAATTCTACAACCCTTCAAATACGGTGATTTTGTCGCCGGGCTTCAAGGTGACCACGGCCTTTTTACGCTCCGGGGTGACCCCTTCGAAACGCCCCTGACGTCTCTTTTTCCCGTGTACCCGCATGGTATTGACTTCCAGGACGGTCACCTTGAACAACTCCTCCACCGCCTGTTTGATCTCCACCTTGTTGGCCCTTTTGTCCACATAAAAGGTATACTTGTTATCCGCCATCAATCCGGTGGCCTTTTCCGTCACCACCGGCCTGATCAGCACATCCCGCAGGTTGCGCATCAGGACCACACCTCCTCAACCCTGGCCACGGCATCCCTGGTAATGACCAGGTGATCATGGTTCAGGATATCGTAAACATTTAACCCCGCGGCGGTCAGAGGAGTCACGCCGGCGATGTTTCGCGCGGATTTCTGCACATTTTCATCCACATCCGCCGTAACCACCAGCGCCTTGGCGTTGAGCCGCAAATTGGCCAGCACCTTGGCCATTTCTTTGGTTTTGGGCTGGCTGAAGCTCAAGTCTTCCAGGACGATGAGACCACCCTTTTGCACCTTGTCAGACAGGGCGGACTTCATGGCCAGCCGCCGCATTTTGCGGGGGAGGGTAAAGCCGTACTGCCGTGGCTGTGGACCAAAGACCACACCGCCGTGCCGCCACAAGGGTGAGCGGGTACTGCCCGCCCGGGCCCGGCCGGTACCCTTTTGCCGCCAGGGTTTCTTCCCGCCACCGCTGACCATGGCCCTGGTTTTGGTGGCATGGGTGCCTAACCGCCTGCTGGCCAACTGGGCCACCACCGCCTGGTGCAGCACCGGCTCGTTCACCTCGATGCCAAACACCTCATCCTTCAGATCCATCTCGCCCACCTGTTGGCCGAGAGTGTTATATACCGCTACTTTAGGCATTGCTATTCCTCCTTTCGGGGAAGATGGCCCTAGGCCTTCACCGAAGCCTTGATAGTAACCAGGCCACGGCGGGGTCCGGGGATGGCCCCCTTGACCAAAATTAGATTGCGTTCCTTGTCAATTTTTACTACTTCCAGGTTCTGCACCGTAACCCGCTCACCGCCCAGGCGCCCAGGCATCTTCCGGCCCTTGAACACCCTGGCGGGGCCTTTGGCAGCGGCGGAACCCGGCCGCCGGTGATACTTGGAACCATGTTTCATGGGGCCGCGGTGGAAATTGTGCCTTTTGATGGCACCGGCAAAACCCTTGCCCTTGGAAATGCCCACCACATCAACCCTGTCACCGGCATTAAAGATATCCGCCGAAATCTCCTGCCCCACTTGGTAGGCATTCACATCTTCGGTGCGGAATTCCTTGAGAAACCGCAGGGGCTTAACATTGGCCCTGGCGAAATGGCCCTTGCTGGGCTTGTTGACCCTGTTTTCCTTGGCCGGCATAAAGCCGACCTGGATGGCATTGTAACCGTCCCTGGCCATGGACTTCTTTTGCACCACCACACACGGTCCAGCCTGGATGGCGGTAACGGGAATGAACTGGCCGTTTTCATTAAAGACCTGGGTCATACCCAATTTAATCCCCAGGATATTTTTCGACATCGCGTAACACCTCCACTGGTTTGACCATCGGGTTTTCTTCGGACTGCCGCTACAGCTTAATCTCGATATCCACTCCGGCGGGCAGGTCCAGGCGCATGAGGGCATCCACCGTTTTGGGATTGGGATCCAGGATATCGATCAGCCTTTTATGGGTACGCATTTCAAACTGTTCCCGGGAGTCCTTGTTCACGTGGGGTGAACGGAGGATGGTGTACACGTTTTTTTCCGTCGGTAGGGGTATGGGTCCGGAAACCAACGCCCCGGTACGCTTGGCGGTTTCCACGATCCGCTGGGAAGACTGGTCCAAAACCTTGTGATCAAATGCCTTTAAACGAATGCGAATTTTTTGCTTGGCCATAATTTCTCCTCCTCATCGCCCGGTTCGAACCGGACTATTCTCGGTGAAAATTTCCTGCGTCATCACGGCACGCAGCAACCTCCCACCTCATCGCCCATACATAACTTTCCTTTAACACTGAGGAAGGGATCAAGGACCGGTTCCCAAAACGGGCCTTGTCCTTGGTCCCTGCTCCGTTCCCTTATTTTTAAAACCTGAGACCCCTTACTCGCGGATGGCGGTGACCA
>DDKM01000096.1 GCA_002339345.1 Firmicutes bacterium UBA2598 | reverse complement strand
CCTGCGCGTAAGCTCCAGGGCGTACATGATGTACCCCGCCCGCCCCTTACCCATCTCCCCCGCCAGCGACAGGGGAAAGAGGCCCAGATCTGCCGCGATCCTCTCGAAGGTGCTGCTGGGCGGCAGTTCCCTTGACCAGTGCCAGTAGCGTTGAAGGCGTTCCCAGGCCTCCTGGAAAACAACTTGCACGTCAGGATCCATATTGGATGGCAGCGGGTTCAAGAAGGAAAAGTGTCCGCCCGCAAGCTTGAAACGGTACAGATGGTCGTCGCTGATGCCAAAGAATAAACCCCTCAGGACCGTCACCAGAGACACGGGGTTATCCGGGTCGGCCAGAGACTGCAAAAGATACAGCAATTCCAACAGCTCCAGGGAATCTTTCAGATTGCTCGCGCCGGAAATGGAATAGGGGATTCCGTGCAACTCCAGGGCCCGGGCGTAGAGGGCCATGTGCTTCTTGAACCTGACCAGCACCATGAAGTCCCCCGGTATCGGCGCTGGCGTGAGGCCCCCCTCTGTTTCCTCCCTGGTGCGGGCCAGTTTCACATTGCCGTCCAGCGCCCGGCGGACCCAGGAAGCGATTCTCTCCGCGTCCTCCATCACAATATCCTCCTGATTACCACCTTCGGTGAGTTCCAGTTTCCTCAGGCCCGAGTCAAAAGAGGGGTCACCGGTCCGGAAGGCATGCATGGGAGTATAGACTGGCTGGTAGGGAGCGCCCGCAAGGTCAAACACTTCGCCAAAGGTGGGATTTACCCAGTCCACGATCTCCGGCAGGGAACGGAAATTGGTAGTCAGGTGAAGAACCTTTCCGCCTGTCCGCACGATCTGCTCCTTGACCTGGTTGTAAGTGTCCACATCCGCCCGGCGGAAGCGGTAGATGGACTGCTTGGGATCGCCCACCACAAACAGGGCTCCCGGCCGGGGCAAGAGCCTCTTCCAGTCCCTTTCCGCCACGTCTTCACCGGTGAGGTAGAGCATCACCTCAGCCTGGATGGGGTCGGTATCCTGGAATTCATCGACCAGCAGGTGGGTGTACCTTTTTTGAAAGTAGGCGCGGACTTCAGGGTTGTCTCTCAGCAACGCAGCGGTACGCATCAGGAGGTCATGAAAGTTGAGCTTGTTCTCCCGCTCCCTCAGTGACTGGTAGTACCGCACCGCCGGCAAGAGAAAGTCCATCAGAGGCTGTTGCCGGTATTCCCTCCACTGTTGAAGCGCAGGTTTTATGAGTTCGTCCCGGAATTCCTCAAACGCCCTGGCCACAGCCTTGGCCCCGTCTTTTGAAAGCCAACGGTTTTGAGTAACCCTGGCGCTCTTGTCCATGTTCGCCAGCAAGCGCAGGAGATAACGGTCGTCCCGCAGGTCGAACATCCGGCGCCAGCGAAGCACCTGCCGCATGAGTTTTTGCAGGTCATCCCATCCTTTCTCAGGCGGCTTGTCTGGGAGATAGCTTTCCGCCAGTTGACAGAGTGCACCCAGCCTTGCCCTGACAGGACCCAGGTCCGGGTAAGCGGTTGCCTGGCATTGCATGTCCACATCCGGGTACAGGGCCAGTTCGTGATATGCCTCTTTCAGGTCCTGGGGACTGACATCCAGCTGGTCCAGAGCCTGCAGTAACCGGGGTTCCTGCAGCCGTACTTTGAGGAGATACTCGTCCCACGCTCTTTCCTCCAGCAGGCGTTCCTCCAGCCCTTCGATTTCCTCAAACTCGGGGTTCAGCCCGGCTTCCAGCGGCCGTTCCCGCAGCAGGCGGGCGCAGAAGGAGTTAATGGTGCCGATAAAGGCACGGTCCATGTGCTCCAGGGCCTGGCCTAGCCGTTCCCTGATCTCCGGGTCGGCCTCCTGCCGGAACAGCCGCTCCAGTCTTTCCTGGAACCGCTCCTTCAGTTCACCGGCAGCCTTGCGGGTGAATGTTACCGCCGCCAGGTTTTCCACCAGGCACTTCCCGTTCAGGATGAGGGCAGCCATCCTGCCCACCAGGCTGGTGGTCTTGCCCGACCCCGCCCCCGCCTCCACCAGGAAGTTCTGTTCCAGGCAGTTCAGAATGGTGTCACGGGCCTGCTGGTCTTTTACCGGCAGATCAGTCATACTGCTGCAACTCCTTCCAGGCCACCAGTTCCGGGGCATCCAGTTTCACCTTGACCTGTTCCACCGCCAGCGGGGACCGGCATGCAGTCCTGTAATCGCAGTGCGAAGAACACCGTTTTTGATCGTCGGTGGCGCAAAAAGCGCCAGCAGTAAGGATGTCCAGCATCAGTTCCAGCACGGAGAGCACCACGTCCCGGTCTAACTGCAGCCTGATATACCGCTGCCCTTCACCTTTTTCTGTCGGGAACAGGTAGCCGGCAGCCACCACTCTTGCCAGGGGGTCTGTTCCCGTGATGCGCAGGATCTCCTCCGCCGCCCAGGAGTAAAGGGAGTGCTGTACCTGTCTTCCCTGCTTCAAAAACTCCCGTTCATCAAACTCGTAAGTTCCCCCTGTCTTGTAGTCCCAAACGTGGTAAGCGTGGCCTTGTACCTTGTCAAGACGGTCGATGCGCCCTCTCAGTCTGATCACTCGCCCATCCCTCAAGGTGACAGGCAGCGGGTCGGCCATCCCGAAACCGGCTGCTTCCACCTCTTCCACCCCGAAGCCAAAGGGGATCTCGAAAAAGAGCGGCTGGGTCTGGCCCGTTTCCTCCTGCACCACCCGCCAGAATACCTCCAGCTCCCGCATGATCTGTTCCCGCTCGTACTCGAACACTGCCTGGCTGGGAGGAGGTACCTGTTCCCGGGTGGAGATGATGAGTTCTTCGGCAATCTCCATCAGCCGGGACTTATGAAGTTCTGCAGTTTTTCTCTGGGCATTGCATTCCCGTAGAAACGTATAGTATACCTTGTGGAGCAGCGATCCCCTGGTGAGGGCATCCAGCCATGTCCCCGGGTCATATGATAGCTCCTGCGGCGGCTCCACCCTCAGGATATACCGGAGGAAATACCCGAAAGGGCAACGGGCCAGGTGTTCCATCTGGGTTGCGGACATGGCAAGGGATGGGTTAACCCGTGGGTCCACACGGCCAGGTTCGACAGTAACCTTTCCGTCAAAGGCAGTCACTTCCGGACTGTTCCGGGCTTCCACGGCCTGTAGTCCGGTATCAAGGCCCGGGTAACAGGCTCTGATTTCTTCAACACTCACCCCTATGGTGTCCTTCAAAGCCCTGGCCATCCACCACTCCTCTTCGGCGACGGCGAGTCCGGGTTCTTCCGGCACATAGTTCCGGGGTTCTTCCTGAGCACGCAGTATGGTGGAATAGTCCGCTTCATGGTCGCCGCTTGCCAGCCGGTAGACCTGAAGAAGAATGGAAGAAGGGAAAGACGGCCTGGCTTCCACCACCTCGTAACAGGAAAAGCTCAACACCAGCTTCCCCCGGCGGGAGGCCAGAAACCCTGCCATGCGGTACTGGTTGGTCGCCGGCGAATCGGCCCTTAATGACAACTCCGGGTTAATCCGCATCCGCTCTGCATCCAGCAGTACAGGGTCCTGCAGGCCGCTTCCGGGAAAACTGCCGGCATCCAGCCCTACCACAAAGGTGTGGGGCCGGTTGTCCCATCCGGCCTGGTGAAATCCTACCACGTGAAGGTGCCCCGGCAGGGGCCTTGAAGCCCCGATCACCAGGCCCTCGATCTGATGCCGCAGGCGGCCAAGGGCCTCCTTTACCTTGATTTTCCCGGGAAAAGCCTTGCCGCCTTCCTCCAGTTGTCTTTCCACTGCTTCCCGGGCTAGGCCGTCCAGCACTCCGCTTATCCTTGCGTAGCCGGACACAAGGTTTTGCAATCCCGCAGTTAATTCTACCATGCTGATGAAGCCTTCATGGTCAGAAGCCGGAATCTTCCCCAAAAAGTCCTCTATAACACCCTTTAAGGTCTGAGCGTGTTCCTGCTGGGCTTTCAGGTAGGCCTCCCTGTTTTCCTCCCCGTCTCTTCCGGTAGCCTCAGCCTCCAGCGCCAGGGCCTGCACCTGCGCTTCCAGGCAGGAGAGGTAGCGTTCCCGCCCCCAGCCGATCCCTGCCCGGCGGAGAAGCCTTGCCAGCACCCCGGCGGCGGGAACCTGCATGTCGCCACTAGAAAGGACCCGGCGGAGGGTGGAAACCTGGTAATTATCCTCGATCCACTGCAGGATACCCAGTATTAACCTGCCAGGCCGTGTGTAGGTGATGGGAATACCCTCCGCAAAAGTCACCGGCAGCTCCAACCGGGCGCACAGGGAGATAATCAAAGGCACATACACATCAGCGCGGGTGTAGCAGAGCAGCGCCCGGTCTAGTGGGATGCCGCGGCTTTTGAGAAGGCGGAATACTTCACGGACCTCATTGGCGGCGCCATAAGCCTGGAATATTTCCATTTCCGGATCCCCCAAACCTGGTGCCAGTCCGGGCCGGTATAGCCATGAAAGGGAACTGGTTCCTGCTGTATCGTCCTCACCCTCCGCAGCAAAACGACTTCCCGGTGGCCGCCGCAGACCGAAAACGGGGTCTTCTTTTAAGACGTGAAGGCAACCGGCGGTAAGTTTCTTGAGGAAGGTATAACCCATAGGGGGCAGCTCCATCCCTTCAGGAATCAAATATACCCCCCTTACATGCTGGCGGCCGCCATCAAGACTTTCCAGGGCGATGAAATATATCGAGGCTGCATCAGCCCACTTGCCGTCTCGTAGGCGTCCTTCGTACGCCGATAACAACTCCTTCATTTCCTGTCCTTTGCGCAGGTCCACAAACATGGCCGGGTCCAGGTTATCGCTGGCGATCCTGGCCAGCCGCATCTCCATCAGGGAGCCGTATAACATCCTGGCCAGACTTCCATCCTCGCTCAGGGATGCAAAGTATACCAGTTTGCCTGCTTCCTTCAGCTCTGAAAGCGCCTCTTCCACCAGACAAAGGGCCTGCCCCTCAGTTAAAAGGGAGATGCCCCTTTTGATTAACTCTGGCTCAGCGATGCTGCGTGCCAGGTCCAGGGGGGTCACCGGTCTCAGGTTAACCCAGGCCACCCCTTCCCTGGCCAGGGCCTCCATCAGCTGATAACCTGCCAGGAGATTCGGCACCACCAGGAATTTTTCCTGAATGGGATATTCCTTGCAGGCCTTAGCCAGGCTGGATAACAAAGCGTTCATGGCACCCCACCCTTTTTAAGCAACCAATAGCTTGTGTGCTGGTTTAGGGTCCGCAGCTAGAAGGAATATAACAGGTAATTTCCTCCGGATCCTACAGGTATATATTAGCCTTTGTACATGTAGGCATCCATTCAATCCCTGGAAAGACCAGACCGTGCAAACCTTTACTCAGGCAAGTTAGAACCTGATGTACGCTCTCCGGTTCTCACCCTTTCCTTCAACATGCCCAGTTGAGCGGCCACATTTAGGACAGGGTCGTCCTTTTGAGTTAAGGAACTGGCTAACAATAAACACCTTACTGCAGTACGGGCAAGCAAAGGCCGCGTTGTTGCCAAATAGATCGCCTTCCAGGTCACCTGGTTTAATAATTTTGGTTTGCATAAGACCTGTCCTCCCTGTACGAGCTTTCCTTAACCAAAATATTTTGTCTTGACTTCCGCAACCCAGTTTCCAAGAGGCCTGGTCTCCAGCACCTTCACAACACTCTGCAGAGTGATGCCAGGCAGAAAGGAGCGGCGGTATCGGGAAGTAGTTCCTGGAATCTTGCAAAAATTCCTCTTCGAAGTTGGGACTGTGAATCCGTGAGACTATCTAACGCCGTATTCCGACCCCCTTTTCGTTATTCCTGGCTTTGCCTCCTTTTTGAGAGATCGCGAGCCTCAGAAATAGTGTCACAAGTCAGCAGAGTATCGAGCATACACCATAACCTGCCGTTGGGGTATATATTCCCGGTCTTTACTACCTTGCTGGGCCGTATGGCCGGTCCCAGCTTATACAAGAAGTGTGGCGGCCAGTTAGTGGCTGAAATCTCTGGGATCTTTTCATGCATGTTTTCAACGATTTCGTAATCCTCTATGTGATGGATTGACTGAAGTTGCCCTCCATACCGGAAGGCTATGTAGTTTGGAGGTTCTTTCGGCCAACCGTTTGTCCCCACAGGGTGAAAATACAACCCCTTCTTCTCGACGATATCAATCCACGAAATTGATGACCATTCCGGTGTTCCTCCGGCAACTGAAACCACGTAGACCAAGTTCGAAGTCTGGTTTTGCATTGAGGTTATCCCCCCTAGATACTCTTGCAGCTCCTCCAACAAGCGCTTTTCGCGGTGAGAACCTTCGGGATATGCGTTTCTTGCTAATACCATTATTTCTTTCCAGGAAACAGCCATGACAGGGACGTTTAAGACCTTTTCCGGCAGGTGCAGCCTAGCGTATTCTTGATTACATTCACTCGCCACAACAATTTTTTGTAGGCTGCAACTATCCCGAAATCGTAGGGCGTATTTATTCAACTGGCTGGAATCGAGAAGATTCCAACCACGCTTAGCCTCTACAATGAGATGCAGTTTTCCAGGGATCTGAATTTCCATATCGGTAAAGCTACGATCCAGCCCGTACTGTTGAAGTCTGATAACCGCCTCATTAGTCGGGAGAACGATACCAGTCACATGCGCGAGGAAATGTTCGAGCATCTTCGGGCTATTGCTCAAAGCCCATGCTATACTGTAGGTGATGTCGTTTTCCCTGGTACCCAACAGCTGAAAAACGCTTTTCACAGGTTTGCCAAATAAATAAAGCTCAGCCATACATATCCCCTTTTCCAGAGTGAGCGCCGTTCAGTATAGCCATGACGTGGTCAAAAACCTCGTAAAATAGTTCCCCTATCTTGGCCCTACATTGCAAGTGCTGTGACAAAGCAGGCTTGGGTCGGAGCAAAGCGAAGCCGGTAGCGCTGCTGTTATACGACGCCAGATAAAACCAATTCTCCTGGTTCATGCCTACAAATTCCCGACCATATAAGAATACACGCTATTGGAGATATTCTTCGAAAAACACTATCACCAATTTCT
The DNA here is from genome assembly GCA_002339345.1 of Firmicutes bacterium UBA2598. Classification (GTDB taxonomy): domain Bacteria; phylum Bacillota; class PH28-bin88; order PH28-bin88; family PH28-bin88; genus UBA2598. The sequence goes on along the minus strand of DDKM01000096.1, from coordinate 2,388 downwards.
TTGCCATACACCTTATTGGCTATGTAACCCTCAACCGAATCCAAAGGAAGTTCCGGGCTGCCAAGTTTGTAATTATAATTACCCCTAAAAGCACGCCCATTGTTTCTTTTCAGTAAACCTACAGTCTCAGTAAAAACTTCCCATGGCAAAAAAGGCTGTCCCGAAAGATTACTAACATAAATTCCTTCAGTAGACAGCCTTGCCATAAATGTCCTCCCGCCTTTTAGTAACGGGATCTCGGCGGGGTTACCCATCTCACCAAACCGCTTTTCTATTAAACTAATGACCTCAGATTCAATCACTTGCATCGCCCTTTTCTAGTCTCGTATAACATTCCCAGAGTTAGTGACGTACGCCAGCAGGGAGTATGTGGGCGAAGCCCCCGGAGGCTGCCGGGTACTATGATGTAAGAGCTTTTCTTGATCATGCAATTAATGAAAATTTCTTTTTCCAAGCACTACACCGAAATGGAACATGCGAGAACATTTCACTTTAGTCGCTCCATTGCTCCTGGCAAGGGGCGTTTTCTTACACTATCTCGACCCACCCGCGAGAGTTCACTATCCGAACTTCTCCACCGCTCACCCCATAATCAATATTAAAGAAGTCCCTACAGTAATCTTCCAGGTTATTATCTGGGGGTATAAATATCTTTAATATTGCCCTCTTCTTATCGAGAACGCAGAAACAAAACACAATTGGCTCCATGTTCTTAACATGGGCGGTAACTTCGGGCATCTGAAAAACCTCTTGGAACTTACCGAAGAGACTGGGCAGCGTTCCACTATCAACGTTTTTGAGGAGATGAAACCAGTTCCCCGCCACCCGTTCCCTGACAAGTTTTTCAATGTCCTTCTTGAGATGATCTACCGGCGGGTTACCGGCTTTAAATTCTACATTTGCCTGTTTCTTAAATCCGTCGTCAAAGGTGTAAAGGCTAAGGTCGGACAGCGCACTTCGCGGGCTAACGGCGTCTTTGGTGAAAGAATACTTTTCCCTCGTAGGCGTTTCCACAGAAAAGAAGTAGCGGCTGGCCCGTGTTAACACCGAGGTATAGATAAACCGCGCTTCCTGTTCGCTTATCCGAAAGTCCTCATTGTTGCGAGGTGGCAGAATTAGTTTAGGCGTAAGTGCCCCCACCGTACCTCCCTTGATATCTACCATTCGCCATAGTTCTCTGCATACCTCGGCGTTGACGGCAAGTAAATCGTCAGTCACGCCCAACATTCTATAACCCGTGGTATTGGCCATAGTCTTTCCTCCTGCCTCCTGCATAGGGATTTCCTCCATGGCACATAGACCCGACGTTACCGTTAGATAAGTCAAAGTTTGTGAACTAAGCGTCAAACAAATATGAAGTCGTGTTACCTTCTAAGTCTTGCCCCAGTTATTCCATGACGTTTTCTTGTACCTTTCGGATATTCTAAGTTCGCAAATGGAAATGGTCTCTCTGGATCAAATAGCAAATGTTTTGTACTCTCGGAGACATTACGAATAAATTCCGCTATCAACATTCCTTCTATGTCCTCTGGCTTACCTGTAACTGCCCAATAAACAGTTAGCTCGCTTAAGATTGATAAGGTTTTAAGCCAATGCCCCCCTGCGTGGGGTCTAGGCTCTCCTAGATCAGTCTGATAGTACTGTTTTACTCTCTTTTTTATGGATGTACCTGCCTTACCAATATAGACCACGTTCTCGTCTGGTAACCAAAAACTAGACAATCTTTCGCGGAGAATATTTGGCAAGGTTTCTTTCCCATCTACTTTAAGCGTAGGGACCTTTGCAATCCATTTAGCTAAAACCTCTTCATCAATCGGGGCTCTTTTGAACTGACTGCGGTTTTCATCTGGATTTGAGGATATAGATACTAAATACACGCCCGGCCTATTTTCGTTGATATCATGGCCCCAATTGACTTGTCCATTTACTTTCAATCCTACGCTTGAAAGTAGGTGCGAAACATTCGAAGGCATAATGAGTTCACCCCGAGATGCGATTTCATATAACGTTTAGCCGGCAAACGAACTCACGTAAGCTGGCGCGCTTTTTACCAACCTTAACCCCTTATTTTTATCGCACAAATTGTGACAGCCGCGAGTTGCGCGGAGCAAAACGGAGCCGTTTACCAGCGTGTTAGGCGCTGGTTCGCTGTCGCTGGGGAAGTCAGACCATTTGGACTTGGATCTGCTTTGGCCACCGCGCCGCCACGGAACGCGCTCGCTGGACTAAACGATGTGCGTGCTGCGGTTGCGGAACAAGAAAGAACGCTACATGGGCGGTACAAAGGGCATGCACCTCCGCAGGTCCGAGGCGGGCGCGAAACTCGTCGCCGAGCCGTGCGAGAAACCGGTCTCGCTGCTCCCGCCGGGAGTGTACATAAGTTTGTGT
>DDKM01000093.1:17904-23784 GCA_002339345.1 Firmicutes bacterium UBA2598 | reverse complement strand
CTTACCCCACATGGTCCGACCCATTTGCTATTTTCGCTATAGTCTATGCGGGGTGCCCGGATTTGCCAATCCGCAAGGGATGGTAAATATTAGTGGGATGAAGGGTACTGCATTTCATCCACTTTCCTGGCCAGCCACAGGGCATGGAGATCCTCCTCGATGAGGTGGCGCCACAGGATATCTCGCAGGTCGCCGTGTTCCACCCGGTCCAGCAGGGCGTGGTAATCTTTGATGGCCCGTCGCTCAAAGGCGGCAGCAGACTTGTACGATATAATAGGTGCAGTTTGGACATCCCATCTTTCCAGCATGGACAAGGCCTTGACCAGACCAAGGCCGGACAGGAACCCTGCCCCCAGGGAGATCTTGCTGGGGGAACCGCCCATCCTTTCGATGGCGGTGGTGAGGGTATCTACGTGCTCCGATTCCGTATCCTGGAATTGCAGCAGGGCGTGTTTGGTTTCCTCATCCTGTGCGGCTTTGGCCAGCCCCCCATACAAGTAGACCTGGCTCTTTTCCAGCAGTAAAAACCAGTTCAGGGTATCCAGGACAGACAGTAGCGGCATCCTTCCACCTCCTCTCCATAGTATGCAAAAGAAAAGCCCCGCTCACTCAAAAGTGGCGGGGTTTGTCCTTCACCAGTAAGATTGCCTTGGTCACTGCGGCATAGACATCTGCCCGGTACTGGATTTCCAGCATACTGGTCTTGGACAGCACCTCCCCCTGTTCCCTTACTACATAGCGGGGAGCCAGGCTGTTCAGGGATAGAGCGGCGATATCGTGGCGGCAAATATCACAAGTACAGGCCTCCGGCCATTTTTGCAGCACCTCGTCCAAAAACATCCACACCATGTCTTCCATCTGGTTTTTTAAAAAAAGCTTCGTACCGGACAAGGGCGTCCCACCTCCTTCAGGTTTGACCAGTATTCGACACCATCTCCGGATATTCCTGCCCGTGGGATGTACCGCATAAACGGATGTTGGAAGGCAAAACTGTGGAGGCGGGTTTTGATCTATAAACGGAGGTGATCGCCCGGTGGGCGCAGGACAGGGAACCATGGTGATTATCGGCGGGGCGGAGGACAAGGAGGGGGAGTGCCGCATCCTGCGCAAATTTGTCCAGCTTTCCGGTGGTGCACAAGCCACCGTGGTTGTGATGACGGTGGCCACGGAAAAACCAGCCGAGGTGGGTGGTCAATACCGTCGGCTCTTTGAGCGACTGGGCGTTTCCCGGGTCAGGGTACTGCACCTCCACTCACGGGAAGAGGCGGATAGTGCAGAGCAGGCGCAGATGCTCGGGGAGGCGGGAGGCATTTTTTTCACAGGCGGGGACCAGTTGCGCATCACCAGTCTCCTGGGCGGAACAAGATTGGATATGGCCCTGCGGCAGGCCTACGCGGCGGGTGCGGTGGTGGCTGGTACCAGTGCCGGCGCTTCCGCCATGAGTGGTACCATGATTGTGGAGGGGGATGGCGATGCTGCTCCCAGCCTCAACACCCTCAAAATGGCCCCCGGAATGGGGCTTTTACCGGAAGTGGTGGTGGACCAGCACTTTGCTCAGCGGGGCCGCTTGGGCCGTCTGTTGACCGCCATCGCCCAGAACCCCCACATCCTGGGCCTGGGCATTGATGAAGATACGGCGGTGGTGGTGACACCGGATTACCGGGTGGAGGTTTACGGCTCCCGCACCGTTACGGTGGTGGATGGCCGCAGCATTACCCATACCAACGCCTCGGAAACCAGTCCCTCGGAGCCCCTGGCCCTTTTTGCCGTATGCCTCCATGTATTGCCTGGCGGGTACCGCTACGACCTGCTAACCAGGCAGCCCTTACCGCCTGGATAAAAAAGGTATATTTTAGTAAGGGCAGGTTAAAACTAGAGATTGAATTTTATTTTCCAGGGCGGTATTTAAATCAAGCGGGACTGAAGGAGGCATTCTGATAGAATCATGGTGATCCGGGAGATCAGGGATTGTGCGGGCAGAAACATCCACTGCCACCGCCCGGTTCTGGTGATGTTGCTGGAACTGGGCGCGAATTGGGAAAGAACCAGTGATCAGATGGGAGATTTCAGTGACCGCCTGGTGGCAGCGATGCCTACACTGGTGGAACATTACTGTTCCAGGGGCAGAAAAGGCGGTTTCCTGGAACGGTTGGCGGAGGGAACCCTTCTGGGACATGTGGTGGAACATGTTTGGCTAGAGTTGATGAACCTGGCAGGGATGCCGGTAACCTACGGGAAAACCAGAAGCACGGAAATCCCCGGCCGTTATGAGGTGATCTGTGAATATACCTGCCGGGAGGCGGCGGAACAGGCGGCGAGGTTGGCGGTGCAGCTGGTACAGTCCCTGCTGGCGGGTGGGGAGGGCGGGGTGGAGAGCATGATCCGGGATATCCGTGCCACCGCCGCCAAATACCAGTTGGGTCCTAGTACCGGGGCCATTGTGGAGGCATGCCGCCGGCGGGGCATCCCGGTGATGCGGTTAAACTCCGGCAGCTTGCTGCAGCTTGGTTACGGGGTCAACCAGAAACGGGTGCAGGCCACCCTTACCCAGCAAACTAGCTGCGTCGCCGTAGATGTGGCGGGGGATAAGTCCCTGTGCAAGACTCTGCTGGCAGATGCTGGGGTGCCGGTTCCCCAAGGGGTTACCGTAACCATGGCGGACGAAGCATGGCAATTTGCCGGGGAACTGGGCCGACCGGTGGTTATCAAACCCCATAATGGCAACCAGGGGAAGGGCGTTTCCCTGAATCTGACCAGTACCGCAGAGGTGGTTAACGCCTTTGCCCTGGCCAGCCAGTTCAGTGACCGGGTAGTGGTGGAGGAACACATCCGTGGGCGCCAGTACCGCCTGCTGGTTGTGGACGGGAAAATGGTGGCGGCTGCGGAAAGACTGCCTACAATGGTCATCGGGGACGGTTACCATTCCATCAGCCAGTTGGTGGAAATGGAAAACCAGAACCCCTTAAGGGGCGAGGAACACGAAAAACCTCTCACCAAAATTGTCATTGACCCGGTGGTGCTGCTGGTACTGGCCAAACAGGGATTCACCACTAACCAGGTGCCCGCTCCTGGGCAGGTGGTTCTGCTGCGGGAAAACGCCAACCTGAGTACCGGTGGTACCGCCGTGGATGTAACGGATCTGGTACATCCAGCCAATGCTGAAGTGGCGGTGCGGGCCGCGCGGGCGGTGGGCCTGGATGTGGCCGGGGTGGATGTGGTCACACCGGATATCACTGTGCCGCTGGAGACCACGGGAGGAGCGGTAATTGAAGTAAATGCCGCTCCCGGTATCCGCATGCACCATTTCCCGTCCCAGGGGCAGCCCAGGGATGCAGCCGGTGCCATTGTGGATTATCTCTTTCCGGCAGGTCATGATGGCCGCATTCCCCTGGTCACGGTAACGGGAACCAACGGCAAGACCACCACCACCCGGCTGTTGGCCGCCATGTTGAAGGGCTGTGGTTACCGGGTAGGATGCACCACCACCGATGGTGTGTATATAGATGGCAAGTTGGTCGCGGAGGGTGACACCACCGGTCCCTGGAGCGCACGGCTGGTGCTTCGGGACCCGACGGTGGAGGCGGCGGTGCTGGAAACTGCCAGGGGCGGGCTGGTGCGTGCCGGTCTGGCCTTTGACTGGGCGGATGTGGCGGTGGTGACCAATCTAAGTGAGGACCACTTGGGGCAGGACGGTATTGAAACCATGGAAGATCTATGGCATGTGAAATCACTCCTGGTGGAGGCGGTACGCCGGGAAGGAACGGTGGTGCTAAATGCCGACGACCCGCTGGTGGTTGCCATGGCCGCCCGGGCCAGGTGTCCGGTCATCTACTTCAGCCTGAAAAACAACAACACCGTTGTACGCCGCCACCTGGGAGCAGGAGGGACGGCGCTGTTCATCAGCCACGGCTATGTGGTGGTTGCAGAGGGTCAGCAGGTTACCCGGCTGGCGCCTGTTAAACGGATGCCCATGACCTGGAGGGGGCTGGCCACCCATAATGTGGCCAACGGCCTGGCCGCAGCGGCTGCCGCCTGTGGTCTACGGTTACCCACCAGTGTGATCCAGGGTGTGCTGATGAGCTTTGGCGCCGATCCGGCGGACAATCCCGGCCGGTTAGTCCATCGGGAGGTGGGCGGCATCCGGGTGGTACTGGACTACGGCCACAACCCCGATGGTATTACCGCCACCTTGCAGGCGGTCCGGGCTACCAATCCCCGCCGCCTGCTGGGGGTAATCGGTGTGCCGGGGGACCGGGCAGACGCCTTGATTAAAAAGAGCGGCTTGGCCGCAGCCCGGCTGTGCAAGCAAATGTGGATCAAGGAGGACCGGGACTTGCGGGGCCGGCAGCCCGGCGAGGTGGCCGCATTATTACTGGAGGGGGCTTTGGCCGGCGGCCTCACACCTGCCGCCATTTATGTGGAACTGGACGAGGTGACCGCCTTTCAGAAGGCGCTGGCGGAGGCCCGGTCCGGGGATGCCGTGGTGGTGTTTTTCGAAAAGTTTACGCCGGTCTGGCAGGCCCTGTCGGAGTTTTCCGCTGTGGTATCCGTGGCCATGCGTGCGGTGGCAGCGGTGGAGTGATCCAGGGGAGTAATCGGGGAAAAAATGGAAATGCTAAGAGTGCCGGTTGGCGCTCTTTTTCATGTCGACTCCTTTATTTCATATGGTTGGAGGATTTTTGCTAGAGGCATTTAATATTACATCAATTATAGCCTTTAGGGGCAGTTGAGGTGGTGGTATTTTGGAGGGACTGGAGTTGAGGGCATATGCCAAGGTGAATCTGGCTTTGGATGTGCTGCGCCGGCGATCCGACGGTTACCACGACATCGACAGCATCATGCAGACCATCGACCTGTACGACCTGGTACGGTTGCAAATCCAGCCGGCGGGCATTACCGTCACTTGTGATCACCCCGAAGTGCCTGGGGGGGAGGATAACCTGGCCGCCCGGGCCGCTAGAATGCTATTCCAGGAAGCGGGTAAGGAGGTTGGTGTCACCATCGGGATTACCAAGCATATTCCGGTGGCAGCGGGTTTGGGTGGGGGCAGCAGTGATGCCGCTGCGGTATTGCTGGGGCTCAATTACCTTTTGGAACTGGGGCTGGTCAAAGCACAGCTGATGGCTATAGGTGCCAGGCTGGGGGCGGATGTACCCTATTGCCTGATGGGGGGTACCGCCCGGGCCCAGGGGATTGGTGAAAAGCTTACTCCCCTGCCGCCCGCACCGGAATTGTGGCTGGTGCTGGCCAAACCATCCTTTGGCGTGTCCACCGCCGAGGTTTACGGTAACCTGGACCTCAACGGGCCGGTGAACCATCCGCCGGTGGACCGGATGGCCGCGGCCATTCGTCAGCAGGACCGGCAGGGCATGCTGTCCGCCATGGGGAATACCCTGGAGGCAGTGACCATGGCCAGATACCCGGCGGTGGCGGATTTGAAACAGGAAATGCTGGTTCTTGGTGCCCTGCAGTCGGTAATGTGTGGCAGCGGCCCCACGGTATGTGGGGTGGCCCGGGACAGGGAACATGCCCGTACCATGGCCAGGATCCTGGGCGGCAAGGGACTATGGACGGTGGCTACCAAGACACATTAAATCACATCACTCTTAATGCGGGAGGGACAAAAATGGCCGGACGACTGTATCCCATCAAGCTGGAAAATTACAAGCCCCTGCGGGAGATCGTTTTTGAAACCCTCAGGGAAGCGATTATCAGCGGGCAGTTGCCACCGGGGGAAAGGTTAATGGAAGTGCAAATGGCGGAGGAAATGGGAGTCAGTCGTACCCCGGTGCGGGAGGCCATCCGTAAACTGGAACTGGAAGGGTTTGTGGTGATGATTCCCCGCAAGGGCGCCTATGTGGCGGATATTTCCACCAAGGA
>DDKM01000093.1:0-17598 GCA_002339345.1 Firmicutes bacterium UBA2598 | reverse complement strand
GCCTATGTGGCGGATATTTCCACCAAGGATATTACCGATGTCTTTGAGATCAGGGCTGCTTTGGAGGGGCTGGCTGCCGCCCTGGCCGCGGAGCGCATTACCGAGTCGGAACTGGAAGAGCTGGAACGGTTGCTGGTCCAGGCGGCGGAATGTGCCGAGGACAATGACCTGGATCGCCTGGTGGAGATTGACACCGCCTTTCACGAGGTGTTATATAGGGCCAGCCGCAATGATCGGCTGGTGCAGATCGTCAGCAACTTGCGGGAACAGATCCAGCGGTTTCGCAAGGCTACCCTGGGTTCTCCGGGCCGGATGCAGGAAACCCTGGCTGAACACCGCAAACTGGTGGATGCCCTGGGGGAAAGAAATGCCGCCGTGGCCCAGGCTCTGGCCTATGAACACATCGAAAACGCGGAAAACCGGATTTTCGGCTCCTTGGTGAACCGGGAGGGAGAGCAAAAATAGTGGATGCATTGATTTTGGCCGGTGGCGACAACCAGGGCAAGTTGAGTCAGGTCAGTGCCGCTCCGGGGGCCGCCCTGATCCCCATCGGTAACCGCTTTATGGTGGACTATGTGATTTCCGCCCTGCGGGCTACTCCCGGGATTGGGCGCATCGCCCTGGTAGGTCCCTTGGAGCACCTGCAGGCCCATTACCGGGATGCGGGGGTGATCCTGGCCCAGGCGGGCAGCAATTCCATCCAGAGCACCTTGCGCGGCCTGGCAGTGCTGAATCCCTCCGGCAGGCTGCTGGTGGCCACGGGCGACATTCCCCTCCTCACACCCGAAGCGGTGGTGGATTTCATCCGTCTCTGTGGGGACCAGTCGGCAGACCTGTACTACCCGGTGGTGACCAGGGAGGCCAGTGAAACCCGCTTCCCTGGTACACACCGCACCTATGTCCGGTTGAAGGAAGGGGTTTTCACCGGCGGGAACCTGTTCCTGGTTAACCCGGCTGTGGTGGAATCCTGCATGGCCAAGGCGGAGGAGTTGTTCCGGCTACGGAAAAGTCCGGTAGCCATGGCCCGGGCTATCGGTCTGGGGTTGCTGGTCAAGCTGCTGCTAAAGAGGCTTTCCCTTGCCGAGGCCGAGGGCACCGTTTCACGCCTCCTGGGCATCCGGGGTAATGTGGTCATTTCTGCCTATCCGGAGCTGGGAGTGGATGTGGATAAACCTGCCGATCTGGAACTGATCAGGCAGGTGCTGGCGGTATAATCGGCCCAACGGTTTCCCTGGGTAAACCCGCCCGGCCGGTTTGGGGGCGGGTTTTGTTTGAACTGTGGAATGAGCGGAGGGATTGGCGGTGGATAAAAGGTCCAGGAGCGAGCGGGTTGTCACCATGACCAAAATATTGTGTAGCAACCCATATCGTCTCTTTTCCCTCGGCTATTTTATGGAAATGTTTGGCACGGCCAAGTCCACAGTGAGCGAGGATCTGGCGGTGGTACGGACGGCCATGGAGGATAGCGATACCGGGCAGGTGGTAACGGTGGCAGGAGCGGCGGGTGGGGTGCGCTACATCCCCCGGCTGGGTAAGGCGGCTATGGCAGCCAACCTGGAAAGACTGGCCCAACAGCTGGCAGTGCCCGAGCGGGTGATCCCCGGTGGATACCTCTACATGGCTGACCTGATCTGCGATCCCGCTGTGGCTGCCTGGATCGGGGAGGCCTTTGCCACCGTCTTTGCCAACAGGGTGCCGGATTATGTGGTGACCATTGAAACCAAGGGCATTCCCCTGGCTCTGATGACCGCCCGGGCCCTGGGAGTGCCCATGGTGGTGATCAGGGATGAGGGTAAGGTTACCGAAGGGTCGGCGGTAAGCATCAACTACACCTCCGGTTCCACCCGCCGCATCCGGACCATGGCCCTGGCCAGGCGGGCGTTGCCCCTGGGGGCCAGGGTGCTGTTAATAGATGACTTTATGAAGGCTGGGGGTACCGCCCGGGGCATGCAGGATTTGATGGCGGAATTTCATGCGGCGGTGCTGGGTATTGGTGTTCTGGTCAGTACCACCGAGCCTGTTCGGAAAATGGTGGAAGACTATGTTTCTTTATTGGAACTGGCGGAGCTGGATGAGCAGGACCGCCGGGTGCATCTTCGCCCTGGCCGTCTAGTTCCAGCCTTCGCCCGGGATTAACCGGCCGGCGGTGCCGGCCAGTATGGAACGGGAGGGGAGGATGGCACATGGCGGTGGTCGGTCTGGCGGACGTCCAGGCGGCCCAGGCGGTGCTGAAGGGCCTGATCCACCATACCCCGCTGGATATTTCCACCACCTTCAGCCGGATGGCGCAATGCCAGGTTTACTTGAAGGCGGAAAATTTGCAAAAAACCGGGTCCTTTAAGATCCGCGGGGCCATCAATAAGATGCACCATCTTCCCCCCGGTACGCCGGGGGTAATCGCCGCTTCTGCCGGTAACCATGCCCAAGGTGTGGCCTTTGCCGCTTCCCGGCTGGGCATTCCGGCCACGGTGGTAATGCCGGTGGGAGCGCCGGTATCCAAGGTAACTGCCACCGCCGGCTATGGGGCCAAGGTGGTACAGGCGGGTGACAGCTACGACGGTGCTTACCAGCGGGCGCTGGAAATCAGGGGGGAAACTGGTGAAACCTTCATCCATGCCTTTGACGATCCCCAGGTGGTTGCCGGTCAGGGCACCATTGGCCTGGAAATCCTGGCTGACTTGCCGGACGTGGAGGCGGTGGTAGCACCCATCGGTGGCGGCGGGCTCATCGCCGGTATTGGATTGGTGATGAAAAGCCTGCGGCCGGAGGTGCGGGTGATCGGTGTGCAGGCGGAAGGGGCTCCATCCATGCAGGTATCTCGGCAGGAAGGGGCCATCCGGCAGTTGGACACCGCCAGCACCATAGCAGACGGTATTGCTGTCAAAAAGCCGGGGAGTTTGACCTTCGACCTGGTACAGCGCTTGGTTGATGACATTGTGCTGGTACCCGATGAAGACACTGCCACGGCCATGCTGGCCTTGCTGGAACGGTCCAAACTGCTGGTGGAGGGGGCGGGGGCTATAGCCCTAGCTGCCTTGTTGTCCGGGCGGATTAGCCTCCCCGGACGGCGGGTGGTGGTGGTGCTAAGCGGCGGCAATGTGGATGTCCATGTCATTGCTCAAATCATTGAGCGGGGTCTGGCCAAGACCGGCCGGTTCGTTACCTTGCGGACGGTGGTGGTGGACCGCCCCGGAGCCTTGAACCGCCTGTTGACCCTGGTGGCCTCAACCCAGGCCAACATCATTTCCATTACCCATGATCGCATCAAGCCCACTGTCCCCATTCGCCAGGCGGAAGTGGAACTGGCCCTGGAGACCAGGGACTGGGAGCATATCCGGGAGATTACCACCCTGCTTAGCGGGCATGGTTATCAGGTGGAACGGGTGTAGTTACTGAAATCTGGATGACTTTGTTCCCACCATTTGAAATTTCCATGTATAAAATGGAAAAAAATTGTGCAAAATCGGAGCGAGGAAGAAGGAATATAATGGCATTTGTGGAATAAATGCAGATAGCTACCGGATTTGAGCACAAGAAAGGGTGGTGAGGGGACATGCATGTAACAGACGTGCGGATTCGCAAGATCAACCAGGAAGGGAAAATGAAGGCGATTGTCTCGGTAACCTTCGATGAGGCCTTTGTGGTACACGATGTGAAAGTGGTGGAAGGCCAGAACGGATTATTCGTGGCAATGCCCAGCCGGAAGACCCCGGAGGGTGAATTTCGGGATATTGCCCATCCCATATCCGCTGCCGCCCGGGAAGTCATCCAGTCAGCGGTGTTGAAGGCTTACCAGGAAGCCATTTAGCCTTTGGGGAACCGGCTTGGGGGACACCCCCTTGGGAACAGAAAATTCCAAGTATTTCGGGCATCAAGGGAGCATGGTGCTCCCTTTTTTTATTCAGGCTGCAACGGCGGTTGGGTGGGATGGAGCCAGGAAGCCAGGAATTGCTGCAGGTCGGGGATCTCGTGCATACCGCGGGCCAGCAGCCGGTGGTAAACGGCTAGGGCGGTCCCCCCGGTGTAGTCCCGGTGATGAAAGGCACCATCGGTGAGGGTATAAACCTTGATGCCGCGGGTCAGAGCTTCCTCCAGGATGGTGAGGTTGGGCAGGTTTCCTTTTCCGAAGGGTACCGGCGGCAACAGGACCAACCCTGCTTTTTGGATCAAGGTGAGGTTCAGACGGTAAGCCTTCTCGCCGATAGCAGAAAAGGGATCCTCTTCCGCCATGGTCACACCCAGCACCCGGGACAGATGCCAGTCGGTATCCCCCTTGTTCAGCACACCGGCGGACACCCGCCAGCCCAGGGAGACCAAGCGGCTCAGCAACGGGGCGGCAGCCCCGCCCCCGCCGATGACGTGCACCTTCAGGCTATCGCTGGCGGGATTGGTTTTTTTCCCCAGTAGGGTCACCTGGGGAACGCCGGTAATAGGATGCTGGCCTACCAGCACCTCTGTCCGGTACACCGCCCGGATGGTTTCGGTGGTGAAGATGTCCTGTACGGTGCCGCAGGCATAGATGCGGCCCTGGCACAAGAGGATCACCTGGCTGCAGTACTGGGCCGCCAGGTTCAGATCGTGAAAAACGGCGATGACGGTAACCCCCTGGTGATTGAGACGCCGGAAGAGATTCAACACCTCCACCTGGTGATTGATATCCAGGTGGGAGGTTGGTTCGTCCAGGAGCAACACAGGGGTTTTCTGGGCCAGTGCCCGGGCGATGAACACTCGCTGGCGTTCCCCGCCGGAAAGATGGGTTATTGGCCGGTGCCGCAACTCCAGGGTACCGGTCAGTTCCATGGCTTCGGCGGCGATGGCCAGATCAGCCAGGGATTCCACCTGCCAGCGGGAGAGGTAGGGGCTGCGGCCCATCAGCACCACCTCCTCCACCGTGAAATCAAAATCGGCGGTGGTGTCCTGGGGCACCACCGCCAGGTGGCGGGCCAGTTCCCGGTTGTTCCATCCGGACAGTTCCCGCCCGTCCAGCAGGATAATCCCCCCTTTGGGGGAAAGGGTGGCTGCCAGGCCTTTCAGGAGGGTGGATTTACCTGAGCCATTGGGCCCGATAATACCCACAAAACTTCCGGCGGGCACGGTAAAGGTGATGTCCCGCAACACTTCCCGGGCTTCATAGCTGAAGGTGGTTCCCATAACGGATATCTTGGCGGTCATACCGTCACCTCCTTGCCAGGTGCTGCTTACGCAGCAGGATCAACAGGAAAAAAGGCGCCCCCATGGTGGCGGTAATCACACCCACCGGCAGCTCTACCGGGGCCAGAATGGTACGGGCCACGGTATCCGCCAGTACCAGGAAAAAACCGCCGGCCAGGGCGGAAGCGGGTACCAGCACCCGGTGGTCCGGACCAGCCAGCATGCGCATCACATGGGGTACTACCAATCCTACAAAGCCGATGGTTCCTGCCACAGCCACGGCACCGCCTGTCATCAGGGTGGCGGCCAGCAGCAACAGCTTTTTGGTTCGTTCCACGTTGGTACCCAGTTGCTGGGCAGTTTCTTCGCCAAACACCAGTAAGTTGAGATCCCTTGCCAGTGCCATCACCGTCAGCCCGCCAGCGGCTGAAAAGACGGCCAGGACCAGCACATGCGTCCATCCCCGGAAGGTCAGGCTGCCCATCAGCCAGGCCAGGATCTGGTGCACACCATCCCCAGCCATGGCGATAAAAAACATCACCAGGGCAGACATGAAGGAACCGACGATAATCCCTGCCAGGATGAGGGTGTGGATCGCCATGCGGCCGGTACTTGCCGCAATGCGGTAAACAAGGGTCACCGTCCCCATTCCGCCGAGAAAGGCAGCCAGCGGCAGGACGACCAGACCGGCCCCGCTCCGGTGCAAGCCAAAGACGATGGTAAAGGCGGCTGCTGCCGCCGCACCGGAGGAAACCCCCAGGGTATAGGGATCAGCAAGGGGGTTACGTAAAAGGCCCTGGAAGGCGGTGCCCGCCACTGCCAGGGTGGCCCCCACCAGAGTTCCCAGGATCACCCTGGGCAGGCGCACCTGCCAGATGATGGTTTCCATCTGCCTGGGCCAGTCGGGGACCACCTGGTCCCCGACCAGCGGGATTTTGGCAAGCAGAATCTTTAACACCGTGACAGGGGAAACCTGTACGCTACCCAAGGCGATGCCGGCGATAAGGGCGCCGCCCAGGCACACCAGGCATGCCGGCAGCACCAGCTGGAGCTTGGCCAGCCAGTTTCGCCCGTCCATTGTTAACGGTTACCCGCCGGGTAGAAACTTCGCACCAATTCCTCTACCAGCTGTACACTGCGCGGACCCGGGCGGTATACCAGGTTAGCATCCAGTTCCATCACCCGACCTTCCGCCACCGCCTTGATCTTGTCCCAACCCGGCCTGGTTTTGATTTCTTTAAGAGGGTCCGTCCCATGGCCGGCGGCCGTTATGATAACCGCCGGGTCTTTAGCGATGACTTCTTCCGGACTGTATTTGACCCAGCCGCTGACATCCCCGGCGATGTTCACCCCGCCAGCGATGGTGGTCAGGTCATGCAAAAAGGTGCCATTCCCGGTGGTGAACAGGGGGTCCCAGCCCACTTCAATAAACACCGTCACCCGGTCCGCCGCTGGCAGGGAGGCGGTCAACTCCTTCAACCTGGCCTGCATGGCGGAAACCAGTTCCTGGCCCCTTTGCTCCACCCCTGCTGCCTGGGCGATGCCATTGATGGTACGGAAAATGTCCTCCATGCTTTGGGGATCGAATACCAGTACCGGCACCTTGGTCTGGCGCAGGGCTTCCACCGTCTGCATGTTCAAGCCGGAGGCCACTACCAGGTCCGGGTTCTGGGCCAGGATGGCCTCCGGCCCGGCCTTCAGGTCGCCGATCACCGGTTTTTGTTTCACCTCAGGGGGAAAGTCATCCCAGGAGGTCACTCCCACCACCCTGTCTCCCAATCCCAGGGCAAAAATGGTTTCCGTCAGGGAGGGGCTTAAGGATACGATGCGCTGGGGAATTGATGTAAGGACTACCGTAGTGCCGGAATCATCCTGGATGGTGACCTGCCGGGTATTGGCTGTCGGTTCCGGTTTGTTGCCACAGGCGGCCAGCATCATAGCCATGACCAGGATCATGGCCATTAGAGCACCTTTCCTAAGGGGATGGATCATGAAGGTTTTTTTTGCGATCACGGAAATTTCTCCTGCCTTTCTTCTTTCCCTTATAACATAGATCATAGATCAGCGGGATTAATGTTACTTGACTGCCACCGGGTTTTGCCGGCAAAAACAAACCACCCCAGTTCGCATATAAACTGGGGCGGTAATTATCATCTGGCAAAAACCCATCTGACCATTCCCCCTTTCTGCGAAGGTTGCATGGCTGGTTCTTGGGTAGGTTTCCTGACTTCTCCATCTGCGGTGTTTGCGCCTTCCCAGCCCATGGGACCAGTGGCACTGTGCAAACACCTCCGGAGTTACAGTGGCGCGACCGCTCAGGACTTGCACCTGATTCCCTTTTACCCGCCGCGAGGCGGCTCCCAAAAACTAGTATTTGATTGTGCCATTTTCTTTTCGCCGTCCCATTGGGGTTTCCTGCCGCCCGGCAAAAAAAAGGTGGCAGACCATCCCTCTGCTGGGGTAAACTAAGGCATGGGAGCAGAGTGGATTACCGGGAGGTGTGTACATGTCCGAAGTGCTGGCGGTGATACTCGCAGCCGGAAAAGGGACCCGTATGCGGTCCAGCTTGCCCAAGGTTTTACACCCCGTTGCCGGCATACCGATGGTGGCCCATGTCCTGGAGGCGGCCCAGCGGGCCGGGGTGGATCGCTTGGTGGTGGTGGTGGGGCATGGCGCAGAACTGGTGGAACAATGCCTGGGTCCGGGATACAGTTATGTTTGTCAGCACCAACAGCTTGGCACCGGCCACGCTGTGATGGCGGCCAGGGAGCGAATGGACGAAAACGTGGCAACTGTGATGGTACTCTGTGGTGATACACCCCTTTTGACGGCCTCCACCCTGGAGGCACTGCTGGCCTACCACCGGGAAAGCGCCGCTGCCGCTACCCTGCTCACCGCCTTCCCCCCTGACCCCACCGGGTACGGCCGTATCCTGCGGGATGCTGACCATAACCTGGTCCGGATTGTGGAGGAAAGGGATGCCACCCCTGAAGAGCGGGAAATCGGGGAGGTCAACACCGGTATTTACTGTTTCCATCGCGAGGCCCTTTTAAGGGCTCTGGATCATATCCAGCCGGCCAATGCCCAGGGAGAGTACTACCTCACCGATGTGCTGGAGATAATGAGGGGACAGGGACTGTTGGTGACGGGGATGGTCATGCCTGATCCGGCGGAAATGCAAGGCATCAACGACCGGGTGCAGTTGGCCGCGGCGGAAAAGATGCTGCGCCAGCGGATCAACCGCGCCCTCATGGAATCGGGGGTGACCATCATTGACCCGGACACTGTGTGGATTGATGCCACAGTGAGTATCGGACGGGACACCGTCATTTACCCCTGTACCACCATAACCGGCCAGTCACGTATCGGTGAAAACAGCCGGTTGGGGCCCCATACTGTACTGCACCAGTGCACCGTTGGTGACGGGGTGGAGGTGCGGCTGACGGTGGCGGAACAGGCGGTGATTGGTGATCACTGCAAGGTCGGGCCGTTTTCCTACCTGCGGCCGGGTACGGTACTGGAAACAGGGGTCAAGGTGGGGGACTTTGTGGAGATCAAACAGTCCACCATCGGCCAGGGCAGCAAGATCCCGCACTTGAGTTACATTGGAGATACCGTCATGGGACGGGAAGTGAACGTGGGGGCGGGGACCATTACCTGCAATTATGATGGAAGGGCCAAGCACAACACCGTGATTCACGACCGGGCCTTTATCGGCAGCAATACCAACCTGGTGGCCCCTGTGACCATTGGCGCAGAGGCGGTGGTTGGTGCGGGATCCACCATCACCAGGGATGTGCCTGCCGGCGCCCTGGGGGTGGAACGGGCTAAACAGAGCAACATCAACGGCTGGGCCAAACGGCAGAAGGCTCCAGCCAAGCCGGGGGAAAATGGGTAGAAAAAGGGGAAAATCCCGTCAAAATTTCGTACTTCCAGGGAGGAAATGGGTAGAAGGGCACGAAAACCTACAGGTAGTCACACCAATCACCACCCGCTAGGAGGTCACCGGCAGTATGTCCACCCAAGGGAAGTTGAAGTTGTTCTGTGGTAATGCAAACCCGCGTTTGGCCGAAGAAATTGCAGATTACATGGGGGTTCCCCTGGGGGCGGCCAAGGTCAGGCGTTTCAGCGATGGCGAGATTGCCATCGCCATCGAAGAGAGTGTGCGGGGTGCCGATGTCTTCGTCATTCAGCCTACCTGTTATCCCGTCAATGACAATATGATGGAATTGCTCATCATGATCGACGGCCTGCGGCGGGCCTCCGCCCGGCGTATCACTGCGGTCATTCCATACTACGGTTATGCCCGGCAGGAGCGCAAGGCCAGGGCCAGGGATCCCATTTCCGCCAAACTGGTGGCCAACCTCATCACCGCCGCCGGCGCCAGGCGGGTGGTGGCCATGGATCTGCACGCCTCCGCTATTCAGGGTTTCTTTGATATTCCGGTGGATCACTTGCCGGGGGTACCCATCCTGGCGGAATATTACCAGAATATCCTCCAGCACGAGGATGTGGTGGTGGTTTCACCCGATCTGGGCGGAGTTACCCGGGCCCGGGAACTGGCTGGCCGCATCGGCGCCGGATTGGCCATCATCGATAAGCGCCGGCCCGCCCCTAATGTGGCGGAGATCATGAACATCATCGGTAATGTTGAGGGCAAGACCGTGATTATGACCGATGATATTATTGATACAGCCGGTACCATTACCCAGGGTGCCCAGGCGTTAATGGATATGGGGGCCAAGGAGGTGCTGGCCTGTGCCACCCATCCGGTACTGTCCGGGCCGGCCATCCAGCGCCTGGAGGATTCCCCCATCCGGGAAGTGGTGGTGACCAACACCATTCCCTTTCCGCCGGACAAGCAGTCCCCCAAGATCAAGGCCCTTTCTGTGGCTCCACTCCTTGGGGAAGCCATTATCCGCATCCACGAAGACCTGTCCGTCAGCAAGCTCTTTGACTGATTCTCCGTCCGGGAAAGCCCTGGCCGTAAAGGGCATTAATGGCCATCTTTACTTGCGTACCATTCCTGCTGGAGGGTGGGGCGGTCTGCGGCTGGGCCGTTTTCCTCGTTACTGGCCCCGGCGGGCGGCATTTGGTCAGGCCGGTTTTCCCTCCCCTTCAGCGGGTGCCCCTTCTCCGGCGGGCCCGGTCCGAGTAGATGCAACCTCCGGTTTTGGGGCCGTCGATTTTTGTTGCTGGCCATTTCCGCCATTGGGCGGTCCTTCCGGATCCCCCTCCTCGGCGGTCAGTTTGCCCAGGGACTTACTCAGGGAGTCACCCAGCTTTTTGGTGGTGCGCCGGGTGCTGTCCCATACCCGGCTGCTGGCATCCTTAACGGTTTTGAAGGTTTCCTGGATGGCTCCCTCCACCCGTACCATCTGCTCTTCCGAGTTTACCCGGGCGACCACCGTTGATTTACCCACCGTCACCACCTGTTCGGCGGCAAGAATAGCCTGCCCCTTGAACATGCTGGCCAATCCCTTACCACCCAGCTCCAGGGATACAATTTGGCCATTGGAAGGGTTGAAGGAGTAACCTTCCACCGTACCCAAAAGGTTCCCTTCCTCGGTGATGACCTGGGCACCCAGCAGAGCGGGGGCATCCTTCATCAACCGGGCGATGGCTGGCAGGTTGGCGGCCCTTTCCACACTGCCTCCCCGCTCCACCGTTACGGCGTGTTCTCCTACACTACGGATCCGTTCAAAGGGGATGACCCGCTGGTCCTTGGCCAAACCCTTACCTTCCAGCACCAGGGCGGTAATACGCCTCTCATCAGGGCTGACCACCGCGCCCTTCACCTTGCCCAGCACCGCTCCACTTTCCAGGCTGATCACCGGCATGCCGGTCATCTGGCGGATCTTTCTTTCCATAAATTACCACCTCCACCTTGTACAAACCTTCTCACCCCATTTGTATGCACCCGAAGATTGTTTGATGCCATAAAGGGACATACTTTCTGGTGAAAGATGGTCATTGCACCCGGCCAAGGGCGGGGGAAAGGGAGGAGGCTATATACCTTATGGAAGCATTCCGTTTGCGGGCGGAAATCAGATCCCCGCGAGGAAAGGGCGGTGCGGGCCGCCTGCGCCGCCAGGGGTATGTGCCGGCGGTGGTGTACGGACAGGAGGCCCACCTGCCGGTGGCGGTGGAAGCCAGGGAAGTGCAGCGGTTGTTACAGAAGTCGGGATCCAGCCCCTTGGTCAAGGTGGTGATCCAGGGTCCCAACGGGGAACGGGAGTATACCACCGTGGTGCGGGACATCCAGCATAGTCCCATGGAAAAGGTGCCTACCCATGTGGATTTTTACCAGATCTCCTTGGGGCAAAAGTTGTCAACCATGGTGGCGGTGACCCTGACCGGCGAATCCCCTGGGGTGCTGAGCGGCGGCATTGTACAGCACGGCCTGCGGGAGGTGGAGGTGGAGTGCCTACCCACCGACATTCCTGAAACCATCCAGGCGGACATTTCCGGTTTGGATCTGGGGGATAAACTGACGGTGGGGGACCTGGTTCCTCCGCCGGGGGTGAAGCTCACCTCCGACCCCGATGCCCTGGTGGTTAGTATTGTGGCACCACGGATGGCAGCAGAGGAACCGGCTGCTCCGGTTGTGGAAGAAGGGGCGGAGATACCGGCGGAAGCCCCGGCTGTGGAGGAAAGGGAGTAAGCCTGTGCGCTGTAAAGGACAACCATGGCCGTAAACGGATATTCTGGGCCGCTGATTTCTGAAGGGATACTTAACAGCCCTGTCAAGGCCTGCTGCCAATGGGCGGTGGGCTTTATTCCTTCCCTTAGTTCTCCACCACGTAGGGGATGAGGCGTACCACCAGGGCGAAACCATCCTGAGCCCCTTCCACAAAGACGGCGTAAACAGGTACCCGTTGCACCCAGGCCGGCAGGAAAAGTAGTAGCGGGAAAAGGGGAATTACCCATTGGGAAAGGGCAGTAAGGGTATCCCAGTTCACCGGCACCACCTCTGCCCGGTTCGCTGGTTGCGTTTCCGGCACCGGTAATCAGCGGCCCTTTGCATGAAAAACCTGGCCTGGAGGGATAACTAACCAGGTCAACACTTGTCAGGAAGGGGCTGGCCCATGTTTAAAAAACCTCGCAAAGTGAGCAAAAAGCCCCTTGTGCCCCAGGACTTCGTCCGGCAGGAACAACCACCAGATCCAAACCATGTGGAAACCATTCCCCTTTCTACCAGCTTGAAGCACAACCTGGAACAGGTGCGGGGTGTCCTGGGGGACAATAGTGATGTGGTCATCCGCCGGTTTAAGGTACGCAGTCTGGGGTTAGATGCTGCGGTGTTGTATGTAGACGGCCTGGTGGATTTCACCCATGTACTACAGGGGGTTTTCCGCACTCTGATGCTGGGTAAATGGGGGCCGGCAGAAATGGGGGGCGAGGGGAAAGAACTGCCGTTACTGGGAGAGGCTGCCCTCCAGTGGGTGCAGGATTCCCTCATCGCCATCGGCGAGGTGGCCCGCATCCGGACGGTGGACCAGGTGGTGGCGACCATGCTTACCGCCAATACCGTGGTATTGCTTGACACCTGCCCGGTGGGACTGAATCTGAACATCCGCGGGTTTGCCACCAGGGGGGTGGACGAGCCCGTCACCGAAACCCTCATCAGGGGCCCCCGGGAAGGCTTCGTGGAAAACATTCGCTTCAACACCGCCTTGTTGCGGCGAAAGCTGCGCGATCCGGGGCTGAAGCTGGTGGGGTTGAAGCTGGGAGCCCGCAGCAAGACGGACTGTGCCCTGGTATATGTCCAGGATATTGTCCATCCCGACCTGCTGGCCGAGGTGCAAAAACGCCTGGCCACCATCGATATCGACAGTGTGCCTGAAAGTGGAATCATTGAACAATTAATCGAAGACAGCATCTTTTCCCCCTTTCCCCAGGTACAGTATACCGAGCGACCGGACAAGGTGATCGCAGCTGTACTGGAGGGGCGAGTGGCCCTGCTGGTGGACGGCACCCCCTTCGCCCTGATCATGCCGGCCACCTTTCCCCAGTTCTTCCAGAGCGGGGAGGACTATTACGAACGCTGGCTCATCGCCTCCTTTACCAGGATCCTGCGCATCGGGGCCTCCTATGTGGCCACCTTTGCCCCGGCCCTCTATGTGGCCATCATTTCCTATCACCCCGGCATCCTGCCCACCGAACTGGCCCTGGCCATCGCCGCCACCCGCCAGGGGGTGCCCTTTCCGGCGGTGGTGGAGGCCCTGATGATGGAGATAGCCTTTGAGCTGCTGCGGGAGGCGGGGGCCCGCCTCCCGCAGCCCATCGGGCAGACGGTGGGTATTGTGGGCGGCCTCATTGTGGGAGATGCGGCGGTGCGGGCAGGGTTGGTCAGTCCCATCATGATCATCGTGGTGGCCATGACCGCCATCGCTTCCTTCTCCATCCCCTCCTACAACCTGGCCATCGGTTTTCGGCTGTTGCGGTTTCCGCTGCTCTTTGCGGCTGCAGTACTGGGCTTTTTCGGGTTGGCCATCGGTTTTATCATCATTAATGTGCACATGGTATCCCTGAAGAGCTTTGGAGCGGTGTACCTGTCCCCCATGGTGCCCTACCGCACCCCGGATTGGAAGGATTTGTTCTGGCGGGCGCCTTACCGATTAATGCAGCGTCGGCCGGTGAGCACCAAGGCCTGTGACCCGGTGCGGTTAAACCCCAACAAAGAAAAGGGGTGGTAGGACATGAAGGACCGCATCACATCCCTCCAGCTGGCGGTGGTGATTACCAGTGCTTCCATCGGGGTGGTTTACATCAGCATCCCCCGCATTATTGGCGAGGTGGCAGGCCGGGACGGCTGGCTAACCATCCTCGGTACCGGCGGTATGGTGCTGGGCCTGACTTGGGTGCTGGTGCAGCTCTGTTTACGGTTTCCGCGGCAGACGGCTACCCAGTTTATTCCCCTGGTGGCCGGCCGGTGGGCGGGGGGGCTATTAGTATGGGGGTTCGTGCTGTACTTCATCCTGGCTTCCGCCTATATCATCCGTTCCTTTAGCGATGCCATGAAACTGTTTCTTTTACCCTATACGCCGCTGGAGGTGGTTGTCATCGTCCAGGTGCTGACCGGCGCTTACCTTGTAGGTCACGGGGTAAACGTACTGGCCCGCAGCATGCAGGTGTTCTTTCCCCTCATTCTGTTGCCCATGGGGATCATCCTGTTGCTGGCGGTGGTGGATTTCCGGCCCAGTGAGCTGTTACCGGTGCTGGCGGACGGGGTGGCTCCGGTGGTCCGGGCGGTTCCCCAGGCCTTCTGGGCCTTGCTGGGGTTCGAGGTTTTACTGTTTCTGGTGGCCTACCTCCATTACCCCCGCCGGGATGCCCTGCGTTCCGCCCTGGTGGGGGCCGCCATCCCGGTGGTCCTTTACCTGGTCATTTTTGTAATAACCATCGGTGCCCTGGGTCCGGCGCTATCCAAACAGCAAATTCTGCCGGTCATCGACCTCGCCCGCAGCATCGATATTCCTGGCACCTTTGTGGAGCGCCTGGAGGTGTTCCTGCTGGCCCTCTGGGTGGTCACCGCCTTCAGCAGTGCCACGGTGTATCATTACCTGGCGGCCCTGGCCGCCAGCCAGTTACTGGCATTAAAGGAGCACCGGCCGCTGGTGTATTTGCTTCCACCCCTCATCTACCTGGCGGCCATGCGGCCCAGCAACATCACCGTGGAGATGGCCATGGGAAAAGTGATCTCCTGGCTGGGCATGGGCTTGGTGATAGGCACTGCCCTGTTGCTTCCCATGGCCATTATTACGGGAAAAAAGGGCACTGCAGAGCCGGATGGGGGGCAGGGGGGGCCGGGTGGCAGCAACGGGCAGCAAGGCAAAGGGGTGGAAAGTACGGCACAGGGTGCCGGTGGAAGACAGGGCCGGGCGGCAGACCTTGGGGGCCAGGCCCGCCAGGAAAAGGGGGAAGGTTTGCAAGGCGGTGGAGAATCCAATGGCCTGATCGACCAGGCGGGTGCCGGCCGCGTTTGGGAAAAGGGGGGCATGCAGGATGGGCGAAAGAAGGAATAGCGGCAGGGTTTACCTGGCAGGGGCACTGGCCATCTGGCTGACCATCCTGTCCGCCGGTTGCTGGGACCGGTGGGAAATCGAGGACCGGGGGTTTGTGCTGGGTGTGGCGGTGGACCTGGCGGAACCCATTACCTCCACCGGTTTTGAAGGAAGGCTGGATGAAACTGCCCGGGTGGAGGGACCGGCCTACCGCCTGACCCTGCAGCTGGAATTGCCCGGTCAGGCCGGCGGAATGGGGGAGACCGGGGGCGGCCAGGGCGAGGCTTCCTGGAATATTTCCACCGTGCAGTCCAGCCTTTTCGCCGGCAGTGGAGTGCTGGCTACCCGTACCGCCCATCAGCCCTATTTCGAACACCTGCGGGTGATCATCATCGGTGAGGAGGTGGCCCGGCAGGGCATCCGGGAGGTGATGGATTTTTTCCTGCGGGACCCGGGGGTACGCTACCGGGTGCGGCTGTATGTGGCGGAGGGGGAGGCGCGGGAGGTGCTGGGCCTCAAGGCCAAGCAGGAGCCCTTCAGCGCCGTGTACCTGGCCAGCCTGGCGGAAAACGAACGCCAGGCCAACCGCTTTGCCTTTCGGGCAGACCTGGGGGACGTGGGCCGGGCGATAACGGAGGGGGTGGACATGGCTCTGCCCCGGGTGGTGGTTGGCCAGGATGAGGCCAAACTGGCCGGTGCGGCGGTGTTCAAGGGTGACCGGATGGTGGGATGGTTGGGGGAATTGGAAACCACCGGCCTGCGGTGGGTACGCAATGAAATGACCGGCGGGTTTTTGGTGGTCAACCTGCCGGAAGGGGGCGGGCTGATTGCCTTTGACATCACCGAATCCCGCACCCGCACCCAGGTGCGGCTGGAGGGGGGCCGGCCGGTGTTCCGGGTGGACATCCGGGTGGAGGGCAACCTGGGGGAAATGCAAAAACCAGTGGACTCCCTGGACCCGGCAGTGCTGGATAAGGTTCAGCAACACATCGCCGAGGCCATCCAGGACCAGGCCCGGACGGCGGTGGCCAAAGGGCAGGAATTCCGCACCGACCTCTTCGGTTTCGGACGGCTGCTGGAAATGCGCTACCCAGCTTACTGGCGGGAGGTCAAGGACCAGTGGGAGGACATCTTCCCCGCCGTTGAGGTGCAGGTCCATGTTCACGCCTACATCCGGCGGGTGGGCCTTGTTCGCTGACCGGGACACGGGGACTTTGCCCGGGGTCCCTGCCGTTATCTGTTTCCCTAAACCATATCAAGGAGTGAGGAAATTATGATGTGGATCCTGCCGCTGCTGGCCTTTTTTCTGTGGGGGGCGGTGCTGTGGTTCCTGCCAAAGGTGTGGAGGCGGTTTATCCTGACCGCCCTGGCGGCCATGGCGCTGTCCCTGGTGGTGTTAAGCGTGCTGGGGCCCCTTTTGGGATACTGGCGGTTTGTCAATACCCTGGTGATCGGCGGGGTACCAGTGTTTTTGCCGCTGGTATATGGGGCCTTGGCGGTGTTCTTGGCCCAGTTCCTCCCTGGCCGGTCCGGTGAGCGGGCACTGTACGTGCTGTCCTTCGGTGGGGGGGAGGTAATCCTGCACTGGGTGCTTTTACGTGCAGGGCTACTAACCTATACTGGCTGGAACATGTTGTTTACCTTTTTCCTGGGGGTGGTGTTTTACTCCTTCGTGCTGTACTTCCGACTGGTACTGTCGCCCGGTGTCACTGTCACGGCAGGAGGGGAAAGGGCAGGCGGGTGGCCGGAGGGCGCCCTGGCGCTCAACCGGGTCCGGGCGGGCAAGGTATGGTCCCCCAAAGGGGACAGGAAGAACAGGGAGCCAGGTGCAGGGCTTCCCAGGGGGGATGACCGTGCCTGATTGGCTGCCCCAGGTGACCATCACCCCCCATGTTGTATTCACCGTTGTACAGGATGTTTTCGCCCCCTACATGGTGATTCTTTTTGTGGCGGCGGGTCTGTGGTCCGCCCTGATGGAAGCTCCTAACATGAAAAACCGCAATATGCACAGGGAAGCGGCGGTGGCCAGGTGGGGCGGTTTGGCCTATATTGGTTTTGCCCTGTCCGGTTACCTGGCGGTGGGCATTTACCGCTGGTTCTTCCTGTAATCCTCTCCCCCCGGGAGGCTGAAAGTGGTATAATGTTGCCAGATTGCCTGGATGACGCAGTTGAACGGGGACGGGGTGAGAAGTGATGGAGTTGCGCTCCAAAATGGTGGTGGGCCTGGGCAATCCCGGCCGCCGGTACGAGACCACCAGGCATAATCTAGGGTTCATGGTGGTGGATCTCCTCTCCGATGACCTGCACATCCCCGTTACCCGGATACGGGACCGGGCGCTGGTGGGGGAGGGCCGGGTGGGGGACTTGCGGCTGGTGCTGGTAAAACCCCAGACCTTCATGAACCTGTCCGGCGAGGCGGTGGTACCGCTGGCCCGCTGGT
>DDKM01000104.1 GCA_002339345.1 Firmicutes bacterium UBA2598 | reverse complement strand
CGGCGCCGCCCACCTTGGCCAGGATGAAGGTAATGGAAGCGGTCAGGGTGGTCTTGCCGTGGTCAACGTGACCAATGGTTCCGACGTTTACGTGGGGCTTCTTCCGTTCGAACTTCTGTTTTGCCATTGAACTTACTCCTCCTCACATTGGCATGGTTATCTAAAATTTTATTTTGAGTGACCGGAATGACAGGCGGTTTACTACGCTCCCTGGCGTTTAGCGATGATCTCATCGGCAATGGCCTTGGGAACTTCACTGTAGTGATCAAACTGCATCACATAGTTGCCGCGGCCTTGGGTACGGGAGCGCAGGTCGGTGGCATACCCGAACATTTCCGCCAGCGGCACCATGGCCCTGATGACCTGAGCGCCGGACCGGGCTTCCATGCCTTCCACCCGCCCGCGGCGGGAGTTCAGGTCGCCGATGACATCCCCCATATACTCCTCCGGTACAACCACTTCCACCTTCATTACCGGCTCCAACAACACCGGATCCGCCTTTTTGGCCCCGGCCTTGAAGGCCAAAGAACCAGCAATCTTGAAGGCCATTTCCGAGGAGTCCACATCGTGGTAGGAACCATCAAAGAGGGTAACCCGCACATCCAGTGTGGGATAGCCGGCCAGCACCCCGTTTTCCATGGCTTCCCGGACCCCTGCGTCCACCGCCGGGATGTACTCCTTGGGAATGACACCTCCGACAATTTTATTCACAAACTCGTAACCCTGACCCGGTTCCATGGGCTCCAACTCCAGCCAGACGTGGCCGTACTGGCCCCGGCCACCGCTCTGGCGGATAAACTTGCCCTCCATCTTGGCGGTACCGCGGATGGTTTCCTTGTAAGCCACCTGGGGACGGCCTACATTGGCGTTGACCTTGAATTCCCTGAGCAGCCGGTCCACAATAATCTCCAGGTGCAACTCGCCCATGCCGGAAATGAGGGTTTGCCCCGTTTCCGGGTCGGTATGGATCCGGAAGGTAGGATCCTCTTCCGCCAGCTTCTGCAGCGCGATGCCCATCTTTTCCTGGTCCGCCTTGGTCTTGGGCTCGATGGCCACCGAAATTACCGGTTCGGGGAATTGCATGGATTCCAGTATAATGGGCCGTTCCTCATCACACAGGGTGTCCCCCGTGGTGGTATCCTTCAACCCAACAGCAGCAGCGATGTCGCCGGCGAACACTTCCGGCACCTCTTCCCGGTGGTTGGCGTGCATTTGCAACAACCGCCCGATCCGTTCACGCTTGCCCTTGGTGGAGTTGTAAACATAGGAACCGGATTTCAGGACACCGGAATAAACCCGGAAAAAGGTCAGTTTACCCACATAGGGATCCGCCATGATTTTGAAAGCCAGGGCAGAAAAGGGCTCTCCATCGGAGGCGTGGCGCTCGTCCTCGGCTCCGGTTTCCGGCAGTTCACCCTTAATTGCGGGCAAATCCGTCGGCGCGGGCAGGTAATCCACCACCGCATCCAGCAGGGACTGGACACCCTTGTTCTTAAAGGAGGAACCGCATAACACCGGGATGATCTTCACTTCCAGGGTGGCCTGGCGAATGGCCGCCTTGATTTCCTCCTCGTTAATGGGAACGCCCTCCAGGTACTTGACCATCAATGTATCATCAACATCAGCCACCGCTTCCAGCAGCTTCTCGTGATACTCCTCCACCAGGTCCGCCATTTCTGCGGGAACTTCCGTTTCCTCACTCTTGGTACCCATATCGTCCAGATAATAAATAGCCTTTTTACGCACCAGGTCTACTATCCCGCGGAAGCTGTCTTCCACGCCGATAGGCAGTTGAACGGGCACCGGATTGGCCCCCAGCCTGTCGGCAATCATCTGCACTCCCCGGAAAAAATCCGCCCCAACCCGGTCCATTTTATTGATATAGGCTATGCGCGGCACGCCGTACCTGTCGGCCTGGCGCCAAACCGTCTCGGATTGGGGTTCAACCCCGCCCACGGAGCAAAAGACAGCCACCGCGCCATCCAACACCCGCAGGGACCGCTCCACCTCAACGGTGAAATCCACGTGCCCTGGCGTGTCGATAATATTGATACGGTGTCCCCGCCATTGGCATGTAGTTGCAGCGGAGGTGATTGTAATACCCCTTTCCTGTTCTTGCACCATCCAGTCCATCGTCGCGGCACCATCATGCACTTCGCCGATTTTATGCACCTTGCCCGTGTAAAAGAGAATCCGTTCGGTGGTGGTTGTCTTACCGGCGTCGATATGGGCCATAATCCCGATATTGCGCGTTTTCTCCAACGGAAATTGTCTTGGCATTTCAACTCCCCCCTTCTGCAATAATTTTTAGCTATGATCAGCGGATTGCCCTTACCAGCGGTAATGGGCAAAGGCCTTGTTGGCTTCCGCCATCTTGTGGGTGTCTTCCCGCTTTTTCACGGCACCACCGGTGTTATTGGCGGCATCCATCAGTTCAGCGGCCAGCTTTTCTTGCATACTCTTGCCGGTACGCTTACGGGCGTAATTGACCAACCAGCGGATGGCCAAGGCCTGCCGCCGTTCCGGCCGCACTTCCACCGGCACCTGGTAGTTGGCCCCACCAACCCGCCGGGCCTTTACTTCCAGCACCGGCATCACGTTTTTCATGGCCTGTTCAAAAACCTCCACCGGCTTGCGCCCTGTTTTCTCCTGGATGATGTCAAAGGCACCGTAGCAAATGGATTGGGCACAACCCTTCTTGCCATCCCACATCAACTGGTTGATAAACTTGGTCACCACACGGCTGTTATAAATGGGATCGGCCAGGACTTCCCTTTTGGGTACGTTTCCCCTGCGCGGCATTTGTTAACCCCCTTTCCTGCCTGCAATGCGCATAAACCTTATAACAAATACCTATCCATGGTATACATGGCATATTTATACTGCTGGTTGGTACCTGGCACTACCGCTTACCCGCCGGTTTAGCAGCCGGTTTGGCAGCAGCGGCACCACCCTTGGGTCGCTTGGCCCCGTACTTGGAACGGCCCTGTTTGCGGTTGGCTACACCTGCTGTGTCCAGGGTACCCCGGACGATGTGATACCGGACACCGGGCAGATCCTTCACCCGGCCACCCCGCACCAGCACCACCGAGTGTTCCTGCAGGTTGTGCCCGATGCCGGGAATATATGAGGTAACCTCTATCCCGTTGGTAAGCCGCACCCGCGCCACCTTGCGGAGGGCTGAATTGGGCTTCTTCGGCGTGGTGGTATAAACCCTGGTGCACACACCCCTCTTTTGCGGTGATTCCTTCAAGGCCGGAGCGGTCGACTTTTTCTCAACCTCTTCCCTTCCCTTTCTCACCAGTTGGCTGATGGTTGGCATGACTCCACCTCCTTCCCCTCAACTTGAAAACCCTGTTGCCTATTCCTCCAAAATGGCTGCCGAGGCGGAACCCACCTCGATGCCACAGGCCCGGCCCACTTCCGCCATGGTATCCAACAGGATTACCTCGACATTGCGTTCGGCACACAGTCGCATCAGGGGGTCCACCACATGGCGCTCGGCGTCCTTGGCGATAAACACCACCCTGGCTGCGCCCTTTTGCACAGCCTTGGTTGTTTGCTTGGTGCCAATGGATTTCTTGCGGGCGTTCTTCAGCCTTTCCCCAGGCTTCATTGGAATCAGGCCCCTTTCGGCGGTTAACACGCTTTTTTATGTTATCACTTGTCAGAGAGTGTGTCAACATTTTGATGGGGAGCCGCCGCTTCCTGACTGGTCAATCGAATGTTGCGGTAACGGGACATGCCGGTTCCCGCCGGGATCAGCTTGCCGATGATGACGTTTTCCTTCAATCCCAGCAGGGGATCCACCTTACCCTTAATGGCCGCTTCCGTCAGCACCCGTGTGGTCTCCTGGAAGGAGGCGGCTGACAGGAAGGAGTCGGTGGCCAGGGAGGCCTTGGTGATACCCAGCAGCACAGGTTTGGCGGTGGCCAACTCGCCCCCCATTTTCTCCACCCGCCGGTTCTCGTCCTCAAACTCAAAGAGATCCACCACTCCGCCCGGCAGGAGATTGGTGTCACCCGCCTCTTCCACTTTGACCTTGCGGAGCATCTGCCTGATCATGACCTCAATGTGTTTATCGTTAATGTCCACACCTTGCAGGCGATATACCCGCTGCACTTCCCGCAGGAGGTACAGCTGCACACCCCTGGTTCCCTTCACCTTTAAGAGGTCGTGGGGGTTCACGGAGCCCTCCGTCAGTTCATCCCCCGCCTCCACCCTGTCACCGTCTTGCACCCTCAGGCGGGAGCCATAGGGTACCGGGTACAGCTGGCGTTCTCCCTCCTCGGTGGTCAGTTCGATCTCCCGGCGGTTTTTCACTTCCAGGATGCGCACAACACCATCCGCTTCAGCGATGACAGCCTGACCCTTGGGTTTTCTGGCTTCAAACAATTCTTCCACCCGCGGCAGACCCTGGGTGATGTCATCACCGGCCACACCGCCGGTATGGAAGGTACGCATGGTTAACTGGGTACCGGGCTCACCGATGGACTGGGCGGCAATAATGCCCACCGCTTCACCAATGTCCACCGGTTTACCGGTGGCCAGATTGCGGCCATAACAGGACTTGCAGACCCCGTACCGGGTCCGGCAGGTCAAAACGGACCTGATCTTGACCTGGGTAATGCCGGCATCCTGAATGGCCCGGGCCACACCATCCTTAATTTCTTCGCCATTGCGGACCAGCACTTCGCCGGTGGCGGGATGCACGACATCTTCCAGGGCCACCCGGCCCACCAGCCGTTCGTGCAATTTCTCGATGCTCTCGGTGCCTTCCCGGATTTCCTCCACCACAATGCCCTCGGTGGTGCCACAGTCATCCTCGCGCACGATGACGTCCTGGGCCACGTCCACCAGGCGGCGGGTGAGATAACCGGAGTCCGCGGTACGTAAAGCGGTGTCCGCCAGACCTTTCCGGGCGCCGTGGGTGGAAATAAAGTATTCCAACACCGTCAGCCCCTCGCGGAAATTGGCTTTAATGGGCAGGTCGATAATCCGCCCGGAGGGGTCCGCCATCAACCCCCGCATCCCCGCCAGCTGACGGATCTGCTGCACATTACCCCGGGCGCCGGAGGTGGCCATCATGAACACCGGGTTAAATTTATCCAGGGTATCCATGAGACGTTTGGTCACCGCATCGGTGGCTCCGTTCCACAGTTCAATAACCCGGTGGTAGCGCTCGTCCTCGGAGATCAGGCCGCGCCGATACTGTGCCTCCACCTTATCCACCTGCGCTTCCGTCTCCTCCAGGATGCGGCGCTTGTCGGTGGGCACATCGATGTCGGTAATGCCGATGGTAATGCCAGCCTTGGTGGAGTAGGCAAAACCCAGCTTCTTGATCCCGTCCAACAGCTTGGCGGTGGCGGCATTACCCATATTGTAGTAACAGTTAGCCACTATTTCACCCAATTGCTTTTTGCCGATCTCCATGTTATAGAAGCCCAGTTCCGGGGGAATGGGTACTTCATAATGGAAGATCAGGCGGCCGATGGTGGTTTCCACCAGCTTGCCGTCCATGCGTACTTTGATCATGGCATGGAGGGAGATGACACCGCTGTGATAGGCCATCAGGGCCTCGTCGTAATCCCGGAAACGCTTGCCCTCTCCCATGGCACCTTCCTTGACCACCGTCAGGTAGTATGCGCCCAACACCATATCCTGGGTGGGAGACGCCACCGGCCGGCCGTCTTTGGGGTTAAGGATATTATGGGAGGATAGCATTAACAGCCGTGCTTCCGCCTGTGCTTCAGCGGACAGCGGCACGTGTACCGCCATCTGGTCACCGTCAAAGTCAGCGTTGTACGCTGTACAAACCAGGGGATGAATCTGTAAGGCCCGGCCCTCCACCAGCACCGGCTCAAAGGCCTGAATGCCCAGGCGGTGCAAAGTGGGAGCACGGTTTAGCAGCACCGGATGTTCCCTGATGACCTCTTCCAGGACATCCCATACCTCCGGGCGAACCCTTTCCACCATCCGTTTGGCGCTTTTAATGTTATGGACAAACTGTTCATCCACCAGCCGCTTCATCACAAAGGGCTTAAACAGTTCCAGGGCCATTTCCTTAGGCAGGCCGCACTGGTACATTTTCAGCTCGGGACCCACCACGATCACCGAGCGGCCGGAATAGTCCACCCGCTTACCTAACAGGTTCTGGCGGAAGCGTCCCTGCTTACCTTTGAGCATATCGCTCAAGGATTTTAACGGGCGGTTGCCCGGACCAGTAACCGGGCGGCCCCGCCGGCCGTTATCAATCAGGGCATCCACCGCTTCCTGGAGCATCCGTTTTTCGTTGCGCACGATGATGTCCGGCGCACCCAGGTCCAGCAAGCGCTTCAAACGGTTGTTGCGGTTGATCACTCGCCGGTACAGGTCATTTAAGTCCGATGTGGCGAAACGGCCGCCGTCCAGCTGCACCATGGGGCGCAACTCCGGCGGAATAACCGGAATGACGTCCAGAATCATCCACTCCGGCCGGTTACCGGAAAGCTTGAAGGCTTCCACCACCTCCAGGCGGCGAATGGCCCTGATCTTGCGCTGGCCGGTGGTTTCCTTCAACTCCTGGCGCAATTCCGCAGCCAGTTGGTCCAAATCCATTTCTTCCAGCAGGGCCTTGATGGCCTCGGCACCCATCCCGGCGGTAAACCGGTACCCGTACTTTTCCCGGTACTCCCGGAATTCCGTTTCCGTCAGCAGCTGCTTTTTCATTAACGGAGTATCGCCGGCATCCAGCACCACATAGGACACGAAGTACAGGACTTTCTCCAGGGAACGGGGAGACATGTCCAAAATCAGGCCCATCCGGCTGGGAATGCCCTTGAAATACCAGATATGGGAAACAGGCGCGGCCAGCTCGATATGCCCCAGCCTTTCCCGCCGAACCTTGGAACGGGTAACCTCCACACCGCACCGGTCACAAACGATGCCTTTGTACCGGACCCGCTTGAACTTGCCGCAATGACACTCCCAGTCCCTGGTGGGTCCAAAAATCTTTTCGCAAAACAACCCTTCCCGTTCGGGTCGCAGGGTACGGTAATTAATGGTTTCCGGCTTTTTGACCTCCCCGCTGGACCAGGCCCGGATTTGTTGGGGGGATGCCAGCCCAATCCGTATACGGTCAAAATTATTGACGTCCAACAACAGCCTCTCTCCCTTCGCGCCGGGATCATCTACCGGCTACCAAAGCCTTACCGGTAATCGAAGTAGCCCTTAATATTCGTCATCCTCTTCACCGTCATAGTCTTCATCCTCTACAAAGCTGACATCATCAATCTCGGCAGGGATTACTGCGTCATCATCACCCAATTCCAAGTCGCTGTCATCAAACTCGTCATATTCTTCCGGTTCTCCTTCCGCCCCTACCGGTTCACCGCGGCCGCGGAAGCCTTCCCGCTCACCATGCATATCCATACCCAATTCCTTGGCGGTTTCCACCACATCATCCTCATCGCCCTGGATCTCAATCTCCTTGTCCTCCTCGGTGAGTACCTTGGCATCCAGGCACAGGCTCTGTAGTTCCTTAATGAGCACCTTGAAGGACTCCGGCACCCCTGGTTCAGGAACGTTTTCACCCTTGACGATGGCCTCGTAGGTTTTGACCCTGCCCACCACGTCATCGGACTTGACGGTGAGGATCTCCTGCAAGGTATAGGCGGCACCGTAGGCCTCCATGGCCCATACCTCCATCTCCCCGAAGCGCTGGCCGCCGAACTGGGCCTTACCACCCAGAGGCTGCTGGGTAACCAGGGAATAGGGACCGGTTGACCTGGCATGAATCTTGTCATCCACCAGGTGCGCCAGTTTCAACATGTACACATATCCCACCGTCACCGGGTTATCAAACCGTTCACCCGTGCGGCCGTCATACAACCAGGTCTTGCCGGGCGGGGCGCCCTCACTGATTAGACCGGCTTTATCCAAAAGCTGCACAATGTCATCCTCGTCGGCACCGTCAAAAACCGGGGTGGCCACATGGATACCCAAAGCCTTGGCCGCCCATCCCAGGTGGCATTCCAGCACCTGACCGATATTCATCCGGGAAGGCACTCCCAGGGGATTCAGCACTATCTCCACCGGTGTCCCGTCCGGTAGGAAAGGCATATCCTCCTCCGGCAGGATGCGGGAAATGACACCCTTGTTCCCGTGCCGGCCGGCCATCTTATCCCCTTCGGAAATCTTGCGCTTCTGGGCCACATAGACTCTGACCAGCTGGTTCACACCGGGAGCCAGTTCGTCCCCGTTTTCCCGGGAAAAGACCTTCACATCCACCACCTTGCCGGATTCCCCGTGGGGTACCCGCAGGGAAGTGTCCCGCACCTCGCGAGCCTTTTCACCAAAGATGGCCCGCAAAAGCCTTTCCTCGGCGGTGAGTTCCGTTTCACCCTTGGGGGTCACCTTGCCCACCAGGATATCCCCCGGCCGTACCTCCGCCCCTACCCGGATGATGCCCCGGTCATCCAAATCCTTCAGTACATCTTCCCCCACATTGGGAATGTCCCTGGTAATTTCCTCCGGCCCCAATTTGGTATCCCTGGCGTCGCATTCATATTCTTCAATATGGATGGATGTAAACATGTCTTCCTTCACCAGCTTCTCGCTGATGAGGATGGCATCTTCGTAATTATAGCCCTCCCAGGTCATGAAGGCCACCAGCACGTTCCTCCCCAGGGCCAGTTCACCATGGTCGGTGGAGGGACCGTCCGCCAGTACGTCACCCTTTTCCACCCGCTGGCCGCGGGAGACGATTGGTTTCTGGTTAATGCAGGTGCCCTGGTTGGACCGGACGAACTTTAACAAGCGATAGCTATCCAGGGTGCCCCGATCATTGCGAACGATGATCTCGTTGCCCACCACCCGTTCAACGATACCGCTGTTTTTAGCCAGTACCACCACACCGGAATCCCTGGCGGTCTTCCACTCCATGCCGGTACCGATAAAGGGGGCTTCGGTGCGCAAAAGGGGTACTGCCTGCCGCTGCATGTTGGCACCCATCAGCGCCCGGTTGGCATCATCGTGCTCCAGGAAGGGAATCAGGGCGGTGGCAATACTCCACACCTGCTTTGGGGTAACATCCATATAATCCACCCGGTCCGCCGGCACCACCAGGATCTCGCTGCCGTGCCTGGCGTTGACCCGGGGTTCCACAAAACGTCCTTCGTCATCCAGCTGGGCGTTGGCCTGGGCGATGATATACTGGTCCTCCTCATCGGCGGCCAGGTATTCAATTTCCTGGGTAACGATACCCCGCTCCTTGTCCACCTTCCGGTAGGGAGTTTCAATAAAACCGAATTCATTGATCCGGGCATAGGTACTTAAGGATCCGATCAGGCCGATGTTGGGACCTTCGGGGGTCTCGATGGGGCACATCCGCCCGTAATGGGAGTGGTGTACGTCCCTTACCTCAAACCCGGCCCTCTCCCGGGACAGGCCACCTGGTCCCAGGGCGGAAAGACGCCGCTTGTGGGTGAGTTCCGCCAGGGGGTTCGTTTGATCCATAAACTGGGACAGCTGGGAGGAGCCGAAAAACTCCTTGATGGCCGCAACCACCGGACGGATATTGATCAGCACCTGGGGAGTGATGACCTCCACATCCTGGATGGTCATCCGCTCCCGAACCACCCGCTCCATCCGGGAAAGGCCGATCCGAAACTGGTTCTGCAGCAACTCCCCCACCGAGCGCAACCGTCGGTTACCCAGATGGTCGATGTCATCCGGCTCCACCTCACCGGACATCAGGCGTAACAGGTATTTAATGGACGCCACGATGTCCTCCTTGGTCAAGGTGCGGATGTACTCTCCCTTGCCGTTGGCGCCTCCCCCTTCCGCATACAACACATTGTGCTTCAACTTTTTATGCAGTTTATAGCGGCCCACATTGCCAAGATCGTAGCGTTTGGGATCGAAAAACAGTGTCTCCAGCAGCTGGCGGGCACTGTCCACCGTCGGGGGCTCCCCAGGCCGCAGGCGTTTATAAATTTCCACCAGCGCCTCTTCTTCCGAATCGGTATTATCCTTTTCCAGGGTGAGCTGGATCCGCCCGTCATTGTCAAATAAGGACAGAATTTTAGCATTGGTGTTGTATCCCAGGGCCCGCACCAGCACGGTGGCAGGGATTTTCCGCGTGCGGTCCACCCGCACATAAATATTTTCATTGATATCCGTTTCAAACTCCAGCCAGGCACCCCGGTTGGGGATGATGGTAGCTCCATATACCTTAACACCGCTGGGGTCAACCTGGGAATCATAATAAACACCGGGGGATCGCACCAACTGGCTGACAATAACCCGTTCAGCACCGTTTATGATAAATGTACCCTGATCCGTCATCAGGGGGAAATCCCCCATAAATACTTCCTGTTCCTTGACCTCACCTGTTCCTTTGTTAATCAGGCGGACCTTCACCCGCAGCGGCGCCGCATAGGTCATGTCCCTTTCCTTGCATTCATCCACCGAGTACTTGGGTTCACCCAAGGTGTAGTCCCAGAAGTCCAGAATTAGATTTCCGGTAAAGTCCTGGATGGGGGAAATGTCCTGAAACATCTCCTTTAAACCTTCCTCAATGAACCAGCGGTAAGAACTTTTCTGGATTTCGATGAGGTTGGGCATATCCAGCACTTCTTTAATCTGGGCGTAGGTCCACCTCTCCCGGGTGCCTACCTTAACCGGATAGGGCATTCGCACGGTGTCACCCCCACTGAAATTTACCAGACCAAAACTGAAAAGCAAGGCTGCAAAACGAACCTCGCTTTATGGCAGGTAGCACATCCCCTTATCTGTCTATTCTTGCCTGCATATACATCATTTATGCCGCTGCCGTGGGTGGTTGTGCGGAAAATGGTTGTCACAAGACAAAACAGGCAAGAAATAGCATAAATGCCGTTTTAATAATGTAGCACAAGTGGCTTTTTTTGTCAAGCAAAATAGAGACGCTCTTTGGCAGAGCGTCCCTCTTTTGGCATCTGTTTTGCAAACTATTTAATGGTGACTTCTGCGCCCGCTTCCACCAGTTTGGCCTTAATGGACTGTGCCTCTTCTTTGCTGACCTTTTCCTTCACCGGCTTGGGAGCGCCGTCCACCAGGTCCTTGGCTTCCTTGAGGCCGAGACCAGTCAGTTCGCGTACGACCTTGATGACATTAATCTTCTTGTCACCGGCTGCCGCCAGGATGACATCAAATTCCGTTTGTTCTTCCACCGGCTCAGCAGCAGCGGGGGCTGCGGCACCGGGTGCGGCGGCTACGGCCACGGGAGCAGCAGCAGATACACCGAATTCTTCTTCAAAAGCCTTTACCAGTTCCGCCAGTTCCAAAACGGTCATGCCCTTTACGGCTTCCAGAATCTCTTGTACTTTGGACATCTTAGACTATACCTCCTTATTAGCTTTCATAATTAATTAACATGATTAGCCTTAAGCATTGGGATTTAGGGCCACCTGGGACAACAGGCGTCCCCTCCAGGCTTGTACTCCTAGCTGGCCTCTTTCTGCTGTCTGATCTGGTCCAGGGCATACACAAAGTTGCGCATGGGACCCGCCAGCACCGAAGCCAGCCCATAAAGGGGAGCCTTCATGCTGCCTGCCAGTTTGGCCAGCAGTTCTTCCCGGGAAGGCAGATCTGCCAGGGCCTTCACCCCATCGGGATCGATAACCTTGCCCTCCAGGATACCGGCCTTAATCTCCATCTTCTTGGCAGTCTTGATGAACTGGAGTAGAATCTTGGCCGGCGCAACGGGATCGGTACTGCTGAAGGCGATGGCCGTCGGACCTTCCAGGTAGGTTTCCAACCCGGTAATACCGACCTCATCCGCAGCCCGTTTGGTCAGGGTATTCTTCAATACCTTGAATTCCACGCCAGCCTCCCGCAGCTGGCTACGTAGCCGGGTAGCCTCCCCCACCGTCAAGCCGCGGTAATCGGTTAGCACCGCCGATGGGGAACGACTGAGCCGCTCACGAATCTCGCCAACGGCGATTTCCTTCTTCTTGCGCTGTTTATTCACCCTTACCGAACACCTCCTTGCTTCCACCCCGGCAGGGGCGGTTGAATGGATTTCGAAAAACGCAAAGCCTCCGTGTAGACATACGGAGGCCAGCAACAGTCATAAACATGTGCCGACTCGCGGAAGCCTCGGCAGGCATCCCCTAAAACGGGTACATTAAGCACACTGCGCCTGCTGTCTACAGTCTCCAAGGAGGGCTATGCGGTTTTCCCCTTTGTATGCCTTGGGCTACCTGGCCTGGGCCTTGAGGGGGTTGACCCTGACGCCAGGGCCCATGGTGGAGGCTACCGTTACCGCCCGGACATACTGCCCCTTGGCGGCTGCCGGCTTGGCCTTGACCAGGGCTTCCATCAGCGCCTGGAAGTTCTCCACCAGCTTTTCATTATCAAAGGAAACCTTGCCCAGGGGAGCATGGACGATACCGCCCTTATCCACCCGGAAGGGAATTTTACCTGCTTTTACTTCCCTGATGGCCTTTTCCACCTCAAAGGTGACGGTACCTGTTTTGGGGTTTGGCATCAGGCCCCTGGGACCCAGCACCCGGCCCAGCTTACCTACGGCACCCATCATATCCGGCGTGGCAATGGCCACATCGAAATCTAGCCAGCCACCCTCAATTTTCGCCACCATGTCTTCTGCACCAACGAAATCCGCTCCGGCGTTCTCCGCTTCCTTGGCCTTTTCGCCCTTGGCGAAAACCAGCACCCGGCGGGTACGACCGGTGCCGTGGGGCAGCACAACGGTGCCGCGCACCTGCTGGTCGGCGTGACGGGGATCCACACCCAGTCTTACCGCCACTTCCACCGTTTCGTCAAACTTGGCGGAGGCGGTCTTTTTGACAAGTTCGATGGCTTCAGCCGGTTCGTACAGGTTGTTGCGATTGACCTGCTTGGCTGCTTCCTGGTACTTCTTACCCGGTTTCGGCATGGTTATTTCCTCCTTGTGGTGCCAACGGGACGATGCCCTCCCACTTTTTTAGCGAGCTACACGATTTCGATACCCATGCTGCGGGCGGTGCCTTCCACCATCCGCATGGCCGCCTCAACACTGGCAGCATTAAGGTCCTTCATTTTGGTCTCGGCGATTTCCCGCACCTTGTCCCGGGAAACTTTGCCCACCTTCTTCCGGTTCGGCTCACCGGAAGCTGTTTCAATACCTGCCGCCTTTTTCAGCAGCACCGCTGCCGGCGGAGTTTTGGTAACAAAGGTAAAGGACCTGTCTTCGTAGACGGTAATTTCTACCGGAATGATCAGTCCAACCTGGTTGGCGGTGCGTTCGTTAAACTCCTTGCAAAAAGCCATGATATTCACACCATGCTGACCAAGGGCAGGACCTACGGGAGGAGCCGGTGTGGCTTTGCCCGCATTACACTGCAGCTTGATCAGGGCGGTGACCCTTTTAGCCATTGATGTCCACCTCCTTCAGCACAACATCGTTCTAAATTAAAGTTTTTCCACTTGATAAAAATCCAGCTCCACCGGGGTTTCCCGGCCAAACA
Organism: Firmicutes bacterium UBA2598; assembly: GCA_002339345.1. GTDB lineage: Bacteria > Bacillota > PH28-bin88 > PH28-bin88 > PH28-bin88 > UBA2598. The sequence continues at coordinate 1,200 of DDKM01000104.1, read as the reverse complement.
TGGATACCATCACCCTGAGCTTGCCCTTATCCGGATAGATTTCATCAATACCGCCGATGAAATTCTCAAAGGGACCACCGGTGACCCGCACACTTTCTCCCACCACAAAGTCCACCCGCCGCCTTGGTTCATCCATACCCATGGCCTTCAGGATCTGGCGCACTTCACCTGGCTGCAACGGGATGGGCTTGGCACCGGTACCGACAAAACCGGTCACTCCCGGGGTGTTGCGCACCACATACCAGGAGGTGTCGGTCATCACCATCTCCACCAATACGTAACCGGGGTAAACCTTGCGCTTATTGATTTTCTTCTTACCATCCTTTACCGATACCTCGTCCTCAACAGGCACAATCACCCGGAAAATCTTGTCACCCATATTCATGGATTCCACTCGTTTTTCCAGGTTGGCCTTGACCTTATTCTCGTAGCCGGAATAGGTATGGACCACAAACCACTGTTTTTCCATTGACGGAACCCCCTGGGGGTTAACGCCCCCCAAGCCTTCTATCGGGAAAAATACTACGGCACGATACGACCCAGCAAGAAACTGTAGGCCGAATCAATAATCCAGATGACCAGAGCAACCAGCGCTACCGACACCAGCACCACACTGGTGTATGTAATCAACTCCGGCCTGGTCGGCCAGTGCACCTTTTTCAACTCAGCCAGCACACCGCGGAAAAACCGCTGAAAGCGGCTGGTGATCTTTTCCCCGGCTACCGCGCTTTTCGCCGTTGCCATTATATCACTTCCTTTTCCGCAGCGACCCTGCGCCTGCCTACCGCCTTACTTCGTTTCTTTATGGGCGGTGTGGGTTTTGCAGTGGCTGCAGTACTTTTTCAGTTCAATTCGCTCAGGATCGTTCTTCTTGTTCTTGTTGGTGATGTAATTCCGCCGTTTGCATTCGGTACATGCCAGAGTAACACTTACACGCATTGATAGCCACCCCCCACTAAACACCTGGATCCGTGTCATGTACCCACATAATTTATCACAAACAAATTTTACTGTCAATACTGGAAAGCCCTCCAGGCACAGGTGCCAGGCCGCAGCCTGGCACCTGTGATGGAACAAGACCGGTCCAAGGTTCTCTGCCCAAAGTTCTGCCATGGAACGCCTGTCCCTAACAAGTATAGCCATTATTTCCTGCCGGTATCCGCCGGCATGGGGGCGTTTACTCGCGGATGGCGGTGACCA
>DDKM01000058.1 GCA_002339345.1 Firmicutes bacterium UBA2598 | reverse complement strand
TATTCCCACTTTGACGGACACCGAAGAACGGGGACTTTAACTCACCCGCCGGGAAGTCCCCGTCCAGAACGAAGTGAAGGGCGGGGATGAGAGGCTGGCCATTCCCAGGTAGCACAGGACGTATTGTTCCGCGAAATTGCTGCTGTCCCGGGCCTGGCTGGCCCCCGCACCCGCTGCTGCCTATTAAACCTGGACGGGGGAGAAACGGTGGCCAAATCCTTCGCCCTTTTGCAGGAGGTCTCCCACCACCTTCAGGATCGGTATAGCCTTGGCTAAGGGATGGAGGTTATTGTCAGATATTACACCTCCCGCAGGGGTTTTTGGGACAACCCTAACAACCCAGCCAAGGAAATAAATAAACCCCCAAAAGCCACGATAAACCTTGGACCGTAAAGATCTCCCACCAAGCCGGCCAGGCCGTAAGACAGAGGATATAAACCGAAGACACCTAGATTGAACAGTGACATTACCCTCCCCCGCACATGTTCCGGGGTTCGGGTATACAAGAGGGGAGTAAAAATCAGGGAAAAGGCGGGGCTTAGCATACCAGAAAGCACAAGGTAAGGAACCGCAGACCATAGGGTCGGCGCCAGCCCTGCTGCTGCCAGGGTGAGACCGGCACCAACCACACTGGTACAGCCTACTAACCCCTGGCACGATATCTTTTTCACCGAGCCTAGTATAACCGCCCCTAACAAAGAGCCAACTCCCGTAGCTCCGAAAACAAGCCCTACACCCTGTTCCCCTGCCATAAATACCAGCTTGGCAAGGGCGGGTAACCCTACAAAGGTCGCCCCGGCGAAGCCAAAAAAATAAACAGTTGCCAGTATGGTGATGTTCCATATGACCGGATCCTGCTTGGCAGCCAGCAAGCCTTCTTTCATCTGGCTCATGGGCGTACCAACCTCATTCTTTTGGCTCATCCCGGATTGGATTAATGAAAGGCAAAAGGCTACAACCAGAAAAGAAAAGGCGTTGATGGCAAACCCGAGGGAACGCCCTGCCGCTGCAATAAGAAGGCCGGCGAAGGGCGGTACTAAAAACCGCGCTAATGTGCCTGTAACTTGGGAAAGAGCGGTAGCGCTCCGCAGCTGATCCTTTGCCACCAAAGTCGGGAGGATGGAATTGGCGGCAGGTAAAGAAAAAGCATATATGGTGCCAAAAAGCAGTGCATATATGTATAAATGCCAAAGAGCAATCCTGTCCAGGACGGACAAGACAGCCAGGGCTCCGACCACAAGGGCCTGCAGAATACTGGAAACAAACATCACCCGCCGGGGCTGAAAACGATCGGTGACCACCCCGCCAACCAACATCAAGAGGGCACGGGGAACAGCCTGGACCATTAGCACTGCCCCCCAGCCCGAGGGTTTGTTGGTTAGCTCCAGAGCCAAGGTTGAAAGGGCTACCTGTTGAAAGAAATCTCCGATTACAGAGATGGTACCACCCACCCATAGTAAACGGTAGTTCCGGTTATTGAGGGGAGCCAGCAGACCACTGTACTTACGGCTGGCAAGTCTGGGTAATGGAATGATCATGCAAATCCTCCTGTATACCTGTGCGGGACGTGATACCGATACTGTCGCAGCCAGCAACGGGCCCGGTCACTGGTGCCAGCAATCTAGCTTTCAGTGCTGCCTTGCTGCTTGTTGTCCAGGCTCCGCCAGAGGTAAAGGCAGGCCACCGATCGGTAGGGCTGCCACGCCTGGCCCAGCTGGGTGATGGTATTTCTGGATGGCAATTGGTCCAGACCGTACTGGGTTTTGATGGCCTGCTTCAGGCCGTAATCATCTACCGGCAGCACGTCTGGCCTGCCCATCCCGAAGATGAGGTACATATGGACAGTCCACGGGCCGATACCTTTAACCCGGGTCAGCTGGCCGTTAATATCCCCATCACTCATCCCGGGAAAGTCAGCCGGGGTGACCGTCCCGTCAAGTATGGATTCCGCCAAATGTCTCAAATAACGGGTCTTTTGCGATGATAACCCACACCGGCGCAAGTCGTCGTCGGAGGCTGCCAGGACCGCTTGCGGGTTTATCACCGGGCCAAAGCGGGTGTGAAATTTCCCCCAGATGGCGTCCGCCGACCTGACGGACAATTGCTGGGAGATAATGGACTCGCACAGGATCTCAAAGGGTGTGCCAAAGGCCCTGCGCGGCGTGAAATCGGGGTATTGGGTAATGAGATTGGCTATTACCTGATCTGACTGGGACAGGTGTTCTTTTGCTTGCAGGAATACAACTTCGTCCATGGATCGCCAAATCCTCCTTGTACACCTTCGATGTTGCCTTGTCCTGAAGTATATGCCCAGGTCTGACCGACTCATACCTGGGTCGGCTGTTCTCGGCCCAGAGATCCGTTGGCTTCCCGCTCCAGGTCCAACAAGAAAACCAATACCTCGGCCACCGCCTGGTACAGTTCTGGCGGGATGACATCTCCCACCTCCAGAGCGCTCAAAGCCTGTACCAGAGCTGCGTCCCGGTGCACGGGCACCCCCGCCTCCCTGGCCCGGTCCAGGATTCTTTGGGCCACCAAACCCCGACCAGCAGCCACCACTTGCGGTGCTGTGTGCTCTCCCGGAGTATATTTCAGGGCAACAGCCCTGGCCATACCGGAATTGGCTGCAAGACCCTTTGGTTCCGTGGCTCTTTCATTCTCCCTGCCATCCTTTGTGTCCATGGCCGTACCCATCACCTCATTTTGACTTAATGATTGGTGCTTAAACTCTGATATCTATCCCGCCCGCAGGCTGAGGGGCACCCATCTCCCGCTGGATGGTCTGCCGCAGATAACCGGGTTTCTCCAACCGGTAACTCAAACGTACAGGCCACGGCAAAGCCGCAAACCCTTGCTCCAGCCGGGGTAGGTGCATGGCCAACAGGCGGGCAGCCTCGGCTCTTTCCACCTGGATGTCGCAAGATAGGGATTGACCCGCCAGCACCAACCTGGCGCCTACCGGGCCAAGCACCGGCATGGTGAGGCCGATAAGGACCCGGTAGTAGGGCTTTCCCTCATTAGGGGCAGTTTCACCCTCCCCTCTGTCCTGTTCCCGCTGCCATTCCTGTTTTAGCTGCATAAGGAAAGGTATTTCCTGGTAGGACAACATGCCGTTCCCCCAAAGCCATAAGCCATTGCCGCTCACACTAAGAAGTTGCAGGGCGGTAACCCGCTCCAACAGGCCGGTAGCCACCCGCAGCAGGCTTTGCCCTTCCTGGCTGGGCCGGGGTTCGCTGGCCAGGGCAAGGAGTAGGGGCTTTATACCCGACTGCCGCAAAATCTCACCCAGGGACCCGAATTTACCCGCCTGGCCAGACAGCGTCCCCGTTAAATCTGCCTCATAACTTAGCCCCAAATTCCGGGCTAACGAAGCCAACCTGGCTGTGGCCGCTTCCGTACCATCTGCGGGCTTTATTTGCAGCTGGTCAACCACATCCTGCAGCCAAAGGGCCAGCGGGTGTGGCTGGCCATCGACCCTGCCTGCCAAAAATCCCTGCAGGCTCGCTAGGGATGGCCCGCCGGGGGCTGGGGGCATCAACGGCATCTGCCGGGCCAGGGCCTCACTGCCCTCCCGGCTTACAGGCAAGCCATGGGACCACAGCCAGACCAGGCCAGGTACCGACTGGGGCTTTATCCCCAGCTGGTTAGCGGTATGAACCAGGCTTTCAATCCCGGCTTTCTGGGGCATAAAGCCCAGCCGCAGTAAAGCCTCGGTCACTGTCCGGTGCAGGTTATCTGACGGCAATCCCAGTGCTTGCAGCAAATCCGCCGTTTGAGGTTGTCCAGTCCCGGGAGCCGGACCGGAGCCGGGCAGCACCCTGAGGAGCAGTTCACCGCTATTTCCCTGTCCTTCCACCAGCAGGCGCACCCTGCTGCCCGCAGCCAGGTCCAAGGTTGTCTCAGCAGTGAGGTGATAACCTTTAATCAGCAAGTCCGCCTGGCCATTATGCGAGCCCTTGACCAGGGCGGTGACCACCTCCCCAGGGCGCACCACCAGGCCAGGCGCTGTGGTTGTCCACGCCCGCAACACCCCCACCTTCTGGCTCCCTACCAAATGCCCGGCCATCCCCTCACCCCAGCTTCCGTTCAAGGATATTGCTATTTTCTCGCTGGCAACGCGATACACCTGTAATGGATAAAGAAATTTAGACATTAAAACGGCCGCTCCTGGTGAGGAAGCTGCTTGTAACCTCTTGACAGGGACGGGTTTTGTTTGATATTATCGATGTACGATAACGAAATACGATACTAAGGAGGAGAGGTGTGCTGGAAGATAAGGACCTCTATGCAGGGTTTATCCGGTTGCACATCCTGCATCATGCCGCTACGGAAAGGATCTTTGGTCTTGGCATCATCGAAGAACTGGCCCGGCACGGCTACAAGATCAGCCCAGGGACGCTGTACCCGATCCTGCACGGGTTAGAGGAGAAGGGTTACCTGGTTTCGATGCGAGAGGAAGCCGGTGGTAGGATACGCAGAGTCTATGAGCTGACCTCCACCGGCAGGCAGGTATTACAAAGTGCCAAAGAGAAGGTTCGGGAACTCTTCGGGGAGCTTTTCGAGGGAGGACCATGACCCCAAGAAAGGATGAACGAGTGTGGAATACGTTGTTGTATCTCTGGCCGCACTGGTAGTGGCGGCGCTGACCCTGTTTTCGGGATTTGGACTTGGAACCATCCTGATGCCGGTTTTCGCCCTGTTTTTCCCGGTGGAGGTCGCGGTGGGGGCTACCGCTGTCGTCCATCTGGCCAATAACATCTTCAAGGCCGTTTTGATGGGCAAGAAGGCCGATTGGAAGGTTGTCGCCCAGTTTGCCGTTCCCGCCGCCATCACGGCCATGGTGGGCGCCATGTTGCTCAACTACTTCTCCAAACTGCCCCCCGTCACCCAGTATTCCCTGGGCGGCCAGATGCACCAGATCACAGTGATCAAGCTGGTTATTGCCGGCCTGATGATCGGCTTTGCCCTGTTCGAGCTGGTCCCGCGGCTGGAAAAACTCTCCTTTGACCGCAAGTACCTGTCACTGGGCGGGGCGCTCTCGGGCTTTTTCGGGGGTCTTTCCGGGCACCAGGGGGCTCTTCGCTCAGCCTTTCTTCTCCGGCTTGGGCTTGACAAGGAGGCTTTCGTGGGGACGGGAGTCATTGCGGCGGTGGTCGTCGACGTATCCCGCCTCACCGTCTACGGCGTCTCGTTCTTTGCGCGAGACTTCGCCGCCTTGAGCGGGACCGGTGGTGTGAGCCTGGTGATCACGGCCATAACCGCCGCGTTCCTGGGGTCTTTTTTCGGTGCCAGAATGATCAAGAAGGTGACCATGAGGACCATCCAGTTGATCGTCGGAGTAATGCTCTTCTTCCTCGCCATCGCCCTGGCAACCGGCCTGGCCTGATTGGATTTGAAATACCATAATCCCTGCATCCTGACGGGCAGTTACCTTGCCTTGATACGTCGATTCGATTGCCTGGAAGCCAAGGGCTACACCTGTCAAAAAAGGTTTCAGAACACAGCCGTGAAGCCGGGGATACTCCCCGGCTTCGTCGCTTACTGCCGTGGCAAGAACCGGTATCTTGCCTCAGTTTTCCGTTCACAGCAATCCCTTATTGACATTACTGTTGCTGGCCTGTTTCAAATAAGCCTTGCTCAAGGCCTGGGCCAGGTCGCCGATAATGTCTTCCACATCCTCCAGGCCGACGGACAGGCGGACCAGACCGTCGGTGATGCCGGCCAACAGCCGCTGCTCCCTGGGTACCACCGCATGGGTCATGGAAGCCGGGTGCTGGATGAGGGTGTCCACATCCCCCAGGCTGACCGCCAGGTGACAAAGGCGCACATTGTTCAATAGACGCCGTGCAGCCTCAAACCCGCCCTGCAGTTCAAAGGAAATCAACCCCCCAAAACCCCGCATCTGCCGGATAGCCAGGGTATGCTGGGGGTGGGACGGCAGACCGGGATAATGGACCTTTTCCACCGCCGGATGGTTTTCCAAGAAGCGGGCTACCGCCATCCCGTTCAGGTTGTGGCGATCCATGCGTACCGCCAGGGTTTTGATGCCCCGCAGAACCAGCCAGGCGTCAAAGGGACTGATCACCCCACCAATATCCTTCAGGGTGGTCACCCGGATACGGTCCATCAGCTCCTGCGGGCCCACCGCCACCCCGGCGATGACATCCCCATGCCCGCCCAGGTACTTGGTGGCACTGTGCACCACCACATGGGCACCCAGTTCCAGGGGACGCTGCAAATAGGGGGACATGAAGGTGTTGTCCACCACCACGGCAGCCCCCGTTCCCCGGGTTAGGCTGACAACCTCCCGGATGTCCACCAGCTTCATGGTGGGATTGGCGGGTGTTTCCAGGTAGACCACCCTGGTGGTAAGCCGCAGGGACCTGGCCACATTCTCCGGATCGGTCATGTCCACAAAGGTCACCTCCACCCCGAAGCGGGGCAGCAGGTGGGAAAACAGGGCATGGGTGCACCCATACAAGGTGGTGTCCGCCAGGATGTGGTCCCCGTTTTGCACAAGTGCCAGGATTACGGCGGAAATGGCGGCCATGCCTGAACCGAAGGCCAGGGCGGCCTCACCGCCCTCCAGCGCCGCCATCTTTTCCTCCAGGGCTGTTTGGGTGGGGTTGCCGATGCGGGAATAAATATAACCCGGCATCTCCCCGGCAAAACGTCCCGCACCCTCTTCCACATTATTGAATACAAAGGTGGATGTCTGGTAAATGGGGGTTGCCAGCGCCCCGGTGGCCGGATCCGGAACTTGTCCGGCATGAATGGCCCTGGTGGCAAACCCGTGTTCTTTATTGTCCATGCTGGATCGCTCCCTTGCACAGATGACTAATGTTTTTCCATCCTTCATGTCAATGCAACTTTTGTGCCAGGAGCAAAAAAGAGAAAAAGCTGATATCCCTGGACATCAACGGTTCACAATTATTCCAAAATGGCACGATATGCTTCCATTTGGCATGACAACTTGCCATGATGGTGATTTTGCGGGCATCATTCGGGCTCTCCACGCCAATTCCCAGATCACCTTATCCAGATTACTTGATAATTGGAGTGCTTTTTGAACCCCAGCTTTTGAGCAAGGCTTTCTGAAGCCTGGTGACCTACCAAGGTATTCCATACGGGCATTATACCCGCATTTACCAGGTTGCGTAAAAGTGCTGTACAGCTAGCATAAGCAAACCCCTGTCTGCGGTAGCTTGGGGAGGCAGCTGTACCAATATCGCCAAAAGAGCCCGCTTTAAACAGATCCACGGCCAGAGCCGCAAGCTGTCCATCAACATACGCGCCAAAGGGGTTGGAATGCTGAAATAACTCTGCCGGATTATTCAAATGCGCCCACAACCAGCCCGCATTTAGGTTGGCGAGACAGTGAACATCTTTCACGGAAACTGGCCTGACTTCAAAACCCAAGGGAGACATAAAAGACAAGGCTGTTTCGGAAAGCTCATAGCTGGCGAATACAGAGACATAAGGAGAAAGATTGGGGAAAATGGTTACAATCTCATCAAGCAGTTTACTAACGCCAAATATAGTTGTACAGGTGCCGGCATAGTCAATCAACCATTTTTGGATGTTTGGTGTTAATCTTCCACCTGCTAAAAAAGCACGCCGGCAGTGGATGTCCGTGATCACCAGGTCGCCCTGTTCCGCCGTGCCGAATAGCTGGGCACGCCCGATATCGGCCAGGTGATTAGGCATGATGGTCCATGCTTCCGGAGAAGGCGGAAAAAAACTACGAACTACGGTTTGGATTGTGTTCATCTCCCACATTCCTTTTTCCTAGTTTATCAAGGCCGCAAACCCATTACGGGTACGAGCGAGATGTTCAGCAATCAGTAAGCACTGGCACCGGAGATTTGCGCAAGATTCTACTAAGAAATAATTACGAAAAGAAGATACTTGGCGGTTACTTTGATCGTGTTAGACCATACTTGCGCATTTTTTGCAAGACAGCGGTATGGGAAAGACCGAGGGCCCTCGCCGCCTGCCGAACAGAATGGTGTTTGGCTAAAGCTTCGGCCAGCATTTCCGCCTCCGTCCGGGCCACGGCAGCGGCCAGGCTGATCCCGGTTGCGGTTCCCGCTCCATCCTTCTCTCCACTCGGTGTGGTGCGTCTTGTCACCGGGGTCCCTGTTGGTCCGGGTAAATCCAGTGAGCCGGGTACACCGGCTGGGGCCGCTGGATGGATTGGCTGGCAGGATGGCCTATCTTCACTCTGGACATCACCCACTTGACCAAATGCCGGACGGATTACCCCTTCGACAGGTACTGCCTGATGGGTTTGGACAGCCGATCCCCACTGTACTGTGGGAACGGTCGCCAGCCACCCTCCGGGATACATTTCCATTGTGTGAAGGGCCAGATGGACCGGTTCCAAAACGGTCGCCCCGCCAGCCAGGTTGATTCCCCGCTCCACCACATTGACCAGTTCCCGGATATTCCCTGGCCAGTTGTGTCCCAGCAGTTTTTGCATGGCGGCTTCCGATACCCCTTCCACCCTGGTGCCCAAGCGAGAGTTGAGTTTGGCAATGAGATTTTCCACCAGCAAGGGGATGTCCTCCTTCCGCCCGCGCAAAGGGGGCAGGAACAGGGGAATGACGTTTAGGCGGTAATAGAGATCTTCCCGGAAGTCTCCCCGGCGCACCATCTCCTCCAGGTTGCGGCTGGTGGCGGTGACCAACCGGACATCCACCGGGATCTCCTCCTGGCCGCCAACCCGGCGCACCTTTCCCTCCTGCAGCACCCGCAGTAGTTTGGCCTGTAAGTGCCGCGGCAGTTCACCGATTTCATCCAAAAACAGGGTCCCCCGGTGGACAAACTCAAACAGCCCTTGTTTGCCTCCCCTTTGGGCACCGGTAAAGGCCCCCTGTTCGTACCCGAACAGCTCGCTTTCCAGCAAAGTATCCGGTAGGGCGGCACAGTTCACAGGTACGAAGGGACGGTTCCGCCTGGGGCTGGCCATGTGGATGGCCCTGGCAAAAAGCTCCTTGCCGGTACCGCTTTCTCCCCGCAACATCACGGTGGAATCCGTCCGGGCCACCGTCTTGGCCAGGCTTATCACCTGCTGGATGACCTTGCTCCTACCCACAATGTCCCCAAAGGTAATCATGGATGGCCGGGTGATGGAATAGACCAATTCCCGCACCTGGTTCATATCCTTCATGGCCGCCACCGCCCCGGTGATCTGGCCCTGCTCGTTCTTAATCACCCGCCCGGTGGTAATATAGTGGCTGCGGCCCCGGGGGGTATTGATCATCATTTCCTGGTGGTCATAGCCCTTACCTGTAGCCAGTGCCTGCAGAATGGGCACTTCATCGGACAGCACCTCCTGAATGGGCCGGCCCAGGGCGCTGCTGGCAGAACTGATTAACACCCGCTCAGCCGCAGGATTCAGCAAAGTAATTACACCACTGGCATCCACCGCGATAATCCCCTCGCTGACTGTGTGCAGGATGGCGGCCAACTGCTGCTCCCGCTGTTCCGAAGGCAGGGCCTCCACCTCCGCCACCTTGCGCACACCCTGGACATCCATTAACTGCTCCACCAACTGGCTATATAATTGAGGTGCAAACCCGCTCAGTTTGAGATGGATTAGCTCCGGTGACACGTCCATGGAGACGATGTTTAACTTAAAGCGGTAGATCACCTGTAAAACATCAAGGGTGACCCCTACCCTGTCCGCACTCTCGATTACCATCCGAAAGTGTTCCGCCACTGGCCCCACCTCCTAGGTGCATTATAGCATGGATGGGCGTAAAGATATCCGGCTAGCTCGGTTGGATTGACCGGAAAGAATAAGGCGAGAAGATATCCTCCCCGCCTGTAGTTTATCATATTAAAACCCGTTGTTAGGCCAGTTTCACCAGCAGGTGGCCGTAGCCGAAGTCCGGCCTGCGCAGCAGGTGTTTGAACGTCCGGACATTGGCTTTTTTCTTGATCAAACCTGATAGAACCCCGGCGGACCGGATATCCCCCACCAGGATCATCCCCACCAGCACATCGTTCTTCATTACCAGCTTACGGTAGTAGTTCTTATCTGGCCGGTAGTCGGCAAAGACCTCGTAGTCATCACCGGGGGTGTTGACGATGCCGACAGCTATGGCCGGTACCTCCCTGAATTCCACGGCGTTTTGCATACCCACCATGCTGGAGTATTCCCGCTGCACCCCGGCCATATTCAGCCCGGCAATGCGGCCCTGGGCGGCAGCGTTGGGCCAGATGGGGGACAGGCCGTACAGGCCGGTCACAGCGTCCCTTGTTTCCGCCACATCACCAGCAGCGTAAATGCCCGGGATGCTGGTCTGCATAAAACGGTCCACCACAATACCCCTGTTCACCTTGATACCGGTATCCTGCACCAGCCCCACGTTGGGCACGGCACCGGTGGCTACCACCACCAGCTCCGCTTTCAGCCGCTCGCCACCTTCCAGGAAAACCCCCTGCCCGGCTTTGCCCATCACCCGGGACCAGAGGGATGGCCCGGCCACCTCCTGGATGCCGCAGCCCAGGATGAACCGGATCCCCTCCGTTTCCATGTCCTGTCTTAAAATGTGCGCGGCCCGGCGGTCAAATTGCTGGGGTAAAATCTGTGGCATTTTCTCCACCACCGTGACCTCCAGACCCCGGCGGTATAGGGCGTAGGCCGCTTCCAGGCCGACCAGGCCAGCCCCCACCACCACCGCCCGCCGAGCACCCGGCAGGGCGGATTGGATGGCCTTGGCATCTCCCAGGGAACGCAGGCCGAAAACCCCGTTACCGCCCAGGCCAGGAATTGGCGGCATAAAGGTGGAACTGCCCGTGGCAATCAGCAACCGGTCATACCCGTAGCGCAACCCGCCGGCCAGTTCTACTTCCCTGTCCGCCGGGACAACTTTGGTCACCGCCCGGCCCAGTACCAGCTCCACCCCCATTTGGCGGTAGAAGTCACGGGACCGGATGGACAGGTCTGCCTCACTGCGGGTACCGGCCAGGTAGTCCGGCAGCAGGCAACGGGAATAGGCCGGGCCGTGCTCGTCGGCAATAATGGTGATGGGCGCCTTGCGATCCACCGAACGGATAGCCTCAACCGCCTTGATGGCAGCGATGCTATTCCCGATAATCACATGCCGCATTTGATACACCTCCTTAAATCGGTGAACCGTTCCCTTTGCCCACAGCGGGTGTTATACAGCCGGTTTGGCCAGCTGGTAGGCGGTCTCCTGCCGCTTAACCGCCGCAAATTCGTCAACATCCATGTATTCCAGGGCTCGGGTGTGGCAGGCTTCCACACAAGCGGGAATCTCCCTGTCCTTGCACCCGTCACATTTTACAGCTACGGTGCCGTCCTTGCTTTGGACAATGACACCGTAGGGGCAGGCCATGATGCACATCCAGCAGCCCACACAGGACTGTTCATTACCATCGTTGGTGACAATGCCTGTGACAGGGTTCTTCTGCATGGCACCCGCCATACAGGCATCCACACAGGCCGGTTCCTCGCAGTGGCGGCACAACACCGGCACCGCCTTTCCTTTAACGGACTGAATATGGATCCTGGACTGTACCCCTTCCATCATGGCACCAATGATGTGGCCGGATTTGGAATGGGCAGCTGCACAGGCCAGGGTGCAGGTCAAACACCCGTTGCACCGGTCGAGATGAAGCATGATCCGCTGCATTCCCGTTCCTCCTTCCTCCCTGCCGGGATATTCCTTTTGGGGAAATAGCCCGTGAAACCCGACGGTTCCACGGGCATTTTCCTGTTGGTGTTAGATACCCAGTTTGGCCCGTTTGGCGTCGATGTGGGCCACCATGGCCTGGGCGGCTTTGACCGGGTCTTCCTCCACCAGTACCCTACCGCCCAGCAGGGACTCGATATCCTCGGTCAACACCTTGGTGACCAGCGGACCACCGGTTACCGGCGGCACCGGACCGATGTGGGTCAGGAGCCCGAAGGCCACGGCGAACACTCCGTCCACCACCGCTTTTTGCTCCAGGTATTCCGGCGCTGAAGCCGCCACCGGCAGGTCACTGGGATCAACTCCCAGGGCATTGGCAATCACCGTTACCGCCACGCCGATCCGGCCGATGTCCACACAGGACCCGAAGTTCAATACCGGCGGGATACCCAGGGCCTTGCAGACCGCCTTCAGGCCTTCCCCGGCTTCTTCGGCGGCGGCTGGCAGCATCAGTCCTTCAATCTGGGCCGCACTGCTCATGCAACCGGCGTTGATAACCAGAACGTCCTGTTTGATCAACTCTTTCATGATGGTCAGACCCTTGGTGTCATGGCCGTTACGGTTGTTGGTACAGCCCACCACCGCCACGATACCCTTAATGGCACCCTTTTTGATGGCATCCAGCAAGGGATCCAGGCTGCCGCCCAAAGCGCCCAAGATGGTCTCCACCGAGAAACCGGCCACAGCACCGGATTTGTTAGTGGGGATCAGGATATCTTTACCCCTGTTTTTGTATGCATCTACGGCCATGCGGATAAGTTCCTTGGCCTGTTCCGCCACCTGTTCCGGCTGGTAATCCACATGGTCGGTCACGCCGGCCATGCGTAAGATCCGGTCCACAGCCACCAGTTTGGTGTGGAAACGGTCGGCTACTGTTTTCATGCCAGGGATGGAGCAGTTCATGTCCATCATCACCAGGTCCACCGCACCGGTGGCAATCATGAACTCCTGGGTCAGCCAGTTACCCAACTGGCCGGCAAAGCCCTTGCCGCTGGTGGCGGAACGCTGCATCAGTTCCTGGCCGGTGCACATAGAGCCATATACCTTAATGCCCTTTGCCCCTGCCTGTTTAGCCAGTGCCTGCATTTCCTCGCTTTCCGCAACCATCAGCACCGCCGTGGCGACCAGGGGCACGTGACCGTGGGCAACAATGTTCACGGTATCCGGGTCAATGACCCCCAGGTCAGCCTCACTGGTGGTCAGGCTGGGGGTACCCAGCAGGATGTCCTGCATGGTGATGGTGGCCACCAGGCCCATGTACCCTGCGGCAATGGACAATCTAACCACAGTAAGCAACAGGTCAATGGGGTCAGTGTTGATGTTACTCATGCTCTTGGTCAGGGCATCCCGCACTTCCGACAACACGCCGCCAGGTACCACACCCAGCTTGTTCCATGCTTCCAGGCGGGTTTTGGGTGCGAAGATGTTCACCAGGGCCAGCGGCTCGTCAGCACCCTTGCGCAGCTCCGCCAGGATGACGTCCGCCAGTTGCTCCGCCAGTTCGTTGACCGGCTTGTTAATATCCAGGCCGACGATGCCGGCGATTTCTTTCAGTTTATGCACATCACCAATGCTGAAGGGAGTCTTGCCCTGGGCAGTGGCCTTGATGGTCTTGGCCAGTTCCTCCAGGTGGTGGGTATATGCAGAAGTTCCGTGGGTGGCCAGCCTGACCAGGTTCCGGGCCACGATGGTATCGGCGGTGGCGCCGCAGATGGCTACCGGAGCCTTGGGTGTGATGCGGCAGGGACCGTGGCTGCACAGCTGGCAACAAACACCCTGCATACCGAAACCGCACTGGGGCTGTTGGGCCTCATAGCGGTCGAAGCAGGTGTCGATACCCAGTGACTGGGTACGGTCGTGCATCTGATTGATGCTGGCATGGGCCGAAATACAGGTGGGTGCTGCACTACAGGATTTACAATTGCTCATTTCACTCATTCCCCCTCGCAATGTTACCTTTGGTTGTCCCATTGGTTTTTCAACCAAAGCCATTGTAGCAGGGGGAGAGCAGCGGAAAATATGATGCACATCATGTTTGGATGTGATGGTGATCACATCTGTACCCATGGGGAAGCGGTACTGCACTTGGCGGGGGAAGAAGGGCAGGATTACCCGAAATACGGCTGCCACAAGGCTTACAGAGCTTGGGCTGGGGGACCGCCTGGCCTTTCTGCCTGCTAAGCTAAGGGGTCGGGAGAAGCAGCGGGCAGCTATCGCCCGGGCCCTAGCCAATGTTCCAGTACTGGTATTAGCGGATGAACCCACCGCTAACCTGGATTCCCGCTCCGGGCAGACGTTAGTCCGGCTAATGGTTAATATGGCCAAACAGCAGGGTAAAAGTGTGGTTATTGTCAGCCACGACAACCGTATTCAAGGAAACGGCCACCGGATCCTGTGGCTGGAAGACGGGAAGCTGCTGCCCAAGGCCGGGTAGGATCCCAACTTCCCAACTTTACCACAAGGCGGACCAGAGGAAACCTGGTGCAAAACGCCGGAGGAAGATCCCTTAGGAGAACTGGGCGGGAGAAAAAGCACCGGGAAACAGACTGTACAACGCACATCTGGATTGCCAATTCCATCGAACAGATAGACCAGAGGAAAAACTACTGGGGGCAGGTCGGCATAAGGCATACCGGTCTGGCCCCCTTCACGTTAGAGGATTACCCCACAAGTTGGTTCAGTGGCCGAAGAACTTGGCCCGGGGGATAAGGTAATAGTAGTCCTCCGCCGTCAACACCGTTTCCCAGCGGCCGGTGGCCTTGGCCAGCAGCACCACACTCAGGAAAACGGCCAAAAGGAGCAATGGATACAGTTGGGGTTTTACCCGCCACCTCCCGCCCGGTCCGGTCATGGCCAGCACTCCCGGCTGGGGACAAGCCTCCACACAGCTCAGACAGGCAGTGCATTCCACCGAGGCCACCCGTTCCACACTGGATACCCCCAGGGCGGAAGGACAGGCCCGGTCACAACGGCGGCAGCCGAGGCATCCCTCGGCATCCCTGGTCACCTTGTGGGGGCTCAGCCAGCTCACTATCCCCAGCAATGCACCGTATGGGCAAAGGTAACGGCACCAGAAGTGATAAAAAACCACCGACAATACCGCCAGCACTCCCAGGGTGCTCAGGGCGGTGGGGCTCAAATCCAGGAAGAACTGCAGCATTTTCACATCGGCGATGGCGTTGTAGGGACCGGACAGGAAGGCGGTAACTGCCATCATTGGCATGTCCCAGAAAATCACCTTGACAAAAAACCCCAGGATGAGGTATTTCGGCAGCATCAGCAACCGGTCCAGCCAAACTGGCAGTACCAACCGCCGACCCCAGAAGAACACCCCCATTCTGCTCAGGGCCTCGGACAGGGCGCCAATGGGACACAACCAGCTGCAAAAACCCTTATTCACCAGCAAGGCGGTCAGGAGAATGGCCAGAAAGATGGCTAACCCCGCCGGGTGAACGGGGTCCCACACCCCGGTGCCCACCCACTGGCGCAAGGCCATCAAGGCACTGATGGGTAAAAAGCCCTCCACACCTGCCGGCCGAGCCGCCACAGGTGCCGCACCCATGGTGGTAAAGTGCTGGACAAACAGGTAAAACCGCCAGCCCAGGTACAGGAGAAACACGGCAAAGGCTACCTGCACCGCATTACGCCACACTCCGATGGGCTGCCGATCCAACCATTTTTGCTTTTCCATACTTGCCTCCCCCGTGGTCAACCAGTTTTTACGTTCATTGTACCAGGGAAGGGCAAGAAAGGAATGTAACCGCCATCACATTGCCCGCCACCCATGTAACAGGAGCCTGGTGAGCGGCCAGGATTCACAATCCGCGCCAGCCCTCCGGCCGGAAGGCACCAGCTGCTAAGGCATGGTCCAATTGTTGGATTAGCCGGTCCCGGTCTCGGTTGAGCACACCCTTCAGTACCAGGTAATTGGAAGCATGGTTGCTGCGGAAGACACAACCAGACAGGTCAAAATGCTGCAGCATCAAGCGCATCTCCGCCGCTATTCCTGCCGGTGACTGCAGCTTGAAGTCTCCCTTTTCCACCTGGCGTAGCAACGGGGCGGTATGCTCCAGCATCAGGGTCAGGGCTCCCAGGTAGTGGGGATTGATGGCACTAACCACATGGGCGGTTTCCACTGCGTGCTCCTCCCAAGCATCCGTGCCTCCCAAGCCAAGGATGACGGTGGCGGACAACAGGATACCGGCATCCACCACCATGCGGCCTGCTTCCACCATCTGGTCGGGTGGGACACCCTTGCGGACATCCGCCAGTATCCTACCGCTTCCGCTTTCAATACCCAGGTAGATGATACCCAGCCCCTTTTGTCGCAGATACTGCAATTCCTCTGGACCCTTGGCCAGAATATCCTTCGGACCGCCGTAAATTCCCACCCTCTCCAGGGCCGGTAGGTCCCGGTACAGTCGGTCCAGCAATTTGCCCAGGGTGGGCGTATCCACCGCCAGGGCGTCCCCGTCCGCCAGGAACACCCGGCGCACACGCCCTGCCCAGGGCAGGGCATCCGCCAGATCCGCCTCTATTTCCGGCCAGTCCTTCACCCGGAAAGTTTTACCCTTATACATGGAACAGAAAGTACAGGCATTGTGGGCACAGCCCAGGGTTACCTGCAAGATCAGACTGTCCGCCTCACTGGGAGGCCGGTATAACGGCATATGGTATTGCATAGCCCCCACCTTCGCAAAGTTGATGTATAGCTGCCCCCATGGGCAGATTTCCCTTTTTGTCTTTGTCGTGGGACCCAGTCCTGTAGATAGCCGGAAGTCTTAGCCATTACCACAGGCCAGGCCGAAGACCCGAACCGCCTCCTGCATCAAATCCGCCATATGGGTACATCCCTCCGGCCCACCGGCGGTTTCCATCAAGGGCTTACGCCATTCCGGAGCCAGGACCATGCCGACCATCCGGGGGAAGCTGTTCTCCACCCGGCGACAGATGGGGCCGGGCACCCGGCGGCTGTGACCGGATGCCTGCTGGATCCGGCCAGCGCCATCCACCGTAAGGCTGATCCCCATTTCATGGAAGGAGTCGCTCAAGCCTAATGTGAGCATATGTTGGCCGCCCTCAGACCGGACCAGGGCAAAGCGGTGCCTGGTAAACAACTGGCAGTCCCTTTGGTGATGGACCAGGCCGGCGGAAAAGGGCGGAGACTCCGCCTCCGGGTGGCTGTAGTAAACACAGGTACGGGCAAAGTCGCGCCAGAAGTAATCCTCGTATGCCGCCATGGATGGATAACCCCGCTCCCGGTACAAAAAGGTTTCCGCCTGGATGACCCCCTTCACCCCCTCCAAAAAGGCCTCTGCCCACAGCCCGGTGGAATCGCCGGCCAGGGCGGACCGGATAGACGGTCCGGATCCCAGGTAAGCCACCACCCCCTGCAAGGGTACCTCCTGGTGGCCCATAGGCAAATCTCCTTTGCTGCTGCGGCATCCATCCACCCAGGCCTTGGTAATGACAAAATCATCCACTCCTGCCTCCAAACCTGCTACCATTTCACGGTCCGGGTCCATGTAATGGACATGGGCGGCCAGGGCATACTGGCTCTGGCGGGTGACGGAAATAAGCCAGTAGCGGCTAAAAATACCCATACCCTTCCTCCTGTCACGAAAAAATCCTGTTCACCAATGTAGCATACCAGGCTCGCACAGCCCGCAGCCGTTCAACCGGGGGATAGCAATATCTTACCAGCTTGCCGGTCATGGGAAAAGGGGTAAAAGCCAGGCGGCATGAACGTGGTTCAGAATTAAAGGCATAACAGCCACTGGCTGAACCCATAATAACCAATAGCCTTAATATATTCTTCGGGGGGGGAGGGATATCTTTGAAAGACACTTTCACTGGCGGAATCTTAAGCGGAATGGTAGCAACCGTTGCTCTGTGGATATTTGGTCATCTCATGCTCTGGATCGGTTTTTTCAAGTTCACCTATATCGATGTGGCGGCCTCCATCATTTACCCCCAGGCCATGAAAGGCACCTGGCTGTGGTATGTGATGGGTTTCATCATGGACCTGGTCATCGGCGCTGGCCTTGGTCTGGTAGTGGCCTATACCCTAAGGGCTACCGGCAATGACTACGCCATCCTAAAGGGTGTGGTCCTCCTGATAACATGGTGGTTTGTGGTCATCACTGTGATCCAGCCGATGTGGCTGGGCTGGAACCGGTTCCCGGTAGATGCCCTGGTACCGCTGAAGTACCTTTTGCGGGATGTCATTTGGGGTGCTATAGCTGCCTGGGTTTTTACCAGGTATGTCCACACGGAAATTAAACTATAGGGAGGCATCAAAGATGATCTCACCGGAAAGTGTGGAAAAAATTCTCACAGAAAACATGCTGCACAGGGCGATCATTGAAGCCGACACCGCTACGGCCAAGTGCAGAATGTACGCCGCTCTGGCGGACAGCTCCGAGATAAAGACCTTTTTCCTGGAAGAGGCCAAGGTCCTGCAAAAAAGCCAGGAAAAATTTATGGCTGCCTTGGAAAAACTTTGATGGGGGGCTGTGTATGAACATTACCGAAAAAATGACCGACATCCAAATGCTGCATGATTACGAGATGTCCGCTTCGGCGGCGGTGGCCGGCTACTCTCTGTTCGCCACCGAAGCCCACGATGACTCGGTCCGCCATGTGTTTGCCCAAATGGCTGCAGCTTCGCTGAATTCCCAGAAAAAGGTGGCGGAAATGCTCAAAAAATATGGCCGGCAGCCCTAACGACCTTTGTACCACAGGCGAAAGGCTGCCAAACTTGCCAACAGGTGTGAAGATTAGTTTTCCCATTCCCGGCAAAACTAATAAAAAATTGTGGGAGATGCGATTTTGAACCAGCACATTCATTGCAGTGTAAATAACTGCCACTACTGGGCCCAGGGGAACAAGTGCGAGGCCAATGAGATCATGATCACCTCTGACAGTTCAGCCAATCAGTATCCGGACCGCCTGGACGCCACCCAGACCACCCAGTTCCCGCCTACCCCGGTGCAGTCGTGCATGGAGTCCTGCTGCAAGACCTTCGTCCCTGCCAATTCCAGACAAATTAATGCCGATGGCATCAGGCGACAACAGTAATGCTGAACAAGCACGAAACCCCCTACCCAATTTGGGTCAGGGGGTTTCGTAACGGAGGGGGGGATTGACTTTTTATTTACCCATCAGGCTGGGTAACCAGAGAATCAGCTGGGGGAAGATGGCTAGCAGGGCAACACCCACAAACTGCAGCAGGATAAAGGGCACCACACCGCGATAAATGTGGCCTGTTTGGATTTCCGGCGGCGCAATGCCCTTTAAGTAGAAAATGGCGTAAGCAAAGGGTGGGGTAAGGAAGGAAGTCTGCATCACCACGATAATCATCATGGCAAACCAGACGGGATCCAGCCCCAATTTGACCGCAATGGGTGTAAAGAGGGGT
>DDKM01000011.1 GCA_002339345.1 Firmicutes bacterium UBA2598 | reverse complement strand
ATGTACAAACTTCGCTTCTATCTTATTTAAAAGTTGTTGATCATTAGTTATGAGTTTTAAATTATGTTCTACAGCAGTTGCAGCTATTATCGCGTCGGGTATTTTAACCCCGAATTTTTTTCTAATTTGAATTGTTCGTTTGATTATTGATGTATCTACCAAGATCAAATTCATTTCTTCGAGAAATTCTCTAATCTTGGCTAGTTCCTCCTGACTTGCGTTATCAAAGCATAACAACTCAATTTGGGTGATAAATGATATATAAAACTTATTTCGTTCGTTTTCCACCAAGCTAACAATTTTAGTATCACCTTTTAAAAAATAGATAACAGCATTTGTATCTAATAAAAAATCACCCATACTACTCCCATTCCGATCTTATTCTTTTTTGAAATTCAAGCGCATCTACCCTAGCATTCAAAATCCCGGCATACTTCAGTAAAGACTTATTATTGTTGGCTTTGGTTTTATTAGATGCCTTTTTTAATTCGTATATTAATTTCCCTTCTTCAGATTCCACTTCGATCTCAATAGAGCCGGCTTCTTCTAAGCTATTAACTAGTTCTTTTGGGATAATTAAATTCTGATGTCTTTTCCTTCTTATTTTATACATCCGAAATCCCCCCAAAAGTTTATCCTTTAATTTTTAGGTCTTGAAAAGTTAATCTCACGGTCCCGCAACAATGCATCGTACAAAGCTCCGAATTCAGTAGCTATAATACCCGGTTTAACAAAATCTCGATGAAGCGCCGCTCGAACACCGCTGTGTTTGGTGTAGGATTGGCCTCGGAGTATGAGAACTGCGCTAACCGCATAAAAAGCAGCGTAATACAACCTGTTGGCACAGAAATCATAGTTCTTTTGCTTCAATTCGCGTACGGCGGTTTCATAACTTCTTTTGGCTTTTTGCATCCAGTATACGGCTAATTTCTTTCTTTCGGTGTTCATCTAAAAGGTCACCCCGTCCCGATTCACCTCTTCTTTTATCGGCAGGATCGAATGCAACCCATTTTCCCACGATTCCCGGCATACTACTAGTACGCTGATATTGGTGTCAAAAGACAGGTTAATGTTTGTAACTATAGCATAAATATCGTGCTTTTCTCTGTGGGTCATGGGCCTTTCCGTCAAAACCAATATATCGAGGTCCGACTCCTCGTCAGCTTCACCCCTAGCTACTGATCCGAAGACTAGGGTTTTGGCTACGGGTATTTCTTTAGTCCAAAGGCTTCGGCACTTAAATGCTTCAGTTCCTGAATGGCCAGAAGGGGAATAGATAAGCTGGAACGGGATTCAATAACGGCTGCTTTCTCCAGGGAAGCCGTTAATTGCTCTAGGTAATTAGGCAATTCGTGACTAAGATAATTTTGCAAATACCGTTCCACATAAGTACCGTTAGTGGTGATGTAGTGGGCGGCCCGGATGGTTTTACGTCCACGGTTGACTATCGGTAGCCATTCCGGCTGGTAAATATCGTACCAATCTACTTTTAATAAGCGAAGGTGTTTGTTCTCAACTAGCTTGGCCAGCGCCGGCCGCAAGAAAAAGCGCTGCATACCAGAAATGCGGAAAACGGTAGCCCCCTGCCGACTACCAGCTACCAAAAGAGAAAGGGACACCAACCGGTTATTGGGAATTTCTCCCCATTCCCCTGCTGGATGAGGTTCAAAGAAGCTAACCGCAACTGGTTCGAGGGATGTATGGCTTTCTGCAGCCCTAATGGGCCGCTCCTTCCAACCATCACCCAACTTCTTATGGATGCGCCGCAACACTGTTTTCACGGTGTTGCCTGACACACCTAAGGCAGCGGCAATTCCGCTTCTATGGTAACCAGCCTTGGATAGGCGAGCCACTTTTAATTCTAGGGTGGAAAGGCAAATCAGGTCATTGTTGGAACCATTTGCCATTTTGTCACCCCTTTTTTTCATTAATATTTCCTGAACCCGCAGTATCCTCGATTTCGCACAAGCCATTTACAGGAATTATATATATATAATTCTACTTTAGGTGGTAAATACCTTCATGCTGCTTCAACTTGTTTCGACCAATTATTTCATGCGACAGGTTCTTATTATTGCCTACCACTAAAAATGCGATCTGTTCATGTATTTTGAATTCATTTACCTATGGTGTTGAGGACCAGGTCGGCGGTTTGGACGGCCAGCCGGCGCAGGTCGGCCACGGGGCCCGTCATTCGATCCCGCAGGTTGGCCAGGTTGGGCAATATTTCGGCGAGCAATTTCACCAGTTCCTCCCCGGTGACCGTTTCCACCTTGCCCGCCACCGGCAGGCCCACCTGTTTCATGAAACTGTCCACCTTGGGGTCGTAGGAAAGGCCCACCGCCGGCACACCCATCACCGCCGCCATGATGAGGGCATGGAGCCGCATACCCAGCACCAGGTCACATCGCCCCAGCACCCCCAGCATGCGGGGGGTATCCAGCTGTTCCTTCAGCACCACAGCGGGTGATCCCATCAGCCTGGCCACCTCCCGGCCGACGGCAATGTCCTCGGGAAAGTGAAAGGGGATAAACACCACCCGGCAGCCCCTTTCCGCCAGGAAGTCCGCTGCCGCCGCCACTGCCCGGTGGTAGCCGGTCAAGCCCTTCCATTCCCGCAGGGCAATACCGACCAGGGGCCGGTCCACCATTCCCGGACATTCCTCTACATCCACAAAGGGGTTTTCAACCACCGCCTGCCCACCGGGTTTCCTTTCCCCATTGCCGGTATTCAACTGTGCAATGCCGGCCCGGCAAAGGACCTGCTGCCCGGCGGCGGTGTCCGCCGCTTCCGGGGTCAGGCCCAGGACGGGGTCAGCGGTGATATGGATGGGCGGCTTCTTTATCCCCAGCTCATGCAACAGCATGTAGGATTGGTGGTCACGCACGGTAATCAGGTCCACCCTGTTGGCGATGCGGCGCATCAGGTTCCGGCCCAGATCGCCGGTCACCGGCCCGATGCCCTGGGCGTAGAACACCGCCCTCTTCCCAAACAGCTTGGCCAGCCAGACGATGGCCAGGTAATAGGCAATACTCTTGGGGCCGGTGGCATCCTGCAGCAGGCTGCCGCCACCGCTGATCAGGAGGTCGCACCGGGCCACAGCCTTTAGAATGGCCAGGGGGTTCCAGCGGTTGACCGCCTTGACACCGTATGCCCGCTTGGTCTGGGCCGGGTTATGGGACAGGACCCGGATTTTCACACCGGGCAGGCGCTTTTGTAGTTCCCGGATCATGCTGAACAACACCGCCTCATCACCGGTGTTGTTAAATCCGTAATAGCCGGAAATCACTATCCGCTTGATCTCCCGTCCCGCCGTTCTACTCATAATGGTATCTCTCCCATAGCCCGGGACCATACCGGGTGTAGGCCGCAAGGCCCAGGTGATATATCATAATCAGCACCATCCCCGCCAGGGAACCCAGCCACAGGGCGTGGAAGGTCCGCACCATGGATACAGCCAGTGGGGTATGCAGGTGGGCAAAGGTGTTCACAATCGAAACCTGGCCGACGGCTCCTACCACAAAGAGGGGCAGCAGCCTGTGCCGGTAACCCAAGTAAAAGGCCAGCACCAGGAAGGGGTGTCCCACCAGGAATTCCTTGGTGCGGGGCCTGACCTCCAACCACTGCCCGAGGAGATAGCGCACCTGTTTTTCCATGGCTGTACTCAAACCGGGGGCGTCGTTGCCGGTGCGGGCAAGATACACATAGACCACCGCCGCCACCGCCACCACCCCCAGCACCAGGGCCAGGTTAAGGGGCCGGGACAGGCCGGACACCACCCAGCCCGGCCAGCGTTCCCGCATGGGCCAGGCGCCCAGGATAAAGGCTACCATCAGCAGGGGCAGCAGGTGGGCTACCTTCACCCCCCGGAACTCCTCCAGTTTCAGCATGTAATTGACATCCCACAACAGGCCTACCACCAGCAGCGCTCCTGCCAGGGAAACCAAACTGGTCACCCACAGAGCAGTCACCGCTCCCCGGGTGCCGGTGGTCCTGACACCGGCCATGGCCACCACCCCCAGGGTGGGCAGCACCAAGGCTGCCCCCAGGGCCATCAATTTCCGCGCTGGTTCCAGCTGGTTAACCAGCACCGCTACCGTCCACAGCAGGGCAACCAGGGTCCCCAGCACCACCGCCACCCGCCGCAAGCCCATCAATTCCAGCAGCAGCATTCCGGCAGCCACCACTCCCCAGCCGATGACCAGCAGCACCAGGCGGGAACCTTGTAATGAACCAAAGGGGACCGGCCGGCCGGTGGACAGGCCCTTGTCCTCCAGGGCCTGGGTCACCTTGGTGACATAGGCCAGGTTGGAGCCAATCCAGTCGGGGTTGTCCCACCGGAAGAAAAACCGCGCAAAGACTGCCCGGATGTTCCGCTCCGAGGCAGCCAGGGCGAACTGGTCAACTGCTGCCTGGGGAGAGATGCTGCCCATCCGTTCCCCGATGGAGTGCAGACGAATGGCGTTCTTGCCAGTAAAGCGCACCAGCTCAGGCAAGCCCTTTTGGTTGGTGAATTCGATGATCCCTACAGGCGGATTACCCAACCCCTTCAGTTCATCTGCCATCCAGCGGGTGGCCGCCGGGTTGGGAAAACCTGGCAATAGCCCGTCATTAAACAGAAACAGGCTAATGTGATCAGCATAATCCGCCAAAGGAGCCAATGCTGCGGCCAGGGAATCCTGCCGTACCTGGGGCCAGGAGCGCAACTGGGGGATGATCCCCATCCCTGCTTCCACCGCCGCCTGTAAACCCGCCGGGTTAAAACCCAGGGGAAACAGTCCCAAATCTCCTTTGACCAGCGGCATGCCCACCACAAACACCTCTCCCAGGTCGCGGCTGTCCACCGGCATCCCCCTGGGGACCTTGTTCTCCAGGTGGTAAACCAGGCGTTTCCATAACGCCCGGTCCCGGGTGATGATATAGGTGTACATGGGCTCCAGTTTGGCACCGCCCCGGAATCCCTCGGCGATCAACTCATTGCCGCCCTTCACCCACACAAGGCGGTTTTCCAGATCTCCCAGGTTCTGTTCTTTAAGCAGCACGGCAGTGGCTCCCGCCGCCTTAAAGCGGAGCAGCAAATCAAAGGGGTCTTCCCCGACCCTCTCCGCCAGGGCCACCACCTCCGCCCAGTTGACGGCCACCTCCACCCTTTTGTTGGAGGCTTCCAGCCGGTGGCGCTGCCAGGCCAGACCAAGGGATAACAACAAAGCCAGCACCACAACCCCGATCAAAACCCCGGTATATCTAACTCGCACTCCCCATTCCACCACCCTGCCCGTCGTATTGCCCCCGGGCAAACCCCTCAACCACCTACACAAATTACCTTTAGCCAGCGCCGCAGGCCTGGGACCAACCGCCTATAGTCTGGACAGTCAGGGGTGAGGATAAAACGTCCTCCCCCGGGAAAAGGGTGCCCGTCGCTGCATTCAGTGTCTTCAAGGTCCTGTAGCTAGTTGGTCCTGATCTTCAATTGGATGCGGTCAGCCGCGGGGGTTACCGGAATGGTCACCTTGCCGCTGCGCACCTCGTACAACAACCCGTCAATTTCCATCATGCCGGAAACCGGCTCCTTGGTATCGCGGTGCCGCACCTGTAAGGTGATATAGGTCTGCTGCCCGGGCACCAGCAGTTTGGGCACCACCCCGATCAGCCAGCGGGGTTCCGCCGGGCCGGACGGTGGCACCACCCCCGTCAGCCCGGCCTCCAGGCGGTACCGGGAGGTCTGCTGACCATACAAACTCAAGGCGGCGGAGCTGTACACCACCACTTCCCAGGTCCCCGGCTGGGGATTGGGAACTGAAACACCCACCTGCCCCCGCTGGATGGTTCCCGGGGGACCCACACCGGCATAATCACTCAACTGGTACTCGGTGCCGTCCGGGCGTACGATATGCATGCGCACCCGGCCCTGGTAACCTCCGCCCTGATCATTCAATACCGACAGGTTTACATTAAAACGGGAGGTCCGGTCCGGCACCCGGAAATAGTAACGGCGGTACTGGGCGGCCTCCAGGGCGTCATCGATGACCTGGGTATGGTTGTTGGCCGCCGTCAGGGGATAGGGCCTGATGAGGGTTGCCATCAGGCGCATATCAATCCCCGGTGTGCCGGGGGCGTCACCCTCCAGGAAACCGGCGTAAAGGCCGGGTTTTTGGGGAGGACGGTATATTACCGGCAGATGGCGCATCAGGCCCGGCGGCAGCAGTGTACCGGAAAGCTCCGGCTCCATCCAGTCCACGGTGGAGCGCCAGTACAGCTGCACCGGCCAGCCGGTGCGGTTATGCAGGCGGTAGCTCATCTGCCCTGGCAAAAACTCCCGCGCGTACATCCCTTCCCCCAGGCCCAGCAGGCGGTTGTAGGTGTAGCCCACAAAATTGGGGGGTGCGGACAGGCGGCGCAGGTTCTCCCAGGCCGCCGCCAGGTCAACGGCACCGTGACCCGCCTCGGCCGGCGAGAAATGATCGATTACCCTGGCGCCGTTCACCAGGGCGTTGCGCACCGCTGCCGGCGTATAAGTTGTCCCGGCCCGCCGGGCGCTATCCAAAAGCAGGGCCACGCCGCCCGCCACGTGGGGCGCAGCGGCACTGGTCCCCTCCACCAGCACATAGGACTGGCCGGTCCAGCCGGGATTGGTGGTGGTGGCACTGCCCGGGGCCACCACATGGGGGGCCATCAGGCCATCCAGCCGCGGCCCAACTGAGCTGAAGTACCACAGGCTGTCCCGCGGCACACTGTAGCCATAGTCCTGTTCCCACATCCGGGGGCTGATATAGGCCCCCACACTGATGGCATGGCGGGAATTGCCGGGGGTGGCCAGGGTGGAAATGCCCGGCCCCTTGTTGCCCACCGCCACGGTGAAAACCACCCCCGCCTGGCTGTATTCATCAATCAACTGGGTGAGGGCATTCTGGCCGCCGGTACCGTCCTGGTAGTTGCCCAGGCTCAGGTTGATGATGGTGGCCCTGGCCGCAACCGCCAGTTTAATGGCATCGCTCAATGCCCGCCAATCCGTTTCACCCCTGGAATTCAAGGCCTTGATGACCAGTAATTCCGCTCCGGGGGCAATACCCTGCAGCTTGCCGTTGGCGGCGGCAATACCCGCCACCTGGGTACCGTGGCCGTTGGCGTCAAAACCGAAGATCACCGCTGAGCCATCGGCGGAAATCCGGCTGACCACCAGCCCAAAGGACTGTCCCAAGGGCCCCTGGGGGAAGTTAACCACCCGGGGTTCCTGGTGGTAGGCCCGCAAGGGGATCTGGTTGTTCAGGTTCCGGTCACCGTCGGAATCCAGGTAAACCATCTCATACTGTCCTGCCACAAAGGGGTCCGCCAGCACCACCAAAAAGCGGTCACGGTCCCGCCCGTTAAAGTCAATGTCCATCCCCAGCGCCTGTTCATCCAGGTAGCCGTAGCGCAGGTAGCCGCTCTTACTGGGAATCTGGCCAAAGGTGTAGCGGAAGCCGTCCAGATCATGGGTGTCCCGGTTGGCGGGCACGATCCCAGGGGTAACAACCCGACCCTCGGTAGTCAGGTCTATATAGTCACGGATTTTCCTGCTATAGGAGGTGGTAAACTGCAAATCCGGGTGGGAAGGGTCCACCCCGGTGTCGATGATGGCGATTAACTGCCCCCGGCCGTCCGCCCTGGTCAGGGCGGACAGCTTGCCGGCCCCGATTTCCTCCCTGGTGATGTTCAAACTCTTCCCCGGATCGGGCAGGGTGAGGCTGGCCGTTTCGCCCAGCCGGCCGGACAGGGCGGTAAAGGGCTGGGCGCCCAGCAGCCGGGAATCCGGTATTTCGGCGGACAACTGGCCGCCGTCATAGGAAAGGGTGATGGGATTGGCCACCGGAAACAGGGCCAACTGGAGATAGGAAATCTGGCCGGAACCATCCACATTGACATAAACGGTGGCGGGCAGCCGGTTTAAGAAATCCTGCCAGTCCACCGGCAAACCGGCCTGGAAAATGGGCAGGCCGGGGACATAGCGAAACACATGCAGGCTGTTGTCCAGCCGCAGGGTCATGGTCTGGGAAGTCACTTCGGTGACGGTGCCGTAATAGTCGTAGCGACCGCCCCGTTCGCTTAACAAGCGGGCGATCATCACACTGGCCTCCGCCCTGGTGGTGTGGTCAAAGGGACGGAAGGTGCCATCGGGGAACCCGCCGATCAGGTACCGCTGGGTGCCCAGCACCACCGCATCCCGCGCCCAGGCCGGGATGGTGGCGGCATCGGTAAAGGGCAGTGGGGCGGTGTTCTCCCGGTCCACATTGTAGCGGAGGGCCCTGGCCAGCATCACCGCTATCTCCGCCCGCCGCACATACCGGGCGGGGTAAAAATTACCGTCGTCGAAGCCCTTGATGATGCCCATTTCATAGGCCAACTGGATATAGGGCTTGGCCCAGTGGGTGGGCGCCACATCGGGGAATGCGCTGGGCACATCTGCCAGGGCCCACACATCCTCTTCCCGGTTCATGGCCTTGACCAGGATTTTGGCAAATTCCGCCCTGGTTACCTTGCGGGAAGGGTTAAAGGTACCGTCGGGGTAGCCGTCCACAATGCCGTGGCTGACCAGCAGGCGGATATCCTGCTCCGCCCAGTGGCCGCGGATATCAAAAAGCGGCTGAACCGAACCAGCAACCCGGACAGGCCAAAGGGTTACGGCTGACAGCAAAAAAACCAGCACCAGGGCCAACCCCCGGTACAGCCAGTGCAACCGGCGCATGGCATAACCTCACTTATAATTGTTAGGACACACCTTGAACCAATTCGGCACAGGCCCCCCCGGTTCCTCCCACCGGGTACCGCCGGATAATGTCAATCTTAACCTGTTCTAACCTGCCAAAATATGTATTCGCTGCTTGTCGACATTGTCCTGCCGGAGAAAAAAGGGAAAAAAGGCCGCACACCGGCAGCCCCTTCCCGGTTCAAGGGTGGAAACACCAACCCTGCCGGCTACTGGGCGGATTCCAGCACCACCAGGGAGAGGATGTTAAAGAATCCCCCTTCCACCTGCCCCGCCACAAACACCCGGTCACCCTTTTTCAAATCGGCCAGGGCAACGGCCTTCTCAAACCGGATGATGAAGGTTTCCGGTTTGAAAAACACCTGTTTGGTTTCACCATCCACCAGCACCGCCGCCACCTGGGAGTGCAGGTTGATATTTTCCACCACACCGGTGAAGCTTTGCAGGCTCCGCCGCGACTCCAGCTGAATGCGCACCACCTGCCCGGCCTGGACCTCCAGCACCACCGCCGCGCCAATGGTGATCTGGCTTAAAGGGACCAACCGTTCCCCGTGGTAGATGGCGACACCCGGGGCCAGGGGCAGAGTCTCAGCCTTGCCATTGACCTCGACGGTAATACTGGAAGTAGCCGCCAGGGTGACCGCCTGCACCTTGCCCGTAAGCCTCACCAGCACCTCCTGGGCATACAGTTTCTGAACCACACCGTTTTTCAATTCCAAATCCAGCCGGTCCCCCACCCGCAAATCCTTCAAACCGGCGGTCAGGCCGTTGCGCCGAATCCGGGCCGCCGGGTCCACCGGGTAGGACCTGATCTCGCCCTGGTCATCCTTGACCACCACCCCATCCCGGGGCACAAAGGTCACCCGCTCCAGCAATCCAGCCGCCTCGGTGGTAATGCTGGAAACCATCACCTTGGTCACCCGGCCCTGGTTGATCAACAGCACCCCCGGCTGGCCGGGATAAAGTTCATCGACGGTGCCGTCCCGGAAGTCCACAATCACCTGGGTATCCAGTTCCAGGGTCCGGGTCACCTTGATGTCCCCCACCGCCATGGTCACCGTCCGGGGGATGGTGCTGCTTACCGCAGTCAACACCCCCACCACCGCTTCTTCGGTGGCCAGGACCGCCACCCGGTTAATGGCAGCACCCTGGATTTCCACCTCCACCTCCTGGCCTTCCTTCAGGTCCGCCACCGCCCGGGGCAGGGAGTTGATGATCACCACCGCCTGGGGAGATACCGTATATATGGCATCCTTGCCGTTTTCTTTTAAAGTGAGGAAGGTGGGGTTACCCAACTCCAACCGCACGATGGTGCCCCGGGCCGTCCGGGGAACCACCACCCCTTGCTGGGCCTGTACTTCCGCAAAAATCCCCTCGCCCTTTTCATTCAACACAATCTCCAGGGACTCACCCCGCACCAGGGTGGTATAATCCGCCCGCTTACCCTGTTTAAAGACCAGCCCGTCCGCTGCCAGGGGCACCGTCACAATACCCGCCCCAGGCACCGCCAGCAACACCGCCCTGGCCCCAGGGCTGACGGCAAAGACCTCTCCCTGTAAACCCTTGCCGGCCAGCTTGTCCAGGCGGGTGTCCACCCGGGACAGCATCACCGCCATTTCATTGCGGGTGATGGGATCCAGGGGTTTGAAATGGCCGCCGGAACCGCCCATGATGCCCATTTCTGCAGCAATGGCCACATACCCGGTGGCCCAGACCGGGACATCCCTGGCATCCAAAAAGTCCAGCTTCTGGCTGCTTCTTACGGTGGCTTCCGCCGTCAACCCCATGGCCCTTGCCACAAACACCGCCACCTCATACCGCTTGGCGGCCTGGGTGGGGCGGAAATCCAGCAAATCACCGCCCGCCACAATGCCCTTTTCCACCGCCAGGGCCACCTTATCCCTGGCCCAGGCGCTCACCTGGTTGGGGTTGGCAAAAATCGGCGGCAGGGTTTTGCCAAAGGCTTCCTTTTCCAGGTTGAGCACCCGCAGCAGCATCACCACCACCTGTTCCCTGGTGACACTCAAACCTCCATCGTAGGTGTTGAGTGCACTGTTGGTACCGGTGACCACCCCTTTGGCCTTCATCCGGGCGATATCCTTTTCCGCCCAGTGACCGGGCACCACATCACTGAAAACCCGGATGGCGTCCGGCACGTTCACCACCGCCTGCCCCGCCGCCGGCGCCAGTGCCGCCAGCCAGGCCAGGATGACAAGATAAGTGGTCAGTCTCAGCTTTCTTCGCGTTAACTTCAAGCCTGCTCACCCCCGGCAATTCTTACCAGAACCTATTCTCCCTTCCTCGACACAAATCCTGCCAAAGAAAATAGGAAAAAGGCCGCAAAGGCGACCCCTTTCATTTTCCCATCACAATCCGCCCAGGGGACTCCCGCCTTTACAGGCGGGAGAGGCTTCACTTGACTTCGATGTACACCGGGTTGGACAGGGGACCGGTTCCCAGGGGAGAGGCGGCCATCACGCGGATTTCCTTCACTCCCGCCGGGCCGAGGTCTGAACGCAGCACATAACCGGTCACCGCCGTCGCTCCCGGGCCAACTCCATCCACAATCACCCCACCCCCAGGTGACTGGTAGAGGACAACCGGCCGGCCATTGACGAACACCGTAATCCGCTGTTCCGAATCCCTGGCCTCCAGGGTCAGCACCAAGCGGGCGCCTGCCTCTCCAGGTCCCACAATATGATCCTGACCCAGGCTGTCGGTAGCGGTCACCACCGGCCTGGCCGGCAGGGCTTCACTGACCGCCAGCGCCGTCCCGGCAATGGAGCCGCCCTGGGCGGTCCACACAACCTGGGTGGTGCCGCCGGCACCTGTGCCCTTGCTGCGGAGCCGGACTTTGCCCACGCCGTTTACCAGGGAAAGGGTTGGGCCATCCATCAACTCCAACAGGTCCGTCCTGGTTAATGTTACAGTAGCGGTGAGGTTGGTCCCCACCGGGTTACCGGCGGTATCCACCAGCCTTACGGTGAACTCCCGCTCCTCCTGGCGGTCCGCGGCCACCAGCACCCGTACCGGCTCTGCCGCCAGCCACACTCCCGCCCCGGGCTGGGTAACGGCCAAGGCGGTTACGGGCTGCAAGGGCTGTCCCATGTAATAGACAAGGGGTGTCAGGGTGAGGGTTTCCGCCCTGCTATTGGTAATGGTAAAGCTGGCTTTCCCGTTAACCACCGCCCCTGCACCCCGCGTCACTCCATCGGGTGTAAACCCATGGTCGGCCAGGCCGGTGGCATCCCCCACGGAAACTGTGGTGGCTCCGGTGCCCCCGCTTAAAGAGAGGCCCACCGCGGTGATGCCGGAGCCGGTGTTTAGCCCCGGGATAACCCGCTCCTGGTGGTCCGTCACCCATACCTCCACATTGAACACACCAACCCCGGCATGGACAGGCGCCGGCGGCTGCACCACCACCCGGGCCGGTTCCCCAAGGGTATACAACACCACCCTGACCGGCACCACCGGGTAAGTGTCACTGGCACCAAAAATGGTCAGTTCCCCGGCCTTCTCCCGGGCAGTCAGGGTGACCGCCCCGCCCGTATAGACCACGGTGGAACCAAGGCTGCCCAGGGAAGGATCGGAAAGGTACAGTGTAACCGCCCTAAACTCGCTGACCTGGTTCCCGAAGGCGTCCACCACCCTTGGCGAGATGGTCACGGTAGACTCCCCGTCCGCCGCCATAACTTTTGCCGAAACCGCCAGCACCACCCGCTGGCCGGCCGCAGGCGTAAATACGATAGTCCTGCTGTCCGGGACCAGCCCCGTGGAAGAAGCAGTCAGCGTAACGGTTTCCGCCTTGAGGTGGGTTAATTTAAACCTGGCCATACCGCCATTGGTGGTAGCTTTGTAGTTAGCCCCGGCAAGACTTATGGAAATCACCCGGCCGTGATCGCCCGTCACCAACTGGCCCAGGTAATCCTGCACCTGGACCACAACCTCCACCTCCGTCCCCGCCACCACGCCAGCCACCGGCTGGACAGCCAGCCGGTAGGGCGGCCCGGTCACCCGGGTGGTCACCCCCACCGTACCGCTGGCAGTCAACCCCGGCGAAGTGGCCTGGAAGTAGTCGGTACCAACTTGGGCACCGGCCCGCACGGTAAACCTGGCGATTCCCTGATCAGGCACAACCACCTGGTCCCCCACCACAAAAACCGCCCCGCCGGTCCCCACCCTGGCCAAGGTGACCGGGTTACTGGCGGTGGTAACGGTGTTATTGAACACATCCATTACCCTCACCACCAGCGCCGTGGTGCTGGCACCATCGGCAGCAAGGCTGGCCACCGGCTCCGCCGCCAGGGTCAGCCTGCTGGGCGGGCCGGGGATAAACCGCGCCATCCCTTCGGCAGACAGGTGATTGGCGCTCCAGGCCTTCAGGGTGTATGAACCGGCCGCTGTAGCGGTAAGGCTAAAGCTGGCCACCCCGTCGCTGGCGGTGGCCACTTTGGTGCCCAGGGAGTTCTGGCCGCTGGTAGCGGAAAGGTAAACGAGGGAGGTGTTGTCTGAAATTTTAAGGTTACCCAGGCTGTCCCGCAGCTCCACCTGTACCAGCATTTGGCTGGTGCCGTTGGCAACGGTGTCACCAACCTCGCGGAACAAAAGGTGTGGCTGGTTTACGGCACCAATACCGGTACTGCCCACCGGGGCAATAGCCATGGTGGCGGTAAATTCCCCCAACATGGCCTCCACCACCGCACCAGCGCCACCCGCTGTAAACAGGCCGGTTTCGGTAACGGTACCGGGCCCGGTAACCACCCGCCACTTGGGCTGGACAACAACCTTGTCCCCGCCGGAACTCAAACCGACAGCGGTTAGCTGCACCCTTTCGCCGGCCTTAGGTAGAACAGCAGGCCGCACAATCGCCAATCCGTCCAAAGGGTAAAATACCGCTGTCTGGATCAGATGGCCGTAACGAGCCGTCACCTCCTGGCGGTCAGGGCCGGGTTCCAATTTGATTTCCGGTCCAGTGCCATAACGCCGGCCATTTACCAGCCACTCCGCATCCACAACCAGACTCCGCCCGGCGGCATCGATCCCCTTTGCCGTTACCGTTTTTGCACCACTGGCTGCGCCTCCCGGCGGAGCCAGTTCCAAACGCACCGGCTGCCGGTGTACAGCCTGGGAAAGGGTTTGGCCCGACGACTGGCCCGCCACCTCAAACACCGCCCGGTACAGCATGGTGACAAAATCACCGGCCGATACCGGCTTGTTGTAGATGAAGGGGATTCCCCTGAGGAGCCCCAGGTCGTAGGCCCTTAAAATATAGCCCATGGGCCAGTCCCCCGGCTGCTCCGGCTGGCCGGCAAGGCGCATGAACACCACCGCCGCTTCCAGGTAGGTGGCCAAGTCGTCCGGCCGGAAACGGCCCTGGGCATCTCCCTGCATCAACCCCACCCTGGCCGCTGCATAGATATAGGGGGCCAGTTCCCGTTCACCCGGCACATCGGCAAAGGACACAGGGCGGCCCGGCAGCAAAAGGGCCTGTTCCCCGGCGGCCCGCACCGCCCAGTAGGCTAACTGCGCTCTGGTCAGGGGCTTGTCCTGTGACAATGCACTGGTATCCAGGCCAACGGTTTTAAGGGCTTCTGCGGGGGAAAGGGAATCCACCCGCCCTTCCACAGCGGCCAGGCCAACAACCAGGCTTATTACCAAAATCCCCAGCAGAGTACAAAATCTCCTTACCATCACCTAACCTCCACATGAAGGGAAAGCTCCCAAGGACAAGAAGGGCTGCCCAGGGGCAGCCCGCTTGTTTTCTAATGGGTCACCTGGACCACGTTCAGACCATCAAGCCAGTCCACCTTAGCCCCCAGGTTTTCGCTGACAAAGCGCACCGGCACAAAAACCCGGTCTTCTTTTAAGATAGTTGGCACATCAAAGGACTTGGGCCGGCCATTCACCATGGCTGTCAATTCACCCGGCCGCAGCTCTATGGTGTTTGCACCAAGCTTGATACTGGCAACCTTTTGTTCATGCTCCCAGGTGACCAGGGCACCCATGTTCTCACTGACAAACCGCAGGGGCACATAGGTACGGTTGTTCTCGATAAAGGGGGCGACATCCAGATGGAACTCCGCACCGGACACCCGTGCCTTGGTATTCCCAATTAACAGGGAAATGGTCCGGGCTTTCCCGCCACCTAAAAGGCGCAGGGCGTAATGCAACTGCAGGTCAGACCCATAGACTACATAGTCAGGACTTAACCCCTGCCCCTCAATCTTCCGGCCATTGGGGGTGAGGTACTTGGCGGTGGTCAATTTCAGCACACCGCCGTCACCCAATTGAAACAGGGTTTGGACGGTCCCCTTGCCAAAGGTGGTGGTGCCAACCAGGGAACCAGACTTGTAGTCCTGCACCGCGCCGGCCAGGATTTCCGACGCCGAGGCGCTGCCCTCGTTGACCAGCACCGCCAGGGGCAGGACTGTGGACCTGCCGGTGGCGGTCAGGGATTCCCCGCCGTTTTTGCTGAGGACATTGACCACCGGACCACCGGGGATAAACAGGCCGGTAATGTCAACGGTCACATCCAAATAGCCGCCAGGGTTGTTGCGCAGGTCCAGGATGATTCCCTTGGCTCCCCTTTTTTGTAAAGTCTCCAGGGCCCTTTGCACTTCGGCGGCGGTCTTTTGCCCGAAGGTGGGCACCTCGATATAGCCAATCTGGCCCTCCAGCATCTCCCACTTCACGCCGTAAAGGTTGATCATTTCTCTAACCAAAGTTACCTCAAAGGGCTCGCCCTCACCCCGCTGGATCAAAAGAACCACAGGGGTGCCGGGCTCACCCCGGATCAACGATACCGCCTGCTCGGTGGTACCCCCCACCAGGGACTGCCCTGCAGCCTGCAAAATCCGGTCACCGGGCTTCAACCCCGCCCGCTCGCCAGGGGTGCCCTTTAAAGGGGATACGATCACTATGTAGTCGCCAACCCTTTCAATCTGAATGCCCACCCCGCCAAAGGAACCTTCCAGGGACCCCTGAAACTGCTTAAAGGCCGCCGGGTCCAGGTACTGGGAATAGGGATCGTCCAATTTTTCCACCAGTTCTTTGACGGTGGGGGCATCCAAATCCTTGGGAATATCATAAAGGAAGTAGCTGTTGATCAAGGCTTTGGCCTCGGCCAATGGCCCACCGCTACCGACAAAAACCGGAAGGGAAAGGGCAGGGGTGACGGCCAGGGAAAATACTAATAAAATTAGGAGGATAAGGGCTATGGAACTGCGTAGCGGCTTTGGCATGTTTATAACATCTCCTGTTCCAAAAATGGTGGATGTTCACGACAGGAATAAAAAATTCGCTAAAGGCACGGACAATTCCTTTGAAATTTTACATTTTAGTAGCCCAAGTTTGGCGATTATATTATATTCAGTTACGCACCCTCAGCCTAACGCGC
Source organism: Firmicutes bacterium UBA2598 (assembly GCA_002339345.1). GTDB lineage: Bacteria > Bacillota > PH28-bin88 > PH28-bin88 > PH28-bin88 > UBA2598. The sequence continues at coordinate 564 of DDKM01000011.1, read as the reverse complement.
TTTGCCTATGATTGGAAAAATATAACATCAAACTTAGGTTAGAAATGGACCTATAAAGTTATTTAGTGTCGGCCCTTCCATCCTACTCCACAGTTGTATTTTCTAATAAATTTACAATACCTGAAGGATTAGACCAAAGAGTATAGAAAGAAATGAAATGTTCTTTGTATCCTGTTGAGAAAGAGGCGATATTTTATGGAAGAAGAAATTAATTTGTGGGATTTAGTCGATACCATCTTAAAACACCGGAAAAAAGTTGCTCTTATTACAGCAATTGCGATGTTTTTGGCTTTAATGTCAACATTTATTTTTCAACCCATCGCCCCTCAAACGACCGCCAGGCTTGCTTTTCTTTACCCCAGCTTTGAACGGGGCTTATACCCTGACGGATCCAGGTTCCAGGCCGAAGACCTCTTGGCGCCTGACCTGATTTCCACTGCATTACAGCAGGCTGGCCTAAGCGGTTCTAATATGGAAGTTACAAAGTTCCGCAGTTATTTAGCGATTCATGCTATCATACCGGACAATATCATCAAAATGCAAGATTGATTTCACTGCATAAAC
>DDKM01000026.1 GCA_002339345.1 Firmicutes bacterium UBA2598 | reverse complement strand
GAAGGGAGGGGTGGTTCACTTCATTATTATCCGCCACCTAAGATAGTTCAGGACCCCTAACCAGGGATGACCAGTGGCTTGTTTTGATCGGTTTTTTGAAGAGACCTTACTCCCTGAGGCTTACAACCTCTCCACCCAGTACCTCCACTGCCATTTTCACCGCTGGGTGATCCGCCGGATTTAAATTCTCTGACCGGCCTACCGGCTCCAGCTTAGTTTGATCGAAAGCGCACATCACCTTGACTTGTGTACGAAGGACTTTTTGTAGTACCTGCTCCACCGCCTGACGGTTTTCCGGCTGCTCCAGCCGCTCCTTGTGAAAGGTGCGGGCGGACGGAAAAATCAGGGTGAGGGTGCCATCCCGGAAATCACCGGTCTCTGCCTCCAAAAGCAGGGCATGGGCGGTGATCCTCGCCTTTTTTACCCCTTCCAGCACCTCCGGCCACCGCTTCCTGATCGCCTCCAAGTCCAGCCGGGTTGATCCGGTGGCAGCCGATCTGTTTCCTGAAAGAGGGGTGAAATGGCCGTAAGGTTCCAACAATGAATCCTGTCCGGGCAGTCTTTTTAGCCCGGCATCCTTGGCCTGGGGGCGGTTCATGGCCTCCATGTCGTACGAAACCGAACCGGACTGCGGTTTTGCCTCAGACTCCCAATCTCTCCGTGTTTGCGCCGGATTAGCCCTTTCCTGCTGTTCCCCAGGTAACGGGAGTTCTATAGCCTTCGGCCCGGAGACCGGGCCGTCCTCGGCCCGATCCCGCCGGACTGTCCAGGGGTTGGCGGTACCTTCGCGGGTTGCTGGCACTAAGCCCCCCTCTCCGCTGGGACGTTTACTCCCCCGGTTAGAAGGGCTTGCCTGTTCCTGCCCTGTTTCCAGGATAGCCGGCCCACACGCCACAGACCTGGCCGCCCGTAAAAGACCCAGTTCCAGCACCACCCGGGGGTGGTTGCTCCACCGCATATCCGCCTCCGCCCGGCACAGGACCTCGATGGCCTGCTCCAATTGGTGAGCAGTAAGATGCGGGGTGGCCACACCATAATGGTCCTGAGCCTTCCCTGCCATCTCCGTTCTGCAAACCTGGCCCAATAACAAGTCACGCAGGTAGGCAATCAGATCATTGGCCAGCCTTCGCAAGTCCTTACCATCCTCAAAGGCGATTTCTACAATTTCCAAAATCCTTTTGCTATCTCCAACCGCAACCGCCCCCACCAGTTCTGCCAGCAGGTCCTCGCCAAGGCTACCCAACACCGCCGCCACATCGGAACGGGTGACAGAAGGGCCAGCATAGGCCAGACACTGATCCAAAAGGCTAAGGGCATCCCGTAAGCCACCAGCAGCTACGCGGGCAATTATATCCAGCGCTGCCGGTTCAACTTGGTAACCGCCCTCCTCCGCCACCTCGACCAACCGCCTGCGGATCTCTCCCGGGCCGATGCGTTTAAAATCAAACCGCTGGCAACGGGAAAGAATGGTAGCCGGTAATTTATGCGGCTCGGTTGTGGCCAACACAAATAGGACATGGGCAGGGGGCTCTTCCAACGTCTTTAAAAGACCGTTAAAGGCCTCGGTGGTTAACATATGTACCTCATCGATAATGTATACCCGGTAACGCCCCTCTGCCGGTGCGTACTTCACCTTGTCCCGCAAGTCACGGATCTCGTCAATGCCACGGTTGGAAGCGCCGTCGATTTCCAGTACATCCAAACTGACCCCGGCGGTGATCCGCTGGCAAACCCCGCACTGGTTGCAGGGCTCCCCGTCCCCAGCCTGCTGAAGGCAGTTCACCGCTTTGGCGAGGATCTTAGCGGTGCTGGTCTTGCCGGTGCCCCGGGGTCCGGTGAAGAGGTAGGCGTGGCTAAGCCGGCCGCCGGCGATGGCGTTTTTCAGGGTACGAGCAACATGCTCCTGGGCCACCACATCGCCAAAACGCTGAGGGCGCCACAAACGGTACAGAGCTACATAGGCCAAAGCTTCCTCACCTCCGGGGGATATGATCCTCCTGGCATACCATATTACTTCAATGCAAAAAGGATTATTCCTCTTGTGGAATAATCCTTTTCGGTTACAATATAAATGACCGTGCACCTGCCTTTGAACAAGCACTTCCGGGCGATACCGGAGCAGCCAGCTCCTGCCAGGCTACCCTGCGGCACACGAGATAATTCACTTACCGCTGCTTCCTTCCGGACCTGACGGGGTTCATGAGTTCCCGTTGCACAGGACCCGACCATCGTCACCACTTTCACCGGCCGGACCCCACAAGCCAAGCCCTGGGGCAGGGATTCCACCCCGCTCTAGCGGATTGCGGGCTACAGGGCACCGCTACCTCCCCGTGTAGCACGGCCAATTCTCCTGGCAAAACAAAAATGGCGGAGAGAGTGGGATTCGAACCCACGAGACGCTTAATCACGTCTACTCGCTCTCCAGGCGAGCGCCTTAGACCAACTCAGCCATCTCTCCGCGGTCCTCGAACTGTGGAATATTTGATTGGTATGGTTTCACTGCATTAGGTGCAGTTCATTAACCATGGTAGCTAGGATATTATACATCTACTTCCGAGAAGATGCAAGGGGTTGACACCGCCGCCCAGGCCGGTTTACACCGGTTTTGCAGCACAAATTGATGGGTATGGTGCCAGGTTCATCTACTGCAGGTACGACCATTCCAGATCAGGAACGGTAATTGGTAAACTGCAGCTCCACACCAAAATCCTTTCCCTTCAGCATTTGGATCACCATTTGCAGTTCATCCAGCTTTTTGCCTGAAACCCGCACCTGATCATCCATGATTTGGGCCTGCACTTTTAATTTCATATCTTTGATGGCGGCCACAATTTCCTTTCCCTTTTCCTTGGAGATGCCCCTTTGTACCGTGACCACCTGCCTGACGGTACCGCCACTGGCCGGCTCAATTTTACCATACTGCAGCGAACGCAAAGATACCCCTCGACGTACCGCCTTGCCCTGCAGGACATCGATGGCACTTTTCAGCCTGTACTCGTCATCGGCCAAAATTTTAATCTCATCATCCTCCAGGGTTATACTCACTTTGCTGCCCTTGAAATCATAACGCTGGCCGATTTCCCGCATGGCCTGATTAACGGCATTGTCCACTTCCTGCATATTCACTTCAGAGACCACATCAAAGGACGCCTCTTTGGCCACAACTTGTCCTCCTTGTTTTTATATCTTTATCGTTATCGTTGAATATTCTACCATGTATTAGTCAGTAATCCAAAAATAATGGCAAAAAAAACGGGATTCACACCCCGCTTTAAGAAGTAGCGCACCAACAATATGGCATCCCTTCTCTTAATCAAACGAGTTGCAGAAATAGTTAGCTAGAGAAATAACAGCCCCAGGGAGATTACAATGCCCGTGTAAATCAGCACCACGGTGCAGTAGCCCATGATATCCTTGATGCCGAGCTTGGCAATGGCCAGTAGCGGCAAGGCCCAGAAGGGCTGGATCATGTTGGTCCAGGCATCGCCCCAGGCAATACTCATGGCTACCTTGGATGCCGGTACGCCCAGAGCAGCACCGGCCGGAATGTTGATCGGGCCTTGGACGATCCACTGACCGCCGCCGGAAGGTACGAAGAGGTTAATAAGGCCGCCGGCAAAGAAGGTGAACAGTGGGAAGGTGGCTTCGGTGGAAAAGGAAATAAACCAATTGGCTATAATGGCGGCAAGACCGGAGGTGACCATGATGCCCTGGATACCGCCATATAGCGGGAACTGGAGGGCAATACCGCCGGCGCCTTTAATGGCATTGTTTATCGCCTTGACGTAATTAATGGGCCGCATGTGAAGAATGATCCCCAGAATCAGGAAAATGAAAATGACTATATTCAGGTTGAGAACGCCTTTCTTCAGAATAAAGTAATCGTAAAGGTAAACAATTCCCATGAGTCCCAACAGCATGTTCAGAATTATGCTATTCTCCAACTTGGTGGCAAAGGTGGTTTCGGCTGTGGGCGCCACAGCATCAGCCGGCTCCTCCAGCAGAGAGGGGTCTACTTCCACGGCATCCTTTTTGTCCCTGGCCATGAAATAAAACAAGATCGGCAGGGTGAGGATGATAAACCAGGCCAGGATCAGGTTCCAGGAAGCAAAGATGGTCTCAGCCACTGGGACAATACCGGTGGTCTGTTCCACAATATGTCCCTTGGTGGCGATGGCGAGGGGAATGGAACCGGAAATACCGGCGTGCCATACTACAAACCCGGCGTAGCCGGCGGCCACCAGCATCCCATAATCCACTCCCTTTACCGCCTTGGCCACTTCCCGGGCCAGCAGGGCGCCCACCACCAGACCGAATCCCCACTGTAACCAACTGGCAATGGCCGCCACGAACACCACCAGCATAATGCCTGCTACAGGAGACTTGGGCAACCCGGCCAAACCCTTCAGCAAGGCATGCACCGGTTTACTGCTGGCCAGGGCATGCCCGGTGACCAGGATGAGGGTCATTTGCATGGCAAAGGCCAGGATTCCCCACAGTCCATTACCCCACATGGTTACAAGCTCCAGCGAACCTTTATCCGTGAGGATCAGAGCGAGAATATAGGCCAAAAAGGTTAGGATGAGGGCGAATAGGTACGCATCGGGCAGGTAGTTGCGCGCAATGCGTACAAAGAAATTGGTCAAAGGCTGCACATGAATACCTCCTCGTATAATTTGAT
>DDKM01000053.1 GCA_002339345.1 Firmicutes bacterium UBA2598 | reverse complement strand
GTATACGCCAGGGGATACGATGCGGAGGAGGAAGAAGATATCCCCGTACCCCGGGAGGTTGTTCTTCCGGCCCGCCAAAAAGCTGGCGGCCTGAAAGGGCTGGTGGTGACGCCGGAAGGGCCGGTGCTGGTGGCCGCCAGGCCCGTTTTAAAAAGCGATGACACCGGTCCCGCCCGGGGAACCCTGATTTTCGGCCGGATTTTAAAGGACAAGGATTTAAAAGAGCTTTCGGAGATCACCCGCCTGCCCCTCACCCTTCACCCGCCGGATGCCGTGGACTTCCGTGACCTGCAGCCGGCGGGCTTTTTAGCAAACGGGGAGGCCTGCTACGCCGGGGTAATCTCCCCGGAGGAAAGCGCCGGCTTTACCGTAATTAAAGACCTGCAGGGGGAAACCGCCTTCATTCTCCAGGTTAATTCGGAAAGGCGCGCTGCCAGGGTGTTCCAGTCCGCCAGAAAGGCCTTCAGCCTCTACCTGGCGCTGGCGGCGATCCTGTGCTGCGGCCTGGCCCTGTACTGGCTGAACCGTGCCGTCGTGTCCAGGCTGGTAAAGCTTACCGCGGCCGTAACCGGCACGGGCTACCAGTCTCCCCTTTCCTCCGGGTTCCCGGTTCTGAAGGGAAAGGATGAGCTTGCCCTTCTTTCCGCTGAAATCAGCAAAATGCTGGACAGGCTGGAGAAGTACCGGCGGGAGATAAGCGACAAGGAAAAGAAATACAGGACAGTGGTGGAAAACGCCGCCGAAGCCGTCGTGGTGGTCCAGGAGGGTGTGGTCAAATTTGCCAACCGGGCGGCTGCGGTCCATTCAGGCTACCCAACGGAAGAGCTTGTCTTGAGGCATTTCCTGGACTTCATCCACCCGGAAGACAAGGAGGCAGCATGGGAACATTACAGGGAATTGCTGGAGAATAAATACGTCGCATACGCATTTCCGTTCAGGGTAATAACCAGAGACGGGAGTATCAAGTGGGCGGAAACAAACTCCGTAGTGGTCGAGTGGGAGGGGCAGCCCGCCACCCTGCATTTTTTGACCGATATCACCCCGCGCAAGATCCTGGAAGAAGAGCTGCAGCGGTTAATGACAGAAAAATCCCTGATTCTCGACAGCCTTACGGAGCTGGTTGTTTTTCTGGACCGGGACATGCACGTCATCTGGGCCAACCGCGCGGCCGGCCAATCCGTCGGCAAAAGCCCCGGGGACCTTTTTGGAGCGAAATGCCACGAAATATGGCACGGCAGGAGCGATCCCTGCCAGGGCTGCCCGGTGGTGCAGGCTATGGAGACCGGCCGGGTGTGCACAGGGGAGGTGGTTTCGCCGGACAACCGCTTCTGGAGGATTACTGCCTCCCCCGTTAAGGACGAAAAGGGAAACGTTATAGGGGCCGTGGAAGCAGCCCTGGATATCACCGAGCGCAGGCGCTACGAAGAACAGTTGAAATACCTGAGCCTGCACGACCCATTGACAGGCCTTTACAACCGGGCCTTTTTCCAGGAAGAGCTCAGGCGCTTATCTGTCAGCCGGGAATACCCGATCACCATCCTGGTGGCCGATCTGGACGGCCTGAAACTGGTCAACGATACCCTGGGCCACGCCAGGGGCGATGAAATGTTGAAGGCCTGCGCAGATGTTTTGAGAACTTCCCTGCGCCGCTCCGATATCCTGGCCCGCATAGGTGGTGATGAATTCGCCGCCCTTTTGCCGGGAACGGATGAAACAACCGGGGAAGATATCGTGTACCGGATATGCTCCCGAATTGGTGACTACAACAAAAAACATCCCGAGCTGCCCCTGCACGTATCTACAGGTTTTGCCACATGCCGGAGCGGGGACGGATCCCTCGACGACACCTTTAAGAAGGCCGACGATCTCATGTACCGCCATAAGCTTGTGTACAGGGCCAGCGCGCGAAACCAGATCGTGAGCGCCCTGCTGGCAGCCCTCAAAGAAAAGGACTACCTCACCGCAGGGCACGCCGAAAGGCTGAAAGAAATGTGCCTTAAAATGGGCGAGAAACTGGGGCTTTCTCCCCGGCAGATGGCAGACCTGGCCCTTTTGGCCCAGGTCCATGACCTGGGCAAAGTTGCCGTGCCGGACAGCATTTTATTCAAGAAAGGCCCGCTTACAGAGGAAGAATGGGAGGTTATGCGCCAGCACCCTGAAAAGGGCTACCGCATCGCCTTATCCTCCCCCGACCTCGCCGGGGTGGCGGACTTGATTCTCAAGCACCACGAAAGGTGGGACGGGAAAGGGTACTCCCTGGGGCTGAGCGGAGAAGAGATCCCGGTAGAATGCCGCATCCTGTCCATTGCCGATGCCTTTGATGCCATGACCGGCGAGCGGCCGTACATAAAGCCCAAAAGTAAAGAGGAGGCCATCGCGGAGCTTAAAAGGTGCGCGGGAAGCCAGTTCGACCCGCGGCTGGTTAGTGCTTTTGTTTCCCTGTCTTTAGACGCATGAAGAACAGCCTCCAGGTTCAACGCACCCCAAAACGAGTACTAGGTAGTGCCTGTCTACAGGGGAAATTACACCGAGACCATGACGGGCGCCATCGCGGCCTTCCGCGCCGGGGAGCATCCCCACATAGTCCAGAAACAGCGTCATCGGGGGCGCATCGCTTTGGGTGATGGCCGGGCACAAGCCGGAGGAGTACAAGGGCTGGCCAAGTTCTTCACGTTCCTCTCCAGTCCTGATCTCCAGGCCTGGTATCATCAGGCAAGCGGCTATCTACCCATCATTCACGCGGCCTACGAACTGACAAAGCAGCAGGGTCTCTACGAGAAACCCCCGGGACCGACATCTCCACCGACATCTCCATCCGCCACATGACTAACAAGCCACCCACGTCCAACTCCAAAGGCATGGGAACCCACGGGGGAGGGATCCCCGAAGGCCGTGTCCGGGTACTTGCCGAGTTGGGAATTGCCCCCGAAGTTGCTCTAATCCATGTATCATTGGTCCCTCCAAGGATTATTACCGCTTTCATCTGGGCTAGCATGCGCATGAATTCCAGTTTTACTTTGACTCTTTCTTCGGGGTTAAAGCCCACTTGCTGAGCAGGGCGGCAGCCACGGGTTTGCCACTTCTGGATGACCATTCCCACTTTGACGGACACCGAAGAACGGGGACTTTAACTCACCCGCCGGGAAGT
>DDKM01000063.1:8672-26605 GCA_002339345.1 Firmicutes bacterium UBA2598 | reverse complement strand
GTGAAGGGTGCGGAATGTAGGTTGTCAGTAAATAAACAAAATTTTATAGGTGACTTTTCGCATTTATCGAACAAATAGCGGTGTCTGCAGGCCTCTGTTGGGAAAACAAACTAGAAGTTGAAAGGAGAACAAAGATGAGGATTGACGCTGAAACTTGCATTGGCTGTCAGGAAGGCCAACCGTACTGTCCAATGGGTTGCATTCTGCACGACGAGGATCAAAACATCTGCACAATCGATTTTGATGAGTGTGTGGAATGCGGCATCTGCCTACGCCCTGCGGTATGCCCCACCGATGTTCTGCACCAGCAGGAGTTGGATGAAATGCGTGAGCTGCGCCAGGCCTTTTCCAACCCCCTAATTCCCCACAAAACCACCTCCGTACCGGGCCGGGGAACAGAAGAAATAAGGAGGACTAGGAAATGATGCACAGTTTACACAGGCACAGTACACCGGAAAACCTGACCAACGATTATGTGGTATTTGCAATCGCCGCCCAAACGGTTAACGCTAAAGGCTCAGCCCCTAAATTTGCCAAATTCTTTGATATCGTCTACAAATATAATCCTGTAAGCTGTGGTGACATGAGGACCGGAAATGAGTTTGCCGTAGGGGCTGAAGCTATCCGCAACGGGTTTAAGGACAATTCCATCGTTCATGCCGTATTCACCGACAAGGAAACGGTAGCCCAGGTACTCAAAGAGCTGGCTGAAGCGGAACTGGGACCATCCATTGTTGTGTCCGGTATCCTGGACCACGTTGATGAGTGCTGCAACAAGGCCGGGATCAAAAGACACACCATCGAGCACTCCCTGGGGATTCACGGCAAAACGGAAAGGTTGCCGGAGAAGTGCTGATCGGTCTTTTTGCCATTTCGGAGGTGTTGCGGCGGGTGATGGAGGACCATACCATGCAGAAGAAAATCGGCAAGGTTACTTCCAGTCTGCCCAGTTTGCCTATGATCAAAAGGCTAATCGGTACAATTACCCGTTCCTCCCTCATCGGCACTTTCATTGGCATCCTACCCGGCATTGGGGCCACCACAGCCTCCATGGTAAGCTACAGCGAGGCAGTTCGCTGGTCCAAAAACCCGGAACAGTTCGGCAAGGGGATCGAAGAGGGCGTAGCAGCGCCGGAGTCCGCCAATAACGCCGCCGCCAATGGCGCCATGGTGCCCCTGCTGGCCCTGGGCATTCCCGGCAGCGCCACCACTGCTGTGATGCTGGGTGCCTTTGTGCTGCACGGCATCAAGCCAGGCCCCCTGCTGTTTCAACAACAACCACTGTTTGTGAATACCTTGTTTTTGGGGTTGTTCCTATCTAATTTTTTAATCCTGGTAATGGCCAAAGCCTTTATCAGGGTCTTTTCCAACATTATTCGCATCCCCTATTCCATCCTGGGACCCTTAATCCTGCTTCTGTGTATCATTGGCTCCTTTGCCATCCGCAATAACATGCTTGATGTCTGGCTGACCTTAAGTTTCGGCATCATCGGCTACGTACTGGAAAAGTACAATTTCCCCCTGTCACCCGTCATTCTGGGGTTGGTTCTGGGAGGCATGGCGGAGCAGGAATTACGCCGCTCGCTGATTATGTCCGGCGGTAGCTGGAATATCTTTTTGCAAAGCAAGATAGCGATGACCCTGCTTCTGGCCGGTGCGGTAATGCTCATTTGGCCGGTGATCAGCCAATTTTCGAAATCAGAAAAGCAAAAAGGCCTGACACAATAACCTGTCTCGGGGGGCAAACAATTAAATAACCTGATAATGGCTAAAGCACCCTTCCCGTTAGCTGTCCCAAGTCATCGACCTGCGGAAAAACCCATGATGCAGGGGGGAGCGGCTGGCCGCTCCCCCCTGCTATGGGCGGGTCACCGGGTTTTTGAGGATACCCAGGCCATCGATGTCCACATGGCACTCCACCACATCCCCGTGGTTAATCACTGCCGCTCCGGGTGTGCCGGTGGAGATCAAGTCGCCCGGCTGGAAGGTCATTACCCGGGAGTGGAAGGCCACCAGGTAATCGGGCTGGAAGGTCATATTGGCCACAATGTTGGTAGCCTTAACCTCCCCGTTTACGATGGTGGAAACCCGCACCGATCTTAGGTCTGTAGGTACCTCATCCACCGTTACCACCCACGGTCCAAAGCTGAAAAAGGTGTCAAAGCTTTTGGCCCGGGTTAGAAACCGGGGATTTTTCCGTAAAATATCCTCGGCGGTCATGTCGATGACGGTGGTGTACCCGAACACAACTCCCCTGGCTTCCTTTTCTTCTACATCCTTACACTGTTTCCCTATCACAATACCCAGTTCAGCCTCCGCGGTTACCCGATGTGACTGGGGTGGGAGGATGATTTGTTCCCTATGCCCGATGATGGTGGTGTCCGGCTTCATGAAACTGGCTGGCTCCTCGGTGGGAGATTTCTCGTCAAGGTCAGCAGCATGCTCCCGGTAGTTGAGACCGATGCCAAAAATTTTACGGGGACGGCGGTATGGCGGACAAAACACCACATCGTCCACGGCCAGGACTTGTGCACCTGACAAGTTACCGGCCGTTTCCGTCAGTTTGGCCACATCACCATAACAAATGAACTCCAGCAAATCGGTGGGAAAGCTACTGCTGGTCAACCGGTTGATCTCCGCAAGGGGCAATACCCCTCCCCGGTGCTGGATAGCAGCCTGCTCCCGCCCATTGTAGATTATGGTACAAAAACGCATCCCTTCAACTCCTTTTTTAACTTATGGTAATGGAATAATTCGCCGGCATCGCGGGAATCCCTACTGGATACAATTCCGCAAAGGCGACAGGTTTTGCATGATCCGGCGCGATACTGGTATTCTTGACACTCCTTTCCCGTTAATATAAACTAAAATGAAATTAAGGCCGTCCGAAGGAGGAACTATTAATGGCGAAAATTTACTACGATCAGGATGCGGATCTGGCCCTGATAAAGGGAAGAAAGATCGCTGTCCTTGGTTTTGGCAGTCAGGGGCATGCCCAGGCACAAAACCTGCAAGACAGCGGCATGGACGTGGTGGTGGGTCTACGCCGGGACAGCGCCAGCTGGAACAAGGCGGAGGCCGCCGGGTTGAGGGTCATGCCGGTCGTGGAGGCCTGTGCCTATGCTGATATTATACAAATTTTGCTGCCCGATGAAGTCCAGGGTGAGGTTTACGAGAAGGAAGTTAAGGAAAACTTGACGGAAGGCAAGGCGCTGATGTTCTCCCATGGTTTCAACATCCACTTTAGCCAAATCCAGCCACCCAACAACGTGGATGTATTTATGGTCGCGCCCAAGAGCCCCGGCCACCTGCTCCGCTGGCTGTACGAGGAAGGCAAGGGTGTACCCGCCCTCGTAGCAGTCCACCAGGATTACTCGGGTAAGGCCAAGGATATTGCCTTAGCGTATGCCAAAGCCATCGGCTGTACCAGGGCCGGGGTTTTTGAAACTTCCTTCCGGGAAGAAACGGAAAGTGACCTCTTTGGCGAGCAGGTCGCCCTGTGTGGCGGGCTGGCCATGCTCATCAAAGCTTCCTTCGAGACCCTGGTGGAAGCCGGTTATGCGCCGGAAATCGCCTATTTTGAGTGCCTGCATGAAATGAAGCTGATCATTGACCTGATTTACGAGGGCGGGCTGGAATTTATGCGCTACTCCGTCAGCAACACCTGTGAATACGGTGACTATACCCGCGGCCCCCGGATTATCACCGATGCCACCAGGGCAGAGATGAAAAAAATCCTGTCGGAAATTCAGAGCGGCCAGTTTGCCAAGGAATGGATGCTGGAAAACCAAGCCAAGCGTCCCAGCTTTAACGCGATGCGCAACCGCGAAAAACAGCACCAGATAGAGATAGTAGGCCGCCAACTGCGGGAAATGATGCCCTTTATCAAGCGCGGCCGGCAGTAACATTGCCACACAAACGCCCCGGGTGAAAACAAAATACCCGGGGCGTTGTGCGTCCATCGAGATACCGTCTTACATCCTGTTGTTTTCTGTGGTAAACTGGCCTTATAACAAAAATATAAATTAAGGTGCAGGATGGGGTATATTTTTGCTCTATTGTCCGGTCTGATGTATGGTGCCAGTGATTTTTTCATCCATATGGGGTCCAGCGGGGGCAAGGCTAACACAACCCAGGCTCTGTTCGTAAACCTTGTGGCGGGTAATGTCCTGCTGTGGGGCGCCGTTGGGATCTCCTGGTTCGCCTTCGGCCTACCGTCCTTTCATCCTGCCGGCGTGCTATTCTTTATTGCCGCAGGCATCTCCACCCCCCTGTTTGCCCGGTATTTTATCTTTGCCGCCATCCAGCGCATCGGAGCCTCCCGCACTGCTTCCCTCAAGGTAAGTGAAGCCCTTTTCACCATGTTACTGGCCATGGTTCTCCTGGGGAATCACCTTTCCGTCCTGTCCTTTGCCGGGGCATCCCTGCTGATGACTGGTATTATTGTGATTATTCAGGAGAGTAGTCAGTTTCGCCATGAACCGATAAAGGGTATCCGGGAATCGGCAACCGCCCGGGAGACGGCAATTCCGTCTCCAATCAGCCCCACCGGCATGGCTTCCTGGGCCGATCTGGCCAGTGTGGGTTCCCTTTTCGCCCTGGCGGCTGGGCTGGCCGCCGCCTTTGGCGGAATATTTCGCCAGATGGCCGTCCAGTTTACCCCTTCCGCCCTGTGGGGATCCGCCATAGGCACACTGGTGGCCTTGCTGGTCACCATCTTCTCCGCCCACCGGGGAGGGCACCTGCGGAACTGGCCGCTCACCAGCCGGGAAACATGGTTTTATAGTTTAGGGGGTATCGCCAGTAGTGCCGGTATGTTGTCCTTTTTCTATGCATTGTTGGCAGGCAGTTCCGTTTCCGTTACTGCCGCATTGAAGAACATCTCTCCCCTGTTCACCCTGCTGTTAAGTTTGGTGGCCTTGGGCGCGGCGGAGGGCATAAACAGACGGCTGGTAGGGAGCATCCTCCTGGTAGTGGTGGGAGCATGGCTGATTGTCTATTTTTAAAATAAGGCGGGATACAGATGGGGTATTTATTTGCAGTTTTTTCAGCCATGGCGTATGGCATCAACGATATCTTGATCCACATGGGCACCAAGGAAGGCCGGGCTAACACAACCCAGGCCTTAACTGTAAACCTGATTGCCGGCAACCTCCTTCTACTGCTAACCACCTTGGTCGCCTGGCTGTCCGGTAGCCTCCCCCCTATCAATGCCATGGGATTACTCTTTTTTGTAGCTGCAGGCATTTCCGCACCCCTGTTCGGCCGTGTTTTCAGTTTTTCCGCCATTAAGCATATTGGGGCAACCAGAACCACTTCCCTACGCGTGAGTGAAACCCTATTTACTATGCTGTTGGCAGTTGTCTTTTTAAGGGACAGCCTGTCCCTCCTCGCCTTCACCGGTGCAGTAATCTTAATGGGCGGTGTGGTCATCATCATTCAGGAGAGTTCCCAGCTGGGGCAGGCCAGCAACACCGCTAGCCGGGAAACGGCCGCCACAGCCGAATCCAAAAGCCCAGCAGCAATATCCTCCCAGGGATACTTCCAGCATAGGATCGGCCTGCTGAATGTGGGCACCCTGCTGGCCCTTGGGGCAGGTTTCGCCTTCGCCCTTGGCGGGGTTTTCCGCCAGGTGGCTATCGCATATATCCCGTCCGCCCTCCTGGGATCCGCCATCGGGACCTTTGTGGCACTGGTGGTCAATATGCTGAACACATGGCGGGGAGGCCATTTCCGAAACTGGAACTTAACCCGGAGGGAAATCGGTTTTTATGCACTGGGCGGAATCGCCAATACGTCGGGCATGCTGTTCTTTTTCTATGCCCTCCTGGCAGGTAGTTCCGTTTCCATTACCGCTGCACTGAAAAACACGTCCCCGTTATTCACCCTGTTCCTCAGCCTGCTGATCCTGCGCAAGTCAGAAGCCATCCAGAGGCGGCTTGTAGCCAGCGTGTTTATGGTGGTTATCGGCGCCTGGATGATTGTCTACTTCTAGGTGATGCCGGTAAACTGAATAAAGTAATGGCATAATGCTTTTTGGGGTAGCTGTGTGTCATCGGGCGGAATAAGAAACGACCTGCCTGCTGCCTGTTGCTTCCTGGTTAAGGTCCCCTTCCCGACCGGCTGGAACGGTGATGACGTTAACATCACCGTCACTGACATACCGGTCCTCCGGGTTCCGCCGGAAGTGCTCAATCCACTGGCTCAGGTAGGGGTCTGACGCACGGATGCGGGGAATGGCCGCCGGGTTAAAGCCGCTGTGGTAGGGGGATGGCGCAGGGTGTGAACCCACCAGCAGTACCGCCTCATGATGGTAGCTAATTCCCTGGTATTCCCCTTTTACGGCCAGATCGCGATTCTTGGGTCTTGCGCCATATGGAAGGGCCAAACTGGCTACCCGGTATTCCGGCAGTATTTTCCTGGTATCTGTCACATGCCCGGCGAGGACCCTTTGGACACCTGTGTTATCCAGGGTGGAGAGGTTCTGGTGGCCCTGGCTGTGGTTGCCGATATCCATACCCAGCTCCAGGAGCATGCGGTACTTGGTTACTACATGCTCCTGTTGGCGAAAGGGAGTAGGATAAAAGGTATAAAAGGTGGCGGCGGTGCCGAACCCTGGGTGCTGCCGGTCAAACTCCACCAGCATCCCCACCGCGCTCTTGGGATCGATAACCAGCCGGCCATTTTCCTCCACAAGGTTAAACTGCCCCCTGGGCGCGTCATCAAAGGTTAACACAACGGGGGAATAACCCTTGGGCAAATTGATTTCTCCCCGTACATAGTCCAGGAGGCTTACCAGCCGGTAACCTTCCCGGTACAAAAGAGCCAGGTCAGACCAGAAGTTCTCCGGGGTCCTGGTCCACTCACCCTCTAGAGAATCAATGTTATGGTACATTAACACCATCACCCGTCCCGCTTCATTGGGCGGCAATGGCCCTTCCTCCGGCAGGGCAGGTTTCTCCGGCTCCCCTGGGGATTCCTCACTGTCATTCCCGGGTGGGACATGGCCGTCCCCCACCCCACCGCCACTATTCCCAACCGACGTGGGTGGAATCTGCCCCAGACCCAAGCAGCCCATTGACCCGGTGAGCAAGAACATCATTACCGCCAATGCCATCAATGTTAAGAAGACCTTTTTCACAGCCAGTCCCCCGTTGAATTTTATTCGGACAGGCCAAAATTCGACGGGAAAGGCCCTTAACCTCCCGCGCCGGTGATGGTAAATTGTGGCCAAAAAGTCTGGACGGCAGGTTTACTCCTCCATTAGCTCGAAATAATGCTTATAAGGGGGGTAAGCACCATGACGGTTCTTACTGTGGATAAGCTGACTAAGTATTACGGAGAAACCCCTGTACTGCGGGATATCTCCTTCATGTTGCAGGATGGCGAGCGGGTTGGCCTGGTGGGGCCCAACGGGGCCGGTAAGTCTACCCTCTTAAAGTGTCTCACCGGCGAAATCCAAGCCGATGGCGGGCAGGTTATGGCAAGGAAGGGAGCCCGGTTAGGGTATCTGGCCCAAGGTGCGGAATTTACTCCCGGCCTCACTGTCTGGCAGGCCATGCTGGAAGAGTTCTTCGATCTGATCGGTATGCAGCAGGAAATCTCCTATCTGGAGGGGGAGATGGCCCGGCCGGAGGTATGCGGGGACCCAAGGTCACTCCGGTTGATCATGCAAAAATACAGTGCTTTGAGTACACGGTTCGAACACGCTGGCGGTTACCAGTACCAGGCCAGAATCCGGGCCATCCTCGGAGGACTGGGGTTTGGCGAAGAAGACCTCTCCCGGCCGGTGGAATCCTTCAGCGGTGGCCAGAAAACCCGCATTGCCTTGGGCAGGATTTTGCTGCGCCAGCCGGAAGTATTGCTATTGGATGAACCTACCAACTTCCTGGACATGGAAGCAGTGGAATGGCTGGAGGGATTTCTGACCCAGTATCCGGGTGCAGTTCTTCTGGTATCCCATGACCGTTATTTCCTGGATAAGTTAGCCCACCGGATCCTTGACCTGGAAGATACTAAACTGATCCATTATAAGGGTAACTACTCCAACTTTTTGTTACAAAAAACCCAGGCCCAGGCCAGCCAGGCCAGAGCCTATGCCCAGCAGCAAACCACCATCCGGCGTCTGGAGGAATTTATCCGCCGGAACAAGGCGGGTCAGAATACCAAGCAAGCTCGTAGCCGGGAAAATCGTTTGCAGCGGATGGAGAGGCTCACCCGACCCGCAGAAACCCGATGGCTATCCATGGACCTGACTCCACTCCACCCCAGTGCGGACAAGGTAATCACCGTCACCGGTCTCACCAAGGCTTATGGGGAAAAAATACTTTTTCGGGACGTGCATATGGAAATCCTTCGCGGGGAGAGGGTAGCTTTGCTAGGTCCCAACGGCTGTGGCAAAACTACTCTGCTGCGTGCCTTGATGGAAGAAATAGCAGCGGATGCCGGCGAGATTAGAATCGGGGCGAGGGTACGGATCGGCTATTACGCCCAGGAGCAGGAAAACCTACAGAACCATTGCACTATCCTGGAAGAGTTGATGGCGGGCACTACCCTGACACCCGGCACCGCCCGCAATATCCTCGGCCAATTCCTTTTCCGAGGGAATGAGGTGTTCAAGCTGGTAGGACAACTATCCGGCGGTGAACGCAGCCGGCTCGCCCTGGCGAAACTTTGCTTAACAGGCGCCAATTTCCTGATCCTGGATGAACCTACCAACCACCTGGATATTCAGGCCCGGGAGGTGCTGGAGGATGTCCTGGACGAGTACCCCGGCACCATTTTACTGGTTTCCCACGACCGCTACCTGTTAAACAGGCTATGCGACCGGGTGTTGGTACTGGAAAACGGCATCCTGTCCGAGTTCCGGGGGAACTACGATGACTACCGGATGCACAAGGTCCAAACCGCAGCCTGTACACAGCCCACCCAGGCGGTGAAGGAAAAACAACTACGGCCCCGGCAAACGCGATCCAGGGCCCTGCAGCAGGTAAAATCGCTGGAACAGGAAATTGAGCAGGTGGAACGGGAAATCAAAGAAGTGGAGAACAGAATGGCGGATACCGCCACCTATATCCAGGCCGGTGAAGCCCAGCGATTGTCCCAACAGTATGCAGAGCTGAGTAACCGGCTGGCAGACCTGATGGAAAAGTGGGAGCAGGCCGCCGAAGCCCTGGAGGAGTAATCCTCCTTGATTGCCTCGGAAAGACTTTCGACACTATCTCTATGAGTTTTGTGGTCTGCCGGTCAGTTTAAATCCAGTCTGCCGCCAAACGCTTACGCCGCCAAACGGAATCCACCCTCACCCGGATATCCCGCTCTCCGGTTAGCCCTTCATGAATATACACCTGCAGACCGTTTATAACCTGTGTGCGGAAATGAACCCGGTCCTGGGGCTTCTCCAACACCGCATGGGGAAGATCCAGGGAACCGCAACAACTGACCGGATGTTTTACCAGTATAATCCAAACACTGCCTCCAGCCTGCCGGATATGGTCAATCGCTTCCCCCGTAAATTTAACCTGCACCATAACCCCTCCCTTGCCGCCGGTTCGACCTCTGACCAAGTAACAACCCCGGTATAATCATACGAAGGAATAGGGCAAATGGTTAACTTCTTTTCAACCGCTAACCCCCAACAATGCCTCTAACCGCTCCACAACCTGCTGCAAGACAGCCAAGATGCGCTCCAGTAAAGTCCGTACCTCTACCTGGGTACGGGCCACTTCCGCTAATCGTTCTCCCATATTGCCCACCTGTTGGCGCAGGTCCGCCACTTGCAGGTTTAGACCGGCAATCTGACGCATCAGGTCCGCAATTTGCTTCACCTGCTTATCGGAGAGGTTGATGTTGAGATCACCAGCCACATTGATGATCACCTGCTGGATCTGCTCAGGGTCCTTAATATCCCCGGCAACTACCCTCTCCTTGACCCTGCCGATTAAAGTGGCCGCCTTCCCCCGGTCGCCCAATTCCCGGCCTATTTCCGCACCCGTGACCACTTCCTGACCAGCCACCCGTTTGCTCTGTTCGGACAACCTGGTGTCGGTAGCCACTTCAAAGGCCTTGAGGATGCCTGTCAAAGCAGCGGTGCCAGACACAGAGAAAGGGGCCGCCGCCACCACTTGGGCATCATGCATACCGGCTGTGGCCAGCGCTCCAGCATACATCTCCGGTGTCACCCAACTGATATTGTAAGTCTGGACCTTGATACCACTACCCTTGGGCGCCGGTTCCACCCGGGCGGAGGAGATGGCCCGGCGGCCAATCACCTCCGGCGGAACCATTCCCTCCAACAGGGCCCGCTCTTCGCCATTGGTTACCTGAACCACCTCCGTGGTATCATTCACATCCAACAGATCACCCATTAGTTCCCTTTGTTCTTCGGTCAGATCCGCCCCCAGGGTGACCACCACCCGTTCTGCCCCTGCCAGGTAGCCTGGGGCTAAAGCCAGGGCTGGAATCACAACCGCCAGCCATATCCACCGCATATCCATCCCTCCCATGTTTTGGGATTATTTTAACCCAATAACGGCAAAAAAATTTGCTCTACGGAACCTTAGAGTATTGCCATCCGTCTTTATTTGCATAAAGATGGTATTGCATGCAATTAACGAGGTGGTACATTATGGCAATCAGCGCTGGCCCCAGACCCTATGCACCTCCTACCAGGAACACCTTGCCCATGGTCTTGGGAGCCACAGCCCTTGTGGTATATGTCCTAACTCTGCTGCTGGCTGTGATGGGTTCGATGGGAAACAAAACCAGGGATACGGTTCAGCCTGGGATGGAGAATACGCAGGTAGCTATGGATGGACCGGCGGAAGCCTTGCTTCCTACCGGTTTGCCCTTTGAGCAAAATGCGGTGGATTTGCCTGGGGAACCACCGCCTTTGGTCTCTTCACCTGTGGATACAGTTGTGGTGGTACTACCCGGGGAAACAACGGATTTGGCGGTGTCTGCTCCATCTGAAGCAACAGGGGACCTGCCCGGTAAAGGGGTGGATTTAGGGACAAAGTTACCGCCGCCTGTGCTCCGTTCTGTACCCAATGCCGGGAAACGCATGGCCCTGACCTTTGATGACGGGCCCTTTGAATTATGGACCGAGGCATACTTAAAGCTTTTAGAGCATCTCGAAGTTAAGGCCACCTTTTTCCTGACTGGTGTCAATGCCAGGACCTTCCCTGACCTGGCCCGCCGGATTGTGGATAATGGCCATGAAGTGGGTAACCACTCCTACCTCCATGGTCGTTATACCTTGATGACCCAGGCAGACCGGCAAAAGGATCTGGCTCTGTCCACCGAATACATCTTTAGGGCCACCGGCTTTTACCCTACCCTTTTCCGGCCACCCTACGGGGAATACAATGAAACTGTAATCAAGGATGCCTGGGAGTTAGGCCAGCGTACGGTGATGTGGAGCATCGATCCCAAAGACTGGGAAAAAACGGAGGCTGGGTATCTGGTACAGCACATCCTTGATCGGGCTAGCAATGGCGCCATCGTCGTCCTGCACGAGGGTAAACAAGAGACCCTTTTGGCCCTGTCAGAACTGGTCACTGGCCTAAGAAAGATGGGCTATGAACTGGTAACCCTATCTGAACTGCTAGCGCCTCCGCCCCAGGCGGCGCTGGTGGAAGTCCGACCCACCTGGCCCGGTCGCTGGATGGAATGAAAAACCCTGTGATTCCAATGCAGAAAAAGGTCCGGCAATATCGCACGGTTCACAAAAACTGGATGAAAAGAAAAACCCCCGGTGATCCAAAGGTTCCGGGGGTTTTTGGGGAATATTCAACGGTTGGTAAGTTCCGCCAGTTTTTTCTCCCAGTAGGCAATTTTTTGTTCAAGATCGGTAATCAATTTTTGGTCACCCAAAGTGTTATACCCTTGCTCCACCTGGCTCCGGGCCTGCTCCAGGGCTGAGCGGTACTGGTTAAGGCACTGCTGGTACAGATTGAGGGCATAAACCGCCCTTTCCCTTTCATGGGGCCAGGGGGCCCCTTGCCATTCGCGGATAACAGCCTTCAAGAGATCAAGCAACTGGTCCCCATCCCGTCGCAGGTTAATGATCACATCCAGCTCTCCGTGATGCATCCGAACCACCCCTCTTAAATGGTAATTTTATCGGCGGGTGCTGCGGTAATACGCATAGGTCATGGGTTCCCCTTCCCTTTCCACCTTACCCCCTACCACATCGCCGATAAATAACCAGTGGGTCCCCACGTCAACGGTCATGGCCGGGATAACCCTAACCTCTAGGTATGCAAAAACGTCTTGTAAAAGGGGGGCCCCCGTTTCCCCCAGGTTGTAGGGAATTGTGGCAAACTTATCAACCTTGTGACCTGATTGAAAACCAAAATGTTTAACCAGATCATGATCCTCGGTAGTCAAAATGTTCACAGAAAAAATACCACTTTGCCTGATATATTCAGCTGTCAGGTTTTGCTTGTTGACACCGATGGCAATCCGCAATGGCTGGCTGGTGATCTGGAAAACGGTATTGGCCACCTGGGCATTAACCTTGCCTCCGGCCTGGGAACCAATAATGTATAGTCCATATGAAATCTTAAAGATAGCCTGTTCCGCCAGCCTTTTTTGCTCCCCGGATAGGCCCTGGCTTTCCTCCACTTCCACAAAATGCTCCGGTCCCACACTGCAAATAGGGCATGACTCCGGCGGCATCGGTCCTTCGTGGATATAGTTGCATACTATACACCGCCACTTTTTCAACCTGCCGGACCTCCTTCCTTTGTTATTTCTTAATGCTTGTTAAAATTCCCTTTTAGCAGTAAAATACCTGCCAACAATCTCTCCAAATTCACAAGAATTATGCCTATTCTTCGGGAAAATATTGGGATCTTGGCGATCTGGCAAGCAGGAATTGGCGGCATTATGCCGAATAGGTTGGCTGAGTGAAAGGCTGTAATTTCCTTGTAAGGAGGAAGACCCGTGGCCCAAGGTGCAGTTACCATCAAGGGCACCAGACAGGGTTTGCAAATCTGGGTAGACCCGACTGTAGAATTTGAAGATCTCAAAGCTTCTCTGAAAAAACAGATTGAATCAGCCGGCGGGTTTTTTCAGGGGGCAAAGGTGACCCATATCATTAATCCCGTTTTGTCCTCCCACCAGTGCCAGGAACTGGAGGATTTATTGGCATCCCATGGACTTGTAACCACCGGAATCCGGACTGGACCTAGTCTTCAGGACAGCAGCCAGCGAGGACAGGGAGACCCCATGGCCCGGATGCCGGTAAAACCTCTCCAGCAAGGTGAAGTGGAAGAAAGATGCCTTTTTGTCCAAAACGGGTTGCGTTCCGGTCAGAGGGTGGAATTTGACGGTACAGTAGTAGTCCTCGGTGATGTCAATCCTGGAGCAGAAATTATCGCCACCGGTAACCTGCTGGTAATGGGGGCTTTGAAGGGTGTGGTACATGCCGGTGCCGCCGGTAACCGGGAAGCGGTGGTAACGGCCTTTCGCCTGGAGCCCAGCCAGATTCGTATAGCCGATGTGGTGGCCCGGCCGCCAGATAAACCGGTACCGCCCAGCGGGCCGGAAACAGCCATGTTGGAAGGCAATGGCATCGTAGTATCACCATATCCCGGGGCAGCCGGTGGTCGCAAACCAAGGGTTTAGAATCTACAGAAATGATTTGGATAGGGGGTGGCGAATAACCGCCGACCCTCCTATACCAACCGTACAAGCCGGCCTGGCATACGGCAGTTCGTCAGAAAGAACGCGTTTCGAGCATCTTATATTATGGTTAAACTTACGAGTCCCAGTTTAGTTAAAAATTCGTTGTTAGGGTACGGGTCAAGATAGGGCTGCTGGATATTCTCCAGTAGCCTTTCCTAGTGTTGGCGAATTCCCACGCCTTCGTGCTGTCCAGGCCTAGCCGAACCAGGTTATCACGCCTGGTCTTGACTTTACGCCACTGTTTCCAAGATGCACATGCGCAGTCTACGCCCAATCCATTCATCAAGAGAAGCTGGCAAGCTTCTTCACATCAGCAAGCTCAAAGTAATTGACCCACCCGATAATGTAGCGGTTTAGGTCTTTCACCCTTTGTTCTGTACTCCGGCCATTGTTTCTTGATCGCACACTTCGGCCTCAGCTGACTTCTGGCAGTTCAGTCGCACATTACTGTACGGGTTGCCGCTTCAAAGTTAATTTCTAAAAGGGGCTACCGGAGTTGTCCGGGAGCCCCTTTCACTGGCTGATCTTTTCTGAATTATAATTATACCGGGTGGGTGACCACTTGGCCATGCTGTTGGGTCAAACTGAAGTCGGTACGAGTTTCCCTGGACATCCGTTCCTCCAGAAACTTCTGGGTTACCTGCGGAAAGATGGCATAGGAAACAACGTCCTCCTCCTTGGTCATGTATGGGGCGATTGCCCGCCTGGCTTCCGCCAGGCCAGGTTTGAGCAGGTCTGCGGGCCGACAGGTGACCGGCTCCTGTTCGCCAATGATTTTACGCTGGACTTCTTTATTTACTGGCGCGGGCGGCTGGCCGTACAATCCGCGCATGTAAGCCCTGGTCTCATTGGTAACCATCTGGTAACGCTTACCAGCAAGCACATTCAACACCGCCTGGGAACCGACGATCTGGCTGGACGGTGTAACCAGGGGCGGGTAGCCAAAGTCTGCCCTGACCCGGGGCACCTCTTCCAGTACCTGGGACAGCTTATCCAGGGCATTTTGCTGGGCCAGCTGGGAGATAAAGTTGGAAATCATCCCACCCGGAATCTGGTATAAAAGAACATTTACATCCACCCCGTTACCAGCCACATCAAATTCGCTGTACTTTTTCCGCACCTCCCGGAAGTACCCAGCGATTTCCGATAACACCGCCAGATCCAGACCGGTATCAAAGGGTGTACCCTGTAAACTTGCCACAATGGTCTCGGTAGCAGGCTGGGATGTGCCCATGGCCAAGGCGGAGATAGCCGTGTCTACACAGTCAACGCCCGCCTCAATGGCCTTCAAATAGGCCATTGAAGCCATCCCGCTGGTGTAATGGCAGTGCAGTTGTACCGGCAACCCTACCTCCTCTTTCAACCGTTTGACCAACTCATAGGCGGCGGTGGGAGTAATCAGCCCGGCCATATCCTTAATGGCAATGGAGTCCGCCCCCATTTCCCGTAGGGTGCGACCCATATCGACGTAGTAATTGTAATCATGAAATTCGCTGATGGTGTAAGAAATAGTAGCCTGGACATGGGCTCCTTCGTCCTTGGCCACATCCATGGCCTTGGCCAGGTTCCGCACATCATTCAAGGCATCGAAGATCCGCAATATATCTATACCATTACGGACGGAAAGGCGGACAAACTCCTCCACCACATCATCGGCATAGTGTTTGTAACCAACCAGGTTTTGTCCCCTGAGCAGCATTTGCAACGGGGTTTTGGTAATCACGCTTTTTAGTGTCCGCAGGCGC
The DNA here is from genome assembly GCA_002339345.1 of Firmicutes bacterium UBA2598. Lineage (GTDB taxonomy): Bacteria > Bacillota > PH28-bin88 > PH28-bin88 > PH28-bin88 > UBA2598. The sequence goes on along the minus strand of DDKM01000063.1, from coordinate 11,168 downwards.
TCCCAGGGATCCTCATTCAAAAAACGCATACAGGTATCAAATGTAGCTCCCCCCCACACCTCCATGGAGCGAAAACCCACCGTATCCATTTTTGCCGCAATGGGCAACATATCCTCGATTTTCATCCGCGTTGCCAGCAAGGACTGATGCCCATCCCTGAGGGTGGTGTCGGTGATACCGATGCGTCTTATGATTGATTGCATGGGGTTCTTTACCTCCTCAGTCAAAGGTGCACTATTAGGCTATATCCTATCCCATCATTCTCCGGATGTAAATACTGAATATGGAAGAATACTGCATACAAGCTAAACCTCCGACCGCCGCCAAAGGCAGGTCTCTATTCTCCCTATTAACCTATTATTTTAATTTACAGTACTTTGGTAACCCCGCGGTAAATGACCCCCCGGCTGCCGTCCACCGTTACCGTTTCCCCATCGGCCAGCCTCTCTGTTGCATGATCCACTCCTACCACCACCGGTACGCCTAGATTGAGTCCTACAATGGCCGCATGGGATGTCAACCCGCCGGTCTCGGTGATAATGGCGGCACTGCGCTCCATGGCGGGTACAAAATCCCGGTCGGTACTTATGGTGACCAGGATATCCCCCTCCCTGATTTTGGTTTCCGCCTCCTCCGCCGTATGGACGATCCGCACGGTCCCCACCGCTACCCTTTGCCCGATGCCCATTCCCCGGGCGCGAATTTCACCCACAATATGTACCTTGATCAGATTGGTGGTCCCGGGTACCCCCACCGGCACTCCGGCGGTAATCACTGTCAAATCACCGGAGTTAATCACACCTGCCTCCAGAGCCGCCGCCACACCGGCGGAAATCATTTGGTCGGTACCGGTGGTGATGGGCACCAATACCGGGATTACCCCCCATACCAGGCTCAACTTCCGGAGTACATCGGCATTGGGGCTGGCTGCAACCACCGGGCATGCCGGCCGATATTTGGATACCATCCTGGCGGTTGAACCGGAGGTGGTGGGTGTAATGATGGCTTCCGCCTGCAAGTCAAGGGAGATGGTACAGGTAGCGTGGCTGATAGCATCGGTGACCGTCCGCTGGAAGGCCTTTCCCCTTTGCCGCAACATGGTGGGAAAATCCAGGGCCTGCTCCGTTCTTTCCGCCAGCCTGGCCATGGTCCGAACAGCTTCCACCGGGAACCTGCCTGCAGCAGTTTCACCTGACAACATGATAGCATCGGTACCATCCATGATGGCATTGGCCACATCACTGGCCTCCGCCCGGGTGGGCCTCGGGTTACGCATCATGGAATCCAGCATTTGCGTGGCAGTAATCACCGGCTTACCAGCCATGTTGCACAGATTGATTAGATCCTTTTGTACCAGGGGCACCTCTTCCACTGGAATTTCCACACCCAGGTCACCCCTGGCTACCATAATCCCATCGGCCACCTTCAGAATATCCTCGGCATTTTTTACGCCGGACTGGTTTTCGATCTTGGCAATAATGTGGATATCGGCGCCGTGTTCCTCCAGAATGCGCCGGATAGCCAGCACGTCCTCCGGCCGGCGAATAAAGGAGGCGGCAATAAAGTCCACCTTCATGGCTATGCCGAAAAGGATGTCCTCCAGATCCTGGTCCGTTACCGCCGGCAGAGCCACCTCCACTCCCGGCACGTTAACACCCTTACGGTCACTGACCTCCCCACCGTTAACCACCCGGCAGCGGATGTCCTCCCCCTCCACTGCCAGTACCACCAATTCGATTAGCCCATCATCGATTAAAACCCGATCCCCAGCTTTTACCTCCCGGGGTAATCCAAGGTAATTAACGGAAATCCTTTGGGGGGTACCCAGCAATTCCTGGGTAGTGAGAACTACTTCCGCGCCTTCGGTAAGGGTGACGCGACCCCCTTCCATTTTTCCTACACGTATTTCCGGCCCCCGGGTATCCAGCAAAATAGCCACCGTTTTCCCTACCGCAGCCGCCGCCTGACGAATCCCCTCGATCCTGCGCCGGTGTTCCTCATGGGTGCCGTGGGAAAAGTTTAGGCGGGCCACATCCATTCCCGCCTCGATAATCGCCTGCAGAACCTCCAAACTTTCCGAAGCAGGGCCTATTGTACAGACTATTTTGGTGTGTCGCAAACCTACTATCCTCCTTCCCCTAGATGGCCAGAATACCGGCAAGCCGGTAGATATCATAGTTGATCGGTTTTTTCTGTGCTAAGGCATAGTCAATATCGTAGCTAACAATGTCCTGAGCGTTAATGCCCACCATTTGGCCGCTGGCACCTTCCAACAGCAATTCCACAGCCCTGGCCCCCATCCGGCTGGCCAGCATCCGGTCAAAGGCAGTCGGCGTACCCCCCCGCTGGATATGTCCCAAAATGGTTACCCTGGTGTCCATACCGGCCATCTGCTCAATTTGCTTGCCGATGTCCAGGGCGCTACCCACTCCCTCCGCTACCAGAATAATACTGTGCAGTTTCCCCCTGGCCTTCCCCCGCAGGATTTTACCTACC
>DDKM01000063.1:1822-8275 GCA_002339345.1 Firmicutes bacterium UBA2598 | reverse complement strand
CCGGCAATTCCCGCCATTAGCGCAATGTCACCAGACCGGCGGCCCATCACTTCAATTAGAAAAACCCGCTCGTGGGAAGTGGCGGTGTCCCGGATCTTGTTGATAGCATCCACCACCGTGTTCACGGCAGTGTCAAATCCAATGGTAAAATCTGTACAAGGGATGTCATTATCAATAGTACCAGGTACGCCAATTGTAGGCATACCCAGAGCAGCCAGGTGGCTTCCCCCCCTGAAGGAACCGTCACCACCGATGACCACCAGGCCCTCAATTCCAGCCCTGCGCATTTCTGCCATGGCCTTGGCCCGTCCTTCGGGGTGCAGGAATTCCTCACACCGGGCAGTCCGTAAAATTGTTCCTCCCCGGTGGATGATATCCCCAACGGCATTGACCGGTAAGGGTCGGAAATCCCCCTGTATCAGGCCAGCATACCCCCTGGAAACTCCGATTACTTCCAGCCCGTGAAATACCGCCATCCGTACCACGGCGCGGATAGCAGCATTCATACCCGGGGCGTCACCCCCGCTGGTTAAAACACCGATCCGGTGCATAATCCCTCCTAATTGGACATGGCGCCTGTCAGCAGTTCATGGGCTTCTTCCGCCTCTGACTCCGGCACCAGGATCTCGAATGCCCCCAACTCCCCGCCTTGCGGTGAACCGACAGGACGGAGCATCACCAGCATCCCTTCAGCGGTCAAAAAGTTTTTCAGGTTTTCCGCTATAGCTCTACTGGGAGCAATATAAACTACTGTCCACATCTTCCTCCGCCCTCCAGCCAAAGTTGCCCATGTTATTTTTTACCCGTTTCGAATTAATATCCAGGATCCACTCCCAGCCCTTCCCCTAATCCCCACATTCCACCATCCCATGTTTGGTGAAAACCTGGGCCCGGCCCCTGATCTTCAAGGCCGATGTGTGTTCAGTAAACTGGGCAATCATTATTTCGCCCTTATCCAACTTTTCCGAATGGTGAAATTTCGTATCCTTTCCCCTGGTCAAACCAATAATGGTCACGCCGTTTTCCAGGGCCTTTACCACCACATATTCGCCGAAAACCGCACTGGCTTCCATCACCCGCATATCCCCCCTTTTATTTACAACCAGACTTCTGGTACTTAGATACCAGGGCTTTTTCCACTTGGGTGGGAACCAATCCTCTAATGCAGCCGCCCAGAGCAGCCACCTGTTTAATAATACTGGAGCTGATAAAGGAAAGCTCGGTGGTGGACATTAAAAAAACCGTTTCTACACTTTCATCCAGCTTTTTGTTCATGGAAAACAATTGAAATTCATATTCAAAATCCGATGTTGCCCGTAGCCCGCGGATGATGGCAATCGCCCCCCGCTGGTGCACGTAATCCATCAACAGGCCGCTAAAGGATTCTACCTCAACCCCGGACAGATCCCGCGTCGCCTCCTTCACTAACCGTACCCGCTCACCGGAGTCAAACAGGGCCTCCTTGTAATTGTCCTCCGCTACCCCCACAATTACCTTATCAAACAGTTTGGTGGCCCGTTGTAGAATGTCAATATGCCCGTTGGTCACCGGGTCAAAAGTACCCGGGTAAACGGCGATACGCAACAGAAACCCCTCCTACCAACATAAACCAACGATGTGTATATGCTAATTCCACCCCACATGCCATATTCCTGCCAATTGGCTCATTTTTCTGCCTCTATCGCGCCATTCCCACTTGAACAGTTCCCGCTCCACAGAGCTCCTCCAGAGCATACTGTAATGCCTGGCTAATCTCCACCTTGCAATCGTTATTCAACTTAATGCAACACTCCAGACCGGGAAAGTAAATGTGTACAGGTGAAGATCCCCGGTGACGGTACAGGGTCTCCTTTAGTTTCTCCCAGAAATGACGGTCAACTACCCCGGCACCAAGGATTAGCCTGAGCACAATTTTCTCCGGCTCAGGCAGTTTATGGATATCTTCCGCAAACAGCCTGGTTTTATCCTCCTGCAGGCTTAACCGGGCCTTAACAACCAGTACTTGATCCACCACCAGCAGTTGGTGAACTTTCTGGTATACCTTGGGGAAGACCAGGATATCCGCCGAAGCGGTGGCATCCTCCAAGGTAAGGTAAGCCATGGTTTCCCCCCTTTTGGTGACTGTTCGTCGTAGGGCGGTACAGACCCCACCCACCGTTACCTGACTTTCATCCCCCTGCCCGCCGATCTCAGCCAGGCTGCAAGTAATCACTGCAGAAAGCTGGTTCCGGTACTGATCAACAGGATGGCCGCTGATATAAAAACCGAGGAGATCCTTTTCCATGGCCAGGAGTTCCCGCATGGGAAACTCCGGGATGTCCGGCATTTCCAGTTGGTCAAATATCCTCTCGCCTGGCGGCACCAGATCCAACAGGGATATCTGCCCCCGGTGGCGGTCGGCCTGGGCGCGCTGGCCCCGTTCCATACAGAGGTCCAACATGGCCAATAGCTGGGACCTGTGTAGACCCAGGGAGGCTAAACACCCGCTTCTGATCAGACTTTCCATCACCCTGCGGTTTACCGTGTGCAAATCCACCCGCTGGCAAAAGTCCTGCAAGGAGACAAACCTACCCTCGCTTTGCCGTACGGAAATAATATTCTCAATTGCCCCCCGGCCCACGTTCTTCACAGCGGCCAATCCGAACCGGATCCGCCCCTCCACTACCGTAAAGTTCACCAAGCTCTCATTGATGTCCGGTGGGAGCACCTGGATGCCCAGCCGGCGGCACTCTTCAATATAAAGGGGAACCTTGTCCGGGTTGTCCATGATACTGGTCAACAGGGCAGCCAGAAATTCCACCGGGTAGTGGGTTTTCAGGTAGGCCGTCTGGTAGGCCACCAGGGCATAGGCTGCGGAATGGCTTTTGTTGAAACCGTAACCGGCAAAGTGCTCCATCAAGTCGAAGATGATACCTGCTGTTGCCGGATCAACACCCCGGTCCGCCGCCCCCTTTACAAACCCCTCCCGTTGAGCCATGATGATCTCCGGTTTCTTCTTGCCCATGGCCCGCCTTAACAAATCCGCCTGGCCAAGGGTGAACCCCGCCAGTTCGCTGGCGATTTTCATCACCTGCTCCTGGTAGAGAATCACCCCATAGGTTTCCTTCAGCACATCCTCCAGAGCCGGATGGGGATAGACAATGGCGGTTTCTCCATGTTTGCGTTTGATAAAGTCATCCACCATGCCGCTGCCCAACGGGCCCGGACGGTAGAGGGCCACCAGGGCGATCAGGTCCTCGAAGCAGCCGGGCTGCAGGTTTTTCAGAATGGTGCGCATGCCCGGGCTTTCCAGTTGAAACACCCCGATACTCTCCCCCGTCCCCAGCAGGGCCAGGGTGGCAGGGTCATCCATGGGGATGGCCCCAATATCCAGTTCTTCTCCCCTGGCTTCCTTAATCAACCGAACGGTGTCACCGATCACCGTCAGGGTACGCAAACCTAGGATATCCATTTTCAACAACCCAATTTCTTCCACAGTTTGCATGGGAAACTGGGTGGTAACACCACCTTCTGTGGTGCGTTGAACAGGCAGGTAGTGGGTCAGAGGTTTTTGGGAGATCACCACTCCAGCAGCATGGGTGGAGGCGTGGCGGGGAGTTCCCTCCAACGCCCGGGCGGTGTCCAGCAATTGTCTAATAGATGGGTTCTGAGCATACACATCCTTCAATTCTGGGCTAATCTCCAGTGCCCGTTCCACCGAAATACCCAATTCGTTGGGAATCATTTTAGCTACCCTGTCCACTTCAGCCAGGGGAATGTTCATCACCCGGCCCACATCCCGTACCGCCGCCTTGGCCGCCATGGTACCGAAGGTGATAATCTGGGCCACATGGGCACTGCCGTATTTTTGGGTTACATATTCAATAACCTCTCCCCTGCGTTCAAAACAGAAATCGGTATCGATGTCCGGCATGGTTACCCGTTCCGGATTCAAAAACCGCTCAAACAGCAGCCCGTAACGCAGTGGATCGATATCGGTGATCCCAAGGGTATAGGCCACCAAGCTGCCTGCTGCGGAGCCCCGGCCGGGGCCCACGGGAATCTGCCGGGAACGGGCAAAGGCAATGAGATCCCAAACAATCAGAAAATATCCGGCAAAACCCATTTGGCGGATCACTGCCAGTTCGTATTCCAAGCGCTGTACCATTTCCAGCGAGGGATGGCCGTAACGGCCGTGCAGACCCTGGAAACACAGGTGCTGGAGATAATCTCCCGCGTCCCGGAACCCTTCTGGCAACACATATTCTGGCAGGTGCAGTTTGCCAAATTCCATTTCCACGTTACAGGCGTCGGCTATGGCCAAGGTATTGGTGAGGGCCTCCCTTACCTCCCCAAACTGCCTGGCCATCTCCACTTCGCTTTTCAGGTAGAATTCCGGTGTGGGAAAACGCAGGCGGTTGGGATCGTCCAGGGTTTTACCGGTCTGGATACACAACAAAACATCATGTACCTGGGCCTGTTCCCTGGTTACATAATGAAGATCATTGGTGGCTACCAGGGGGATATCCATTTGCCGTGCCAGGTTGATGATTTGCCGGTTCACCTGGGACTGTTCCGGTAGCCCGTGATCCTGTAATTCCAGGTAGAAGTTATCCCGGCCGAACACCTCCCGGAAAAACCCTGCCGCCTCGCGTGCGGCTTCCGGTCTATCCTCCAAAAAGGCGGTGGGAATCTCGCCGGCCAGGCATGCGGAAAGGGCAATGAGGCCACCGCTGTATTGGGCAAGCAGTTCCCGGTCCACCCGCGGTTTGTAGTAAAACCCTTCCACCGAGGCTAGGGAAACCAGGTTCAACAGGTTCCGGTAACCAACATCATCCCTGGCCAACAGTACCAAGTGGTACTGAGAATCATCCTGGCCCGGTGTACGATCATGACGGCTGCGGCGTGCCACATATACTTCACAGCCCATGACCGGTTTCATACCATGTTTCTTAACTGTTTTGTAAAAATCCACTGCCCCGTACATCACCCCGTGATCTGTCAGGGCCAATGCCGGCATCCCCTGGGCCGCCGCCGCCGAAGCCAACTGGCTGATGCGTCCAGCACCATCCAAAAGACTATATTCCGTATGCACATGCAGGTGAACAAAACCAGCCACAAAAACCGCGCCCCTTTACCGTCACCATGTTTCCCTTACTGGGCTTTGTTTCCCAAATATGATGCTAGTTCCACATGACCGTTGAAATTCCCTTCAAAGCAAAACCACCCCGCATTGGAGTGGTTATCCTATCCCTTCTCAACGTTCCACCGGGCTTGGGCTGGGCTCATTTACCGGCTTGACCTTATTGGCGGTATCCGACCCCGGTTCCCTTTCCCGGGCAAATTGATCCAGGTTGGGTTGGCCGGCAATGGTGGACATAAACCCGGATCCGATTTTTCCTTCCCGAAACTGATCCCGTTCCGGATGTCCCGTATTCCCGCTGTTATCCACCGGCTTTAAAGCTGTACCCCTTTGTTTAATTACCTTATTCCGATCCTGTACCACAATAGTCCCTACCTTCCACCAGGCCCCTATGCCCGTTTATTCCTATATCATACCCATTTCCCGCATCCTTTTGGTCATCAAACCACCGATCCGGCCCGTTTCCGCCGCGCTTAGCCCAGACCAACCGACCTGCTGCACCTTTTGAAGTAACCCAAGCTCTGCGGCAATCTCCATTTTCAGGATATCCTTCGGCTCAGGCGCCTTTTCCCCTCGTTGCTTTTGCCTCCCCGAAATGAACGACAAAAAAAACACCTCCCGTCCAGGTATCTTTCCCCGGGGGAGGTGAAAATAGTCATCTCCAGGAATCAAGGCTCTTAATTTTCTCCTTTTTCCAGACGGTTGATGATATCCAGGACAAAGGGACCCGCATCACCACTGGCATAGGCCTTCATGGTCCCTGCGGCCACTGTGCGCACCGCCACCGCAAAATATTGTTTCGGTATTCCTTGCTCCACCATCTTACGTTTGATAGACCATGCGGCGCGGATCCCCTCGGTTGCCGCCATGGTGTTCAACCGTTGGACAATGTTTTCATCACCAAATTCCACCGGTCCGATGGCCCGGAATAGTGCTGCCACCTGCTGGCCATGGGCGGGAACCGGTGCATCCACAATTATTTGCGGTATTTCCCCACCGGCAATTTCCTTGGCGTGGCCGATAAACTTGGCGGAAACCACCGCGCAGCGGTCCTCCACCACCGCCTCAATCCTGCTCCGGGGTGTGGTGGTGGCCACATTAACCAGGATGTGGTGTGGAGCAAGGTATGGCAGCAGTTCCGTTACCGCCTCCACCATCACCTCGGAGGGCAGGGCCAGTATTAAAATATCCCCTTGGGCACAGTCGGCCAGACTTTCCGCCGCCCGGCATCCAACCATAACCGCCGCCATATGCGTTTTGCCGGGATCCCGATCATAAACAAACAGCTCGTTCTCCTTAGCCAGCTTGACCGCCAGGGCTGTACCCATCCG
>DDKM01000063.1:0-1404 GCA_002339345.1 Firmicutes bacterium UBA2598 | reverse complement strand
TTCAATGGGTAACATCTGGCTTTCCTGCAACAACTGCATTACCCATGCAAAAACTTCCCATACTACCCTTGACACCGAACACTTGATGGCATATAATACTAATCAGTAACGATTATTATTAAGGAGGACTAGTTTATGGATTTGATCAACGAAGTAAAGCAGGGAGTAACAAAGGGCACCGAATTGGAAATGATAGTGGAACAAAACTTTAAAGGAGAAACCTCTGAGACCGGTATTTATCTCGCCATGGCCAGACAGGCCCAACGGGAGGGCTACCCGGAAATCGCCACCGTCCTGGAGCAAATTGCCTGGGAGGAGGCCTGGCATGCCGCCCACTTCGCGGAAATGAACGGCCTAATCGGGGAAAGCACCCGGGAAAACATCAAACGCATGCTGGCAGGCGAAATTGGTGCCAATAAAGGAAAAAAGGAAGCCGCTACAAAAGCTAAGGAGCTTAACATCGATGCCGCCCATGACTACTTCGATGAATCATCCAAGGACGAGGCCCGCCACGCCCGCTCCCTGGCTGGTATGCTGAAGCGCTATTTTGGGGAATAAGGCCTTCCTGTTCCTAGCCAAATTAACAGCCCCGGGATATGTTCCCAGGGCTGTTTTTGTCCCTAACCGGGCAGGCAAACTTGTTGACCGATTTGCAGGTTGTTGGGGTTAATTCCAGGGTTAAGCTCAATTAATTGCTGAACGGTGGTGCCGACCTCCCTGGCAATGCCATAAAGGGTGTCACCAGCTGCCACTTCCCAGTATACCCCCGATGGGCATGGCAATGGCAAGGGGATGCAAATGATCTGTCCAACCTGCAGCCACCGTGGATTGATACCGGGATTTAACTTGATAATGGAACTGACGGTTGTGCTTAACTGGCGCGCAATTTTATAAAGGGTGTCGCCCTGTCTAATCTTCCAGTACCGCCCCGTGGGGCAAGGCGGGAGTTTTTGATTGTTAGCCATTATTTCACCTCCGATCCATGGGTGGGTTTATTCAGATACCTTTTCCATCATATGCTAGATGGCCAATGATTGCCCATCCTAGCGCCTTTTCAGCACCAGCTGTTTCGGCAAACTCCCCACCTCAAGTAATACCCCCGCTTCAGCATACGATTACACGATTACTTTCCCATTTGACACGACCACGGCCAGCCCTTATAATAATGTTTGCAGTGTCGGGATGTGGCTCAGCTTGGTAGAGCGCACGGTTCGGGACCGTGAGGTCGCAGGTTCAAATCCTGTCATCCCGACCATTTTTCAGCCAAAAATATCTGACAATCGAAATACTTAATTGGGATAGGGGGCGGCTTTTAGCCGCCGACCCTCCTACACCACCTAGCTTTGGCCAATGGTTCCCACTGCCAAGCCCATAGCGGACTTTCACCGCCAAGCTATCGCCCAT
>DDKM01000079.1 GCA_002339345.1 Firmicutes bacterium UBA2598 | reverse complement strand
AGCCCTGTGTTCCGTAAAGCCGACAAGGGAATTCCGGCGGACGCAGTACCGTGGCAACCACGGGAATTCAGGCCTGTCGAAGCACCACAGGTTGCTGATGAAGCAGGAAGCCACTTCCTGAGCGAAGCGAAGGGGTGGTTCACTTACGATGATTACCAGTGTGCCCGTAGCTCAGGCGGACAGAGCAGCGGTTTCCTAAACCGCGTGCCGGGGGTTCGAGTCCCTCCGGGCGCACCATTTATATCCCTTTGGGGGTGGATGGGTGGGAGCCCACCGGAGCTACATGCGACAGGCCCTGGCGGAGGCGGAAGAGGCCTACCGGCTGGGCGAAGTCCCCATCGGTGCGGTAATTGTCCAGGGCGGCCAGGTGCTGGCTAGAGCCCACAATCTGAAGGAAACATCCAATGATCCCACAGCCCACGCGGAAGTGCTGGCCCTCCGGCGGGCCGCCCAGGCGGTGGGCAATTGGCGGTTAACGGGTTGCACCCTCTATGTCACGGTGGAGCCGTGTGCCATGTGCGCCGGTGCCATCTTGCAGGCCAGGGTGAAGAACCTGGTTTACGGGGTGATTGATCCCAAGGCAGGAGCGGTGGATAGCCTTTTTAACCTGTTAACCTTTCCCGGTTTGAACCACCAGGTGCATATTGTGGCGGGTGTGCTGGAAGAGGAATGCCGGGAGATCATGCAAAGATTTTTTGCCAGCCTGCGCAAGTAAATCGCTCCAACTACAACCAGAATATCATCAAAACCGCGGAGAGATGGCTGAGCTGGTCGAAGGCGCTCGACTCGAAATCGAGTGTGCCGTGATGAGCGGCACCGTGGGTTCGAATCCCACTCTCTCCGCCATATGCTTATTCTTAAGGGGTTTCGCAGATGGTGGCGAACCCCCTTTTAATACTTTTCCCACAGAGTGGCAGTGATAGGTGACAAAGGAGGGGTAAGGACATCACCGCTACCCAGCCGTCCTTACTTTATTAACCACTTAATTATGCTTTTGATATATTATACCTAAGGTGTGATGGAAATAATTTGCAGGATAGCCGGTAAAAAGGCAATGATTTACACAGAATAATGGTGGTTTTCTCTGGCAGTGGATAATTCGGCAGGATTTATGGTCAGGATGTGGAACTACAAATGATCCATCGCTCGATCAGTGATCCGTGTGTGAAGGAGGACGGCAATTCGGATGCATAACGAGGACAAGCCAGTGCAGGCCAATGATCAAACAACACCGTATCAGGTCTTGGGGGAAGCCCCGGCCAACTTTATCCAGGACATCATCACCCGGGACCTGGCAGCCCAAAAGAACAATGGTCGGGTGCATACCCGTTTTCCACCCGAACCCAACGGCTACTTACATATCGGCCATGCCAAATCAATTTGCCTGAACTTTGGCCTGGCCATCCGGTTTGGAGGCTTGTGCAACCTCCGGTTTGATGATACCAACCCCAGCAAGGAAGAGGTCGAATATGTGGAGTCCATTAAACGGGATGTCCGCTGGTTGGGGTTCGACTGGGAAGACCGGATGTACTACGCTTCCGACTACTTCGAGCACATGTACCGCTATGCCGTGCAGCTGATCCAGGCCGGGAAGGCTTATGTTTGCGATTTAAGCCCGCAGGAGATCAGGGAGTACCGGGGTACTCTGACCGAACCGGGCCGGAACAGCCCCTACCGGGATCGTTCGGTGGAGGAAAACCTGGACCTGTTTGCCCGGATGCGGGCAGGGGAATTTGCTGATGGAACCCGGGTGCTCAGGGCCAAGATTGACATGGCTTCTCCCAATTTAAACATGCGGGACCCGGTCCTGTACCGGATACTGCGATCGACCCACCACCGGACAGGTGACCAGTGGTGTATCTACCCCATGTACGATTTTGCCCATCCCATTTCCGATGCCCTAGAAGGCATCACCCATTCCATCTGTACCTTGGAGTTTGCCGATCACCGGCCTTTATACGACTGGGTGCTGGACAATATCGATTATTCCAAAGATGCCCAGGGCCGACCGGAACAGATTGAGTTTGCCCGGTTAAATCTGACCCGTACGGTGATGAGTAAACGCAAGCTTCGCCAGTTGGTAGAACAGGGGCATGTCAGCGGTTGGGATGACCCGCGCCTGCCGACCATCTCAGGTCTGCGGCGCCGGGGGTATACCCCGGAATCCATCAGGGATTTTTGTGACCGAATCGGTGTCGCCAAAGCCAATAGCCTTGTGGACAAAGCTCTTTTGGAATACTGTGTCCGGGAAGATTTAAATCGCAGGGCTCCGAGGGTGATGGCGGTTTTACGTCCGCTGCGGGTAGTGATCGAGAACTACCCGGAAGACCAGGTGGAGTGGCTGGAGGCGGAAAACAACCCGGAAGACCCGGCGTCAGGCACCAGAGAAATTCCCTTTTCCAGGGTGATTTACATCGAGCAGGAAGATTTTATGGAAGACCCCCCCAAAAAGTTTTTTCGACTTTCTCCCGGCGGTGAAATGCGCCTGAAACATGCCTACATTATCAAATGTGAACAAGTCATTAAGGATGCCGAAACCGGGGCCATATTGGAACTGCGATGTACTTATGACCCAGAGACCCGTAGCGGCGGGGAGGGCAGTGGTCGCAAGGTCAAGGCAACTGCCCATTGGGTTTCGGCAAGCCATGCCCTGGATGCGGAAGTTCGCCTATATGATGACCTGTACAAGGATGATGGGCAGGAGGAATCAGGGGATGAGTCCGACATAACCACCGGCTTAAATCCCAAATCCCTGGAACGGTTGACATCATGCAAGGTGGAGCCTTCTGTCATGGGGGCAGAACCGGGTAGCAGGTACCAGTTCCTGCGGCAGGGCTATTTCTGCGTTGACCAAGATTCCACCAATAGCAAGTTGGTGTTTAACCGGATAGTATCCCTCAAGGACACCTGGGCTAAAGTCCAGAAAACATAGTTGGGAGTAGGATGAATAGTTAAACTTTAGCCCCTGAAGAAAACCTTCAGGGGCTTTGGCATGGGCGTGCCCTCCAAGGAGAGGACGTTCTTTCGCCCTATGCATTACATCTTTTTTGTGTTGCGCGAGGAGGATACCGGCTTGCCACCCAGAATTTTATAAGTGCCTAAGGGTTGCCAGGGGCTCAACCCAGCGTAGGATTAGAGTGGATGATGTGGAAGAGATCGAAGGATTATGGTAATACAAGCTAAGTTTAAGGAGCTATTACTATGAATTCCGCAGATCTAGCAGTACTTAGAAAAAATTTGCCGCTATATCCAGGGGTTCAGGGACGGGAAAAATACTTCAATGCAGCAGTTTTAATTCCTTTGATTTTAATTGAGCAGCAATATTACTTTTTATTTCAAAAAAGGGCAGAGAACATCAGGCAAGAGGGAGAGATAAGTTTCCCGGGAGGTAAGCATGATCCAGGTATCGACGCCGATTATTTACAGACTGCCATCAGGGAGACCGTTGAGGAATTGGGAATTGCTGAGGAGAAGATCAAAATAGAAGGAAGGCTGGATACCCTAATCGCCTCTGCGGGGGTTCTGGTGGATTCCTTTATAGGGCGGCTGGAAATAGAAGGCCTTGCCGAACTCAGTATTAATAAGAAAGAAGTCGCAGAAGTATTTTGCCTGCCCGTCTCCTTCTTTGCGAACAACCCCCCAGAGGAATACAAGGTTAGGCTCATGGTGGAACCCTCGTACAAGGAAAACGGTGAAGAAATTGTTTTATTGCCGGCAAGGAAGTTGGGGCTACCCGCTAAATACCACAAACCGTGGGGTGGAACGAAGTATAGAATATACGTTTATAAAACCACTAAAGGTCCAATTTGGGGGATTACTGCAGAGCTAATTACCGAGGTAATAAAGCACTTAAAACGATGATAAGTTAGAAAATAATGGGCTCCTGACCCCACCGGGGTTTGGCGCCCTTGTCATTTCCTTGTCATTTTCTTATGGAATGGAAAAAGCCGGTGATACCAGTTGGCACCAGAATTCCATTTCGATGTGCACTGGATAATCTGCCAGGGAATGGGCATTTCCTGGCGAATAAGTAGGCAGGCCCCACATTCATCAACCTGAGGCAGGTGGGAGGCTGATCCAGGTGCGGGTACTGTTCCGGCGAGGGAACTTAAAGGTCTACCTCTTCCTGGCCATTATTCTGGCAACCTCCATTCCCATCATGGTGAGCGGTTACATCATGACCAACCAGGCGGAAACCGCCCTCCTGGAGGAGAAAAAGAATAAACTGATGGGCGCTGCCAGGATGCTGAATGAATACCTTGTCAGTGATTATGATACCATCCTGCGGGAACAGGGACTGGAGACCGCCAGCCGGGAGGAGCAAATCCAGGGGCTGAACCGGGCGCTGGCCGCCTACACCGATGTGGTGGCCAGGGCCAACCCGGGGGTGGGGGTGGGTTATTATAGCCGGAAACTTGACGCCATTCTGACCTATGGCCCCAGTGAGCAGTACGGTGATAAGGTGGGCATCCGGATTGCCGATAATCACCCTGGGCGTAAGGCCATGGACACCGGCAACGCCATGGTGGAGGTGGGTACCCTGGTCCGGGGGCCCATCATGAATGCCATGCTGCCCATCCACCGTAACGGGGAGGTCATCGGCTATATCTGGTCCAACGAGTTGCTGACAGATATCCGCCATCAGATTGGGGCCATGGAACGCAAGGTTTACCAGACGGTGACTGCTGGGATCATGGTGGGGCTGGTAATGGCCCTCCTGATGGCATCCAAGGTGGGCTCCGATGTCGGCCAGATCAAGGAGGGCCTGCAGCGGCTGCGACATGACCTGCATCACCAGTTGCCAGCTTCCTTTGGCGAGCTTGGGGAGATTGCCAGCGAGATCAACAGCCTTTCCCAGACCCTGCAAACCACCAAAACCCATAAGGATTACATTTTGGAAAGCATTTCCGGGGGGATTATCACCACCAACCTGGAGGGAATGGTGACCACCTTCAACCGCGCCGCCGCCCAGATTACCGGCTTGTTGCCACAGCAGGTGCTGGGTTATCACCTGGACAAACTGTTTCCCTCCACCCACGAAATTTACCGCATTTGGGAGGCCACCCAAAAGACCGGGCAACCCTGTTTGGGGCGGGAGGTATTGTTAAACCCAGGTGACGGACCGGTCATTCACCTGCTGGTAAGTTCCTCGGTGCTGGAAAAGAACAGGGAAAACATCGGGACCATTGTTGTATTAAGGGATTTGACGGAGTTAAAAAGGCTGGAGGAACAGGTGCGCCGGGCGGACCGGCTGGCCGGCCTTGGCGAATTGGCGGCGGGGGTGGCTCATGAGATCAGGAATCCCCTTACCGCTATCCAGGGATATGTCCAGTTGATCGGTGAAGATATGGGCTGGGAGGATCCCCAGCATGAGTATTTGAGAATTATTGCCAAGGAGGTCAACCGGGCCAACCGGATTATTGAGGAATTGCTGCGTTTTGCCCGCCCTACCATCCCCCTCTTTACCCATATCAACCTGACGGAGGAACTGGAACAGACCCTGGTGCTGGCCGGGCAGGTGCACGCCAAGAATATTACCATCATCAGGGATTATCAACCCCTGCCCCCCATCATGGCGGACAGTGAACAGCTGAAACAGGTGTTCCTTAACCTGTTAATCAACGCCGCCCAGGCCATCGGCGAGAAAGGCGGGACTATCCGGGTGGCAACAAGGCACCTGCCAGAATGGCGCCAGGTGGTGCTGGCTGTGGCGGACACCGGCTGCGGCATTTCCCCGGAGCACCTGGACAGGCTGTTTGACCCCTTTTTCACCACCAAGGAAAAGGGTACGGGGTTAGGGTTGGCCATTGCCCACCAGATCGTCCGTTTGCACGGTGGGGCCATTGGGGTGGAAAGCGAGCCGGGGTGCGGAGCGGTGTTCAGCATATACCTACCAGAAGGAGGTGGGGAAGATGGGATTGGAAGGGAAGCGCATCCTGGTGGTGGATGACGAGACAAGCGTCCAGCGCCTTTTAAGGGATGTGCTGGCTAAACAGGGGTACAAAATAATGACGGCAGGTAACGGCCAGGAGGCTGTAGAAACGTATCAGGCTAACCGCCCAGACCTGGTCCTGATGGATGTGCGGATGCCGGTAATGGACGGCATGACAGCCTTTGGCAGCATCAAAGCCATGGATCAGGAGGCCATGGTGATCATGATGACCGCCTATGCCACGGTGGAGGACGCCGTCAAGGCCATGAAGGAAGGGGCCTTTGACTATATCATCAAGCCTTTCCATATCGACGAGGTAAAGGTAATCGTGCGCCGTGGACTGGAGGTGCGCAGCCTTACCAATGAGGTGAAATCCTTCCGGCGCAGGCTGGCGGACAGTTATGCCAACATCATCGGCAAGTCACGCAGGATGCAGGAAGTCTTTGATATAATCGAGCGGGTGGCGGATACCAACGTCACCGTTTTGATCCGGGGGGAGAGCGGCACCGGCAAGGAACTGGTGGCCAGGGCCATTCACTACCACAGTCCCCGGCGGGACAAGCCCTTTGTGAAGATCAATTGTTCCGCCATGCCGGCGACCCTGGTGGAGAGCGAACTGTTCGGGCATGAGAAGGGCGCCTTTACCGGTGCCCACATCCGAAAGCCTGGCAAATTCGAGATGGCAGATGGCGGTACCCTGCTTTTGGATGAGGTGGGGGAAATGGATCCTGCCACCCAGGTAAAGCTGCTGCGGGTGTTACAGGAACAGGAGTTTGAGCGCCTGGGCGGTACAGAAACCATCAGGGTCAATGTGCGGGTGATTGCCTCCACCAATGCCAACCTGGAAGAGGCGATCAACCGGAAGGCTTTCCGGGAAGACCTATATTACAGGCTTAATGTGGTACCGGTGAGGCTTCCACCCCTGCGGGAAAGGCGGGAGGATATCCCGGAGCTGGTGCAGTACTTTGTCCAGAAGTTTGCCCGGGAATTCCACCGGGAGGTCAGGGGTGTGGCACCGGAAGCCATTGATCTCCTTATCCGGTATAGCTGGCCGGGCAATGTCCGGGAGTTGGAAAACGTGATTAAACATGCCATTATCCTCGGCAATGGTGATTTACTCACCCCCCTGCACCTCCCGGTAAATGTGCGCATGGGATTGCAAGAACAAGGAACGCCGGTGACCGGCCACCACCGCCAATTAAGGGCGGCGGTTAGGGAGCTGGAGCGATGCATGATCCGCAGGGCTTTGGCGGAAACGGGGGGCAACCGTTCCGAGGCGGCCAAACAGTTGGGGATCAGCCGCCGGGCGTTGATTTACAAGATTGACGAATATGGGCTGAACCGTAATGGGGCAGGGGAACTTGGCAGCGTGTAATGTTTGCGCATAGTGTGTAAAAGGGTAACAGGGTAGGGGGCCGGACAACCATGCCGGACCCCCTTTAAAATGGCAGATTTGCCCGGTCACCCCTGGGAGACCGGATGCCGTGATCCATTGGCATGAAAATTGCGAAAATAATTCCTTCGGAGCCTGCCGGTAGTTCAGAAGGAAAGGAGGGTCGGGATTTCTTCAAGGCGGCAGGTCAACCAGCAAAACCGAAGACCCACGGTAAAATGTCAANNGGCGGTTAGGGAGCTGGAGCGATGCATGATCCGCAGGGCTTTGGCGGAAACGGGGGGCAACCGTTCCGAGGCGGCCAAACAATTGGGGATCAGCCGCCGGGCGTTGATTTACAAGATTGAGGAATATGGGCTGAACTATGGTGGGGCAGGGGAACTTGGCAGCG
>DDKM01000003.1 GCA_002339345.1 Firmicutes bacterium UBA2598 | reverse complement strand
ATTTCTTTTGCGCCTTAACATAATATTTCGGATTCTCAACCACCTCGCCGGTCGAAAGTATGGCAAACTTCTTCAGGCCCATGTCGATGCCAACTTCTTGATCTCCTGCCGGCAACTGTTCTTTGGCTACCTCGCACAATATCGAAGCGAAATATTTGCCGGAAGGTGCCTTGCTGACCGTCACGTTTACGATGCTGTCGGGTATGTCCCGGCCGTCTGCGGCGTACTCGACCCATCCGACTTTCGGCAGTTTGAGCCTGTGACGCGCCATGTCAATGCGGATATTATCGTTTGTGAGGTTGGTCTGGTAAGACTGTTTCGGCCCACGCTTGCTCTTGAACCTGGGATATCCGGCCCGCCCTTCAAAAAAATTCGTGTATGCGGCGTCCAGGTCTTTGAGGCTGTTCTGTAAGGCAAATTTGTCTACTTCCGCAAGCCATTCGGTGCCAGGTGCAGCCTTGATCTGGGTGAGCATTGCCGAGCACTCGGTATAACTCAAATAACGCTTTTCGGCTTTGTATGCCTCAATGTGCCATTCTAAAAAGTGGTTGTACACCCACCTGGCGCAGCCGATGGTCTTGTTAATCTGTACCTGCTGCCCCGGAGTGGGGTACAAACGTACCTTGAACGCCTTATTTATTGATTCAGCCAATTTCCCCACCTTCTTTTTGCGACTCAATGTACTTTTTGACTGCTTCTTCGGTGTTTTCACCGACGCTGGCCACAAAGTACGATGGGTTCCAGAGGTGCCCGCCCCACAGCTTCTTCTTGAGACCGGGAAACTCTTTGAACAAAAACCGCGCGGTATTGCCTTTGATGGCTTTCAGTATGTCGGGAATGTAGTGTTGCGGAGTGCAGTCCACCAAAAGATGTACGTGGTCCGGCATTACTTCCATCGTAACGATCTCGAATTTATGGAACTTTGCCAGTGACTGAAACATCTCTTTTAACCTGGTTTCTACCGGACCTTCGATTACCTTGTGGCGGTATTTGGTACAGAAGACTATATGGTAGCGCAAATAATATACGTAACCACGTCCTTTATTGACTGGCATAGCTTTCACCTCTGCTTATATTATAATATATGTCGCCGCAGAAGTGAAACGTTTGTTTGGTTAGATGGGGGTGGTTTTTTTACAACTAAATTTAGTTGTTAAAAAATTGGCCTAACTCATGACTAAAGTCACGAGTGTGCGGCCAATGTTCATCAAATACGGTGTTTCTGATGGCATAGGTACCGATTACTGAAAAAACAACGATTACCGGGATCAGAAGGGGATAACCGTCAGCCGCAGTGGCAACAGCCTGGGGAGTACCAGGAATTTTTAATAATATAGCGGAAATCGATCCGCCAAAGCAGCCACCAATATAAATGGCAGTTAGAAACACCATGGAGGGGAGAGGTTCCATCCGGAATGTGATTGGCAGCATCATACGGATGGCAAGGGGCGAACCTGCCCAAACCAAGTATAATCGCCCGGAAAAAAGGTGTACAGTAACCTTGGTGCATTCTGCCAGAAGGGAATTCTTTCTCCCTGTGGAAATGGAAAAAGCGCAAGAAACAATGTGCTAAACTGCGGGTGGGGAGGCAAACAAATGTTATGGCAATTCTGGCAGCCCAGGGTCGCTGATTTGGATATACAGCCGGTCCCAGCAGTACCGGCTACATGTACCGTCACCGAAGCAGTAGCCAGGCTGAAGGCCCAGGAGGCGGATTTGCTGCTGGTGACCGGTGACGACGGGCAGGTCCAGGGGTATTTGCGCACCTGGGACATATTGACCTGGTTGCCCCAGACAACGCCCAATCCCTGGTCAAATCCGGTAGGCAGTTTACCCTTAAAGCCGGTCGGAACCATCTCCCTTCAGGAAAGCCTACAGGTTGAAAGACTTGATGTTCACGACCACACCCCCTTGGTGGTAACCGACACTGACGGCAGTCCTGTGGGCATCCTTAAAAAACAATTTGTCCCTCATGATTTAAGCACCTTGTACCGGCGGTTTTATCAGCACATCCTTGACCTGCTGCCCGTCGCAGTCATTGCCGTGCGCCGGGATGGCAAAATCGTGGCCCATAACAGCAATGCAGCCAAGATCCTGGGTCTGCCATCCGATCAGGTATTAGGGGCCCAGATCACCGATCTCATCCCCCATACCGGGCTGCCCCATGTAATGCAATCGGGGGAACAACAACCCGACGCCCGGATTGTCATCAACCAGTCCGTTTATCGCTCCAGCCGCTCCCCCATCTTTCATAACCACGAGGTTGTGGGTGCGGTAGCTATTCTGCAGGATATTTCCGACATGGAGGCCGCCAACCAGAAGCTGGATGCGGTGGAGGAAATCAACCGGGAATTGAATGACATCATCGACCTCAGTGCGGACGGACTGGTCATCTCCGATGGCCAGGGGATACTGCTGAGGATGAACAAAGCCTATGAACAGATCGTCGGGGTAAAGGCGGAGGACTTCATTGGCCAGCATGTCAACCTGCTCAAGGAAAAGGGTCATCTGTCAGATATTGTCACTTCCCGGGTGCTGCAAACCGGCCGGCAGGCTACCATCTGCCTGGAAGTGCGGGGACGGGAAGTGCTATTAACCGGAAAACCCATTTATAACACCGCCGGGGAACTGTACCGGGTGGTGGCCAACATCCGGGATCTGACGGAATTGAATATGCTGAAGGAACAGGTGAACACTTTTAAGGAACTGAGCCATCGCTATTTGGCGGAATTGGCCCGCCTGCGGGCCAAGGAAATCCAGGTGGACATGATTGCCGAAAGCATCCCCATGCGGCGGGTGGTGGAACTCGCCCTGCGGGTAGCCCAGGTGGATTCCAATGTGCTGATTACCGGCGAATCCGGCACCGGCAAGGAGGTGCTGGCCAAGCTCATTCACAAAACCAGCCCCCGGCAAGCCGGGCCTTTTATCACCATCAACTGTGGCGCCATCCCCCCTGCTCTCCTGGAATCGGAACTGTTCGGGTACGAGGGCGGCGCCTTTACCGGGGCCAAGTCGGGCGGTAAACCCGGCCTCCTGGAAACCGCCCAGGGGGGTACTATCTTCCTGGACGAAATCGCCGAAATGTCCCTGGATCTACAGGTGAAGCTGCTGCGGGTCATCCAGGATCGGTCCTTTTTCAAAGTTGGCTCCAACAGGCCCGTCAACCTGGATGTCCGCATCATCGCCGCCACCAATAGACAGCTCAGGGCTCAAGTGGCCCAGGGCCAGTTCCGGGAGGATCTCTTTTACCGCCTGAATGTTGTACAGATTTCCATTCCACCTTTGCGGGAGCGCAAGGAGGATATCCATTCCCTGGTGATGCACTTTTTGCATAAGTTTAACCGCAAATACCATTTTCAGAAGCGGATTACCCCACAGGTGATGGCCCAGCTATGCGCCTACCACTGGCCCGGAAATGTAAGGGAATTGGAAAACACCATTGAACGAATGGTGGTGCTTACCCAGGGGGATATCCTGGATATCAACCTTTTGTTTCTCCACGGTTCCCCCTCTGCCGGTGAGGCGCCAGCGTTCCCGGCGGGACAGAACCCCGGCAGCCTGGCGGAAATCCTGGCAGAAACGGAAAGGGCAGTGCTGGTGGACACTTACGAACGTTGCAGGAGCACCCGCCAGACCGCCCGGATGCTCGGCATCAGCCAGCCTTCGGTGGTACGTAAGCTAAGGAAATACGGTTACCAGCAAGTAAAATGATATGATACAGATTATTATCGCCCTCGATACATTTTCGTATCGGGGTGTTTTTTTATAAGGTCGTTGGTCTATATGACCTGCGTCCTTTAGTGATTTAGATTTGTATCACGATAACACCAGTTTAATGCCCGTACCACCGCAAAGTCCCATTGGTGTTCCAGACGCCATGGCAAAAATCCGGCCAACCCAGTCACCCTTCAATACTGGCACGGTCCTTGCAATTAGTAACACTCAAGAACAGTTTACTAAATTGACAGGCAATAAAGTGAGGTGATTGCTTTGGGTAACCTTACAAAAGTAATGTCCCTGGCGGAAGCGGCCAGCCTTGTGCAGGATGGCGATTCCGTCTTTACCGGGGGCTGGACCGTTGTCCGCAAACCCATGGGTATGGTCTATGAACTCATTCGCCAGCGGAAGCGGGACCTGCACCTGGTATCCAACCCCGGCGGTCCGGAAATTGACCTGCTCATCGGCGCCGGTTGTGTTTCCATGACGGAGACCAACTACATTGGCCATGAGGTTTTCGGCCACCCCTACAACTTCCGCCGGGCGGTGGAAATGGGGCCGGAACAGAGCGGTTTCCACCATGACGATTGGACTGTGCAGACCGGCACCATGCGGATTGTGGCAGGGGCCATGGGCCTGCCCTTTTTGCCCACCCTTTCCCTGAAGGGCTCCGATATTATCAACCCGGACCTGGACCCGGTCCGCCACCTGCGGGGCAAAGACCCCCGGCTGCCAAAGCAGAAGGTGGCCTTTATGCGGGATCCCTTCTGGGAAGGCCAGGAAGTGGTATTGGTGCCCGCCCTGCGGCCGGATGTATGCATCATCCATACCCAGGAGGTAGGGGATCAGGGCACGGTGCGGACCCGGGGCGGTAACTTTATGGACTGCTACGCCGCCATGGCTGCCAAAACCACCATCGTCACCGCCGAGCGGGTGGTGCCAGAGGACAGCCTGAAGGAGTTGCCGGAATTGAACAGCATTCCCGGCCACCTGGTTCACGCCATCGTGGAACTGCCCTATGGCGGCCATCCCACCGCTGTCCGCGGGTGCTATGACAACGACCCGTGGTGGTTTAAGGAATACCTGGCTGCCTCCCGTAACAGGGAAAAATTTGCAGCCTGGCTGACGGACTGGGTGTTGGGAGTGCCGGACCACGCCGCCTACCTGGCCAAGGTGGGTTCCCAACGCCTGCAACACCTGCAGGCAGACCCGGTGTTGGGATATAACCCCCATATCAAACGACGTCTGGACAGGCTGGAGGAGGTGCAATAATGGGTGTCCATGCACAACAAGGCTCCTATTCAGGGCTGGAAATGATGGTGGTGGCGGCCAGCCGCCTGCTGCAAAACGGCGAGATGGTGCTGGTAGGCACCGGGCTACCCCTGGTGGGAGCCACCCTGGCCAAAAACACCCACGCTCCCGCCATGACCATTGTGATGGAAGCGGTGGCCTTTGACAGCCGGCCCCTGGCCCTGCCCTTTTGTGTGGCTGATCCCAGGGGTGTCTACCACACCCCTTGGACCCCCACCGCCTTCGAAACCCTGGGGCAGCTACTACAAAACCGGCGCATCGACGCCGGTTTCCTGGGAGGCGCCCAGGTGGACAAATACGGTAATATCAATTCCACGTGTGTCGGTCCCTACCTGTCGCCCCACAAGCGCTTCGAAGGGTCCGGCGGAGCCTGTGACATTGCCGCCCTGGCCGGGCGGACCATTATCATCATTGGCCATGAACGAAAAAGATTTGTAGAACAGGTGGACTATATCACCAGCCCCGGCTGGCGGTGCCGGGACTACCATACCGGCGCTCTGGTAGACCGGGTGGAACTGGGGTTATGGGGGGGGCCGGAGGCGGTGGTTTCCACCATGGGGGTGATGAAATTTGACCCCGAAACCAAGGAAATGTACCTGGCGGAATACTTCGCCGAACTCGGGGTGACACCCGCAGAGGTGACTGCCAATACAGGTTTTGCCATGGACACCAGCCGGGCCAAGCCCTTCACCCCACCCCTGGTTTCCGAACTGGAAGTGTTGCGCACCCTGGTGGATCCCGAGGGGATCTACATGAAATACTAGCTGGCACCCTTATCAAACAAAGGAGGCGGTAGCCCTGGACTGGCAAAAATACCTGCCCGGCCTCCGGCATGGCGACCCGGTCGCCCTGGCCAGACTTTTGAAACTAGTGGAAAACGCTGACCCCACCCGGCAACAGGTAATGCAGGCCATTGTTCCCTGGACCGGACGCGCCCATATCATCGGCCTGACCGGACCGCCTGGTGCGGGCAAGAGTACCCTTACCGGGCAGTTGGCCCGGCTGCTGGTCAAAGGCGGTCTCACCGCCGGAGTGGTGTGTATCGACCCATCCAGCCCCTTTTCCGGCGGGGCCTTCCTCGGGGACCGGGTGCGCATGGCCAACCTGAACAGTGAACCGGGGGTTTTTATCCGCAGCCTGGCCACCCGGGGGAAACTGGGCGGCCTCTCCGCCTCCACCGCGGAAGTGATCATGTTGATGGACGCTGCTGGCAAGGACGTCATCCTGGTGGAAACAGTGGGTACCGGCCAGGTGGAACACCAGATTTCCCACCTGGCGGATACTACCATCATGGTGACAGTCCCGGGGCTGGGTGACGGCATCCAGACCATGAAGGCAGGTATCCTGGAGATAGCGGACATCTTTGTGGTGAACAAGGCGGACCGGGAAGGGGCAGAGGCGACTGCCCGGGATCTAGCCCATATGCTGGATGAATTCATTACCGGTGGATGGCGCCCACCGGTCAAGCTGGCGGTGGCTTCCCGCAACGAGGGAACCGGGGAGGTCTGGGAAGCGGTGCAACAACACCGGCTCCACCTGCAGGGAACCGGGCAGTGGGAACAAAAACGCCGGGACCGCCTGGTCCGCATTATGATTGATAACGTACAGGCCCAGGCCCTGGACCGCATCAACCGGGCGCTGGAGCAGGACAGTCTGCTGCAAAACCTGGTGCGCCGGGTGGCGGACGGCAACCTGGACCCCTATGCCGCTGCCACCTTTGTAAGCGGTTATCTTTGGCAAAGGCAGACCTGAAGGGAACTGGATTAAATACAAGGAGGTTTTTAACCCATGACCAAACTTTTTAACGAGGCCGCCATCCGCCAAACGGCAAAAGAAACGGAGCGGTGGCGTAAAGAGACCTTGCAGGACAAGGGCGGGAGCGGCTCCTATACCACCGAGTCCGGCATCCCCATTGAACTTTTGTATACACCGGAAGCCCTGGCGGGTATGGAGTATAACCGGGACATCGGGTACCCCGGTGAGCCACCCTTTGTCAGGGGGATATACCCGAACATGTACAGGGGACGGTTGTTCACCGTCCGGCAGTTGGCCGGTTTTGGCGCCCCAGAAGACTGCAACCGCCGCATCCGCTTTCTGTTGGACAACGGGGCCACCGGGGTAAACATCGTCTTTGACCTTCCCACCATCAGGGGTTATAACTCCGATGACCCGGAAGCAGAGGGCAATGTGGGCCAGTGCGGGGTAGCAGTGGATTCCCTGGAGGATATGGAAGCCCTGTTTGCCGGGGTACCCATTGACCAGGTGTCCGTCTCCCTGGTCACCCACCTTCCCAGCGTCACCGTAGTGCTACTGTCAATGTACATGGTGATGGCGGAAAAGAGGGGAATTCCCTTTGCCAAACTGGCCGGCACCACCCAAAATGACTTCCTGATGGAAACAACGGTGGGCAGCGGTCCGGAAATCCTGCCACCCCAGGCTTCCTTCCGCCTGCAGTGTGATGCCATCGAATACGCCGCCCGGCACCTCCCCCGCTGGAACCCGGTCAGCTACAACGGCTATAACCTCCGGGAAGCGGGCACCAATGCGGTACAGGAAGTGGCGGTAGCCATCGCCAACGCCATTGCCACCGCCGAGGAGTTAATCAGGCGGGGGCTGCCCATCGATGCCTTTGCCCGCCGGATGTCCTTCTTCTGGGACCTCTGCAACGACTTTTTCGAGGAAATCGCCAAGTGCCGGGCCTCCCGCAAGGTGTTTTACGAGGTGATGAAAAACCGGTTTAACGCCCTGGATGAAAGGTCCTGCCTGATGCGCTTCCATGTGCAGACCGCCGGCATCACCCTTACCAAAATCGAACCTTTGAACAACATCGCCCGCTCCGCCATCCAGGGGTTGGCCGCGATCCTGGGAGGAGCCCAGTCCCTGCACATCGACTCCTATGATGAGGCCTATTCCGCCCCCACCGAGCAGGCGGCCCTGGTTTCCCTGCGCACCCAGCAAATTTTACAAGCGGAAACCAATGTGGTCAACACCGTGGACCCCTTGGCCGGGTCTTATTACGTGGAATACCTGACCAAGGAAATGGCCAACCGCATTTGGGGCTACATCCAGGAAATTGAGCAGCGCGGCGGGTTGATCCAGGCGGTGGAGAGCGGGTGGATGCATAGGGAGATTTCCAACTATGCCTACCAGCAGCAAAAGGACATCGAAAGCGGCAAACGGAAAATTGTGGGTGTCAATTACATGCGTTCAGGCCAGGCTACCCAGGGGAACATCGAGGTATTCCGCTACCCGGAAACGGAAGGGCGGCAGAAAGCCAAACTGGCCTCCTTACGGGAGCGGCGCAATAACGATATAGTCACCGCCAGCCTGGCTGTCCTCCGGGAGAAGTGCCGGTCAAGGGAAAACTTGATCCCCTATGTGGTTGAGGCGGTAAAGGCCAACGCCACCTTAGGAGAAATTGAAGAGGTGTTCCGCCAGGAATTCGGCCTGTGGCAATTCCCGCTGGCGTGAACTGGGCGGATGAAAAATAATTTCGGGGGTGTGCTAAACCATGGAACGTAAAGTAGTCAAGGTTGTGATGGCCAAGCTGGGCCTGGATATCCACTGGCGGGGAGTGGTGGCGGTATCCCGCCTCCTGCGGGATGCCGGCATGGAAGTAGTTTACCTGGGTAACCAGTTCCCGGAAGCCATCGTGAATGCCGCCATTCAGGAGGGGGCCGATGTGGTGGGGTTGAGTACCCTGGGCGGAAACCACGCTGTCCTGGGACCCAAGGTGGTACAGTTACTCCGGGAAAAGGGCATGGATGATGTGATGGTCATCATGGGGGGTGTTATTCCCGAGGAAGACATTCCCGCCCTCAAGGCTGCGGGCATCGTGGAAGTGTTCGGCCCGGAAACCGCCATCGATGAAATAGTAGCCTGCATCAACGCCAATGTGCGGCAGGTTGGATAGCCACCAGCCATTCACTTAAGTGGTGTTCCCAGTAATCAAAGATCCTGGCTGTATGAAACGGAAAAAGCAAGAGAATGATCAAATTGCGCAGCCAGTCTATGGCATTTCTTCTCACTATAGTACAGGGAGTTTTTTCCAACACATGCTACCATCCTTGAACTTGACTCCCTAAAAAGTGCGCCCTGGTAAGATCTTGAAACGATCTCCCTGCATAGCATATTGAGATAAATTTTATACCATACTAATTAGCAGTAAAAACGGGAGGTGATACGGTGACTACCCAAGCAGATATTCAAAAATGTATTGACCAGTGCACCAAAACCGCTCAAAACATCCGAAATATCGCCAACAACACTGTGGACCACCGGGCACGTTACGCTTTGGCTGAAGCGGACCGCCATATCGAATTGTGCATTCACGGCTGCCTGGATGCCAAGGAGTTGGGCAAATCTTAATGGAAAAGGGGTGAGGTTAAATGAATCAAAACCAACAACTGCAACAGTGCATTAGGGACTGCCAGCAGACAATCAGTCAACTGCAATCCCTCGCCAATCAGGCCAATGAACAGAAATTAAAAGCGACCCTTAACGAATCGGCACATCACCTGCAGATGTGTGTACATGAATGTGAATATGCCTCTCGGCAATCTCCCTGACTAAGCAAAAACCCTTCTGCACCAACTAAACCCCTTCGCATTCCGGAGGGGTTTGGTTTTCCCATCATCAGACGTTTAGCTCCACTACATCATGGTCGGACAGTACGTAATCCCGCGGCACCGATTGGCCGTCAAACCGGGCGGAACCCCAAATGCGTGCACCCTTCAAGCGGTCGGGAAAATCCCGGTGAATAAGATAGGCCAAGTCCAGGACGGTGCTGCCCTTGGGTAGGACCATGGGTGCGGAGCGGTCCGCTTCCTTGCCAGGGGCCTTGGTATATACCCGAATGATATCCAATAGTTGAAATAAACGGTATTTGAACTGTTCCAGGTTCAGACCGGTATGGGTTGATACCAGCATCACCTCCGGCATATCCGGCATCAGTTCTCCCATAATCTCCACGTTTTCGGCACTCCCCGGTATGTCCGCCTTGTTGGCCAGTACCAGGCATGGTTTAGCACCTGTACCCCCAGTGCTTCCAGGGGATATAATCCGTTTGGTATGCAGGTAGTCCAGGGCAATCTGTAGCTGCTCCGGGCAGTCGCCGTCACCCGCATCCACTACTACCAGGATGACATCCGCCCGGCGGAGCAGGCCGCTTAATCCTGCCGGTTGGGTCTCTGCAGTGATGGGCGGTAAATCAACCAGCTGAATCAGGATGTTTTCATAGGGCATCATCCCGGCCACCGGCAATGTGGTGGAAAAGGCATAATTTCCCACCTGCACCCTGGCCCGGGTAAAGTGTCCCACCAGGGATGATTTTCCGGTGTTGGGGCAGCCAAATACCGCTACCTGTCCCGCCCCTTCCTTCGGAATATTGTAGGGGTCAAAATGGGAGGTGCCCTTTTTCCTTTCACCTTCTTTGCGTAACTTAGCAAGCCGTGTCTTAATGTCCGCCTGCAGTTTTTCCGTTCCCTTATGCTTTGGCATCACCGCCAGCATGTCTTCCAGGGCGGCGATTTTGTCTTCCACGGTGGTGGCCCTTTTATAAGCTTCTTCCGCCATATAATACTGGGGAGTCAGGTTGGCAGGCACTGGACAACCACCCTCCTATTAAAACACGATACTTATTTATTCTACCCATCAGGTCCGGATCATACCTGGCTGCACCGCAGGCAGTTCCGGCCAGAAGTCTTGGCAGCATATAGGTTGTTGTCCGCCTCCACCAGCATCTGCCGCATGACCGCTCTGCCCTCCCGGCTACCATTCCCGCCAGTCAGGCTGGCGACCCCGATACTGACGGTCAACCGGAGGATTTGCCCATCAACGGTTACCTCCTGTTCACCAACAGCCTGCCGGATACGTTCACCTACCATGACCGCCTCTTCAAGCTGGGTATGGGGGGTGATCACCAGAAATTCCTCCCCGCCGAAACGCACCACCGTATCAACCCGCCGCACCGTTTGGAGCAGCACCTGGGCCAACTCTACCAGTGCGGCATCCCCAGCCAGGTGGCCGTATGTGTCATTGATTTCCTTGAAGCAGTCCAGGTCCAAAAGAAGGATAGACAGCGGGTGATTGTACCGCAGGGATTGTTCCACCTCCCGCTGGAGAACCTCAAAGCCATAGCGGCGGTTGTACAATCCAGTCAGGTGATCGGTAACGGCCATCCTTTCCAGCACCTGGTTCAGTTCCATTAGCTGCCGGTGTCCTTCAGCCAGTTCCTCGTTTTGGGCCTCCAACTCCTCCCGTTGCTGCTCCAGTTCCTCCATCTGGGCCGCCATTTGGGCATGCATGGCCGCCAGTTCCAGTGACATCCGGTTAAAGGATCCCGCCAGGGCTACCACCTCCGCAGGCCCCTTCACACTCACCTGGAAACCCACTTCATCCCCCGTGATTCTTTCCGTCGCCTGGGCCAGGTCGCTCAGGGGCCTGGCGATACGTGCCGCCAGTTGCCGGTACAGGGGCAGTAATAACAATACTGATAATAGACCGGTCAGCAGACCGATACCCAGGGCAGCGCCTGTAGTAGCTCCGAGCACTTCCGATATATCCCGCTTAACCACAAGATACCACTGCCGTTCGGGCAGCCACAGTTGCACCGCCAGGGTGTTTTTACCCCGGTAATCCCTGTAGCGTCCCTTTTCCTGGCCGGTGGGCAGGAAAAAAACGGGGTCACTGGCAAGGTGTTTTTTTACTTCATCATTGGAGGAGGCAAACCGTGGCACGGTGATCAACCGGCCGTACTGGTCTACAAGGTATGTATCACCGGTATCACCCAGGTTAGCCCAGGACACGATTTCCTGGAACTGAACGGTGGAAACCACCCCAAAGAGCGCCCCATCCGGCACTCCCTCCCTCCATACCGGAGAAGAAATTACCACCACCGGTTCGTTGGTCACCTTGCTGGTCAATACTTCGGAGATATAGTCCTGCCCAGCCATGGCGGCCCTGAAATAGGAACGGTCGCTGACATCAATCCCCACATTGCCCGAGGTGGAATATATGGTAATCCCTTTCCGGTCAACCAGCACCAGTTCATGCA
Organism: Firmicutes bacterium UBA2598; assembly: GCA_002339345.1. Lineage (GTDB taxonomy): Bacteria > Bacillota > PH28-bin88 > PH28-bin88 > PH28-bin88 > UBA2598. The sequence goes on along the minus strand of DDKM01000003.1, from coordinate 40,616 downwards.
ACCCAAAGTCGTGGGCCATGTGTTCCATAAGGTAATGGGCCTGCCTCTCCAGGGTCCCCTCCACAATGTCATCAGCACGGGCAATGGCCCGGACCATTTGTTGTTTCTGATCAAACCAGTAATGAATAAAGTCCGCCTGCCGCTGGGCTGTATTCATTAGATTGGTTAAGGCCTGGTCGGTCAGCACCGTTATGGTGTGGGCATAGAATAAAAATATGGTTAACGCCACCGGCAGGATAGCTGAAAGCACAAACATTCTGGTCAGCAACGCCCGCAGGCTGGTCCGCCAGAATTTAAATTTAAATATTGTTCTGCATCCCTTCTTATCAACCATAATTACTCCTACCCCTGCAAGGGCGTCCCATTTTATTGATTCATGGACATGGACATAGACAGCAATACCGTAAAACCAAAATTGACCAAAATTTTCGCCAAACTACAGGCGGAACTGGCCGATGGCCTGCCTTAGCTTGTGTGCCGTTTCCACCAGGAAAGCGGCCGCCGCTGCTATACCTTCCATCGTCGGAATAGGAAGCCTCCAGGCGCTGCATCCTGGTGAGGCCGTTGCCGGTAGCCAGGCTGAACATCAGAACGAGCAGTGAAAAAAGCACCCGTCAGCTTGGTTGGCAGTTTTAGTTTCATGACTGCCCCCGGTGATGTTAGTGGGTAAAACTATTCGATGCAATCAATGGGTTTTCCTCCAAATTTCAACTTTAAAAACAGTATTTACTCAGCGCCAGCATCTCCTAAAATCCTATTGACTTTTAAGGGAATGCATGTCAGATTTATTATATCATTATTAAATAATAAATGGGGTATGCTTGCATGGAATTCAACACCAAATTGCTTCATGGCAATTTCCAGCCGGAAGATAAGACCGGTTCCACCACCTTTCCCATCTACCAGGCTGCTTCCTTCAGCCACAAAACGGCGGAGGAACTGGAAGCCATCTTCCAGGGGACCGATTACGGCTTCATCTATACCCGTATTAACAATCCCACCATCGAATCCTTTGAACGGCGTATTGCCTTTCTGGAAAAGGGTATAGGCGCCATCGCCTGCGCTTCCGGCATGTCCGCCATCACCATGGCGGTGTTGAATCTCCTTGGCCAAGGGGATGAACTGGTATCCAGCAGCGGCATTTTCGGCGGCACCTATTCACTATTCCAGACCCTGCGACAGTATGGTATTACCACCCACTACGCCGCTGACCAGGATCCGGCCAGCTATGCCGCCCTTATTACACCGCGGACCAAACTGCTCTTCGTGGAGACCATTGGCAATCCCAAGATGGATGTGGCCAACATCCGGTCCCTGGCTGACTTGGCCCATGTCCACGGCCTGCCCCTTTTGGTGGACAACACGGTGACTTCTCCCTATCTGTGCCGGCCGCTGGAGCACGGGGCAGATGTGGTGATTCACTCCACCTCCAAGCTGATTAACGGCAGCGGTAATTCCATCGGTGGCATCATTGTGGACAAGGGCCGTTTTCCGTGGGATCAAGACCGCTTTCCGGCCCTTTTTGAGCTGAAAAGAAACTTTGGTCCATTTGCTTACCTGGCTAAACTCCGCCGGGGGCTGCACCGGGATTTTGGTGCTTGCCTGTCACCCTTCAACGCCTACCTGAACAGCTTGGGACTGGAGACCCTGGGTTTGCGGATGGAGCGGATCTGCAGCAACGCCCTGGCATTGGCCCGCTTTTTGGATGACCACCCAGCCGTGGAATGGGTAAACTATCCAGGCCTACCTGCCAACCCGTACCACCACCTTGCCGCCCAGCAATTTTGTAGCCGGTTCGGCATCCTGTTGACCTTTGGGGTGGGCAGCAAGGAGCGGGCCTTCCGGGTGATTAACTCCCTCCGGTACGCCTGCAACCTGGCCAACATCGGTGATATCCGGACCCTGGTGATCCATCCCGCCTCCACCATCTACGCCACCAACACACCAGCGGAAAAGGAACTGCTGGGGGTAACGGAGGACATGATCCGGGTGAGTGTCGGCATTGAGGACGTTGGAGACCTGGTGGCGGATTTCCAACAGGCGCTGAGCAAAATGTAGCGTGGGTAGTTAATTTTCTTGTAAAAAAATACCTGTGGATTAAGTGGCCACAGGTATGTAAAGACTTCCCAATATCCCGGTTGACGTTTGGCCGTTCGTTGTTACCAGGCGGAAATACCCCCATCCACAACTAGTACCTGGCCGGTGACATAATTGGAGGCATCGGAGGCCAGGAAGGCGATGGCGCCCTTCAAATCATCCTCTCCGCCAAACCTCCCCAAGGGAATGTTCGGCAAGAGAAGATGCTGACGATGTTTCAGAATCCATTCGCTCATGTGGGTGGGGAACCATCCGGGCGCAATGGCGTTGACATTGATATTATATCTGGCCCACTTGCAGGCCAGATCCCGGGTAAAGGCAATCACCGCGCCCTTGCTGGCATTGTATGCCACCGCGTCCATGGCCTCCGGCGGTGCACCGCCCAGTCCGGCGATGGAGGCCAGATTGATTATTTTCCCCCTCTTTTGCCTGATCATCACCCGCCCGGCGGCCTGGGCACATAGAAAGGTACCAGTTGCATTGACCGCCATCACCTTGTTCCATTTATCCAGCGACAGATCTTCCGGCGCACATCCCCAGGAAATGCCAGCATTGTTTACCAGAACGTCAATACCGCCGAACTCCTCCACCGTCCTGTCCACCAGACCCTGTACCTCCTGGGGGTTGGACACGTCACACTGAAGGGCCAGCACTTTCACCCCCAGACGGCGCAGTCCCTCCGCCGCCTGTTCACACCGCTCCACCTTACGGGCACACAACACCAGATTGGCTCCCAATTCCGCCAGCCCTTCGGCAAACTGGAGCCCCAGACCGGTGGAGCCGCCAGTCACAACGGCCACCCGGCCGCTCAAATCGAATAACTGCCTGACATGCATCCCTGGCCACCTCCTCTACCCTTTTTCCCCTGGTCTACTTCCCGCCACCGTCCCTAAGCAGCATATAGGTCACGGTAGCGATGGCCAGTAACCGGCCGTTCCCGTCGGTGACCTCGGTGGTGCCCACTGCCAAAGTCCGGCCTTTCTTTACGATTTTGCTTTCCGCATACACCTGCCCCTCCGTCACCGGAGCCAGATAATTAATCTTCATTTCCACCGTGGTAGCCCTCTCGCCAGGGGACATGCCGCACCCCAGGGCGGCAGCTACAGCGGAATCCACCAGGGACGCAATGGCGCCCCCGTGGACCTGCCCATAAAGCTGCAGCAGTTGATGGGTTACCGGCATCACCATCCGGGCAAAACCCGGCTCCATCCGTACAATTTCCAAACCCAGCAAACGCCAGTATGGGCTTTTCTCAAACTCCCTTTTGATGGGTTCCATCCTTGCACCTCTTTTTACCTTAGTACCGGCCAGGGAGGTCCCTGTTTACCCGGCAGGTCATCGGCTTGCCGGCCCCCAGGGAATTGATGCAATTCCGGCAGTACAGGCAGGCCACCGGGTTCTCACCGGCCATGATTTTCCTGGGGAAGTCCGGATCCGCCACCAGAGGGCGACCAATGGCCACCAGATCCGCTGCACCCTCCGCCAGGATACGCTCCGCCAGGTCACCGTCAGTGATTTTACCAACGGCAATGACCGGGAGGCTGACAACCTCCTTCACACCCTTGGCCAGGGATACAAAGGCCCCGGGCGGGTCTTCCTCCCCCGGAATGGAGGTGGCCGGCACTGTCATGAACCTTTCCGCTCCCGGCATGGTCAGATAGCAGGATGACAAGTGCACGGCAGCAGCCCCCGCCCCCTCCAACTGGCGGGCGATCTCCCTGGCTTCCGGCAAGTGAATACCATCGTCCGGCAGTTCCTCCCCGTGGATCCGGCAAATCACCGGAAAACCTTCCCCGATTTCCTGGCGGATACCGCCGATGATCTCTCGTAAGATCCTGGTGCGTCCAGTGGTATCACCGCCGTAGTCATCCTCCCGGTTGTTGGTAAACGGCGATAGAAAACTACTCAATAGATAAAAATGGGCACCGTGCAATTCCACACCGTCAAATCCGGCCCGCCAGGCCCGTTTGGCGGCCTGCACAAACTGGTCGACAGTCCGCCTGATTTCCCCCACCGTCATTTTACGGGGAGGATCGAACTTGTTCAGGGGAACCTCGGATACGGAGATGGGCTGTTCCCCGTTAAACTTTGATCCCGCCCGCGGGCCGGCATGGGCTATTTGAATGAAGGCAGCTACTCCCTGTGCCTTAATGGCCTCCGCCAAGAAGGCCAGGCCATCCACAAACCCGTCTTCCCAGATCCCCAGGGAATAGGGAGTAAGCTTGCCGGTGGAACTGACCACCGTGGCCTCTGTGATGATGGCTCCCACGCCTCCCCGGGCGATACGTGCATAGTACCCCTTAAGTTCCGGTGTAACCCTTCCCTCCACAGTTCCGTAACCGGTGGTGATGGGTGGAAACACCAACCGGTTGGACACCCGGACTTCACCCAGGGAATAGGGAGTGGTGAGAAATCGCATGACGGTTCCTCCTCTAGAATATCAAAATGGTGCCCTGCGAAGGTTCAGGTGGAAGCTACCGGATCCGCTAACGGCTTCAGGTCCACCCGGTGACCGTAAAAGGTGCTGCCCTCGCCCATATCGGTCAAATCATCACCGATCAGGCAGTTGACATTCCGACCCCCTGGTGAGAGATAGTTCCACCATACCCCCGGGGCCACCACAACACCAGGGGGAACGGCGGTGCTGGCCACCAGCCGCACCAGACATGACCCCCGGTGATTATACATCTCCACCCAGGCGCCATCGGCCAAACCTTTGGCCAGGCAATCCGCCGGGTACACCAGCACGTGTGGTCCACCCTCCCTGGCACGCAATTCCGCCATCTCGCAAAAGTTGGAATTAAGGGCAAAATGGGCGGGGGCGGGCATCAGGCAGAAGGGATACAGCTCTGCCAGTTCTCCCTCCTGGGGTGGCCGGTAACCCGGCAGTAAAGGCTGTCCCTGGTCCGCCATCCGGTGGGACAGGATCTCGATCTTGCCAGAAGGGGTTTGAAAGTGCAAAGGGCTGACATGGTCGGTGTTTAGACGTACTGCCTTTCCACTGGACAGGGTTTCCTCGCTAATACCCTCCCGGAAAGGGGAGGGTTGAGCCAGCAGGCAGCTGATTAACTGTTCCTCTGACCAGGTGAAGATCTCCTCCCTAAAACCCATGGCCTGGGCCAGCAGGTTAAACACCTGCCAGTTGCTCCTGGCCTCCCCTGGGGCAGGCAGGATGGGGAAGGCCCGCTGGATGAAATAATGGCCGTAACTGCAGTAAAGATCATGCTGTTCCACCATGGTGGTGGCCGGCAAAATAAGATCGGCATAACGGGCGGTGTCGGTCATGAACCGTTCATGTACCACAGTAAACAGGTCTTCCCGCATCAGGCCGGCGAGCACCCTGTTCTGGTCCGGTACCACCGCCGCAGGGTTGGAGTGATAAACATACAGGCTTTTGATAGGTGGTTGCAGCGGCGAGGTCAGGGCTCTGCCCAGCTGGTTCATGTTGATCTCCCGCGTTTCCCGGGGCAGTAGGTCCGGCCTGGTAACCAGGTCCAGGTGAAAGGCGGAACTGCTACCAGCCGATTTCAGGGCACCGCCTCCCTTTTTGCCATAGGCCCCCACCAAGGCAGGCAGACAGGAAATGGTACGTACCGCCATGGCCCCCTGGCTATGGCGGGACAAACCGCCCCCGATGCGGATATAGGGGGCCCGGGCCCGCCCAAAGGCCCTGGCCAGGAATACCAACTGTTCGGCTGGCACCCCCGTCAGCTGGGCCACCCTTTCCGGCGGGTATTCCGGCAGTACCTCCGCCTTCAGCTCCGGCCATCCCTGGACGTAGCGTTCAATGAATTCCAAATCCACCAGATTTTCTGCCGCCATGATATGCATGATGCCCAGGGCCAAAGCGGCATCACTACCCGGCTTTACCAGCACAACTTCGTCCGCCGCCCGCGCCGTGCGGGTACGGTAGACATCCACTACCACCACCCTGGCACCCTTCCTTTTGGCCTCCTTCACCGTTAACATGAAATGCAGGTTGGTGGATACGGCATTGATGCCCCACAAAATAATCAGGTCCGAGTCTGCCGCGGAAAGGGGGTCTGTACCGAGGGTGTTCCCCATTACCGCCCGCCACCCGGCATCGGCGGCCGGTGAACAGATGGTGCGTTTTAGGCGGGATGCCCCCAGCCGGTGAAAAAAGGCGTGGCCGGCATTGCGCTGGATCAGGCCCATCACCCCGGCGTAGGAAAAGGGCAGGATGGCCTCTGAGCCAAATGTGCCGGCAATGTCCTGCCAGCGGGTGGTGATCTCTTCCACCGCCTCCTGCCAGGAGATCGGCGCAAAGCAACCCGCTCCCTTGGGCCCGGTCCGTTTAAGGGGTGTTAGAATCCGGCCGGAGGAGTGGATTACCTGCGGGTACCGGGTCATTTTGGCACAGATGACGCCCTGAGTGACGGGATGGTCGGGATCGCCCGTGCATTTAACCACCTTCCCATCTTCCACATGGATCAGCAGACCGCAGGCATCGGGACAATCGATGGGGCACACCGTTGGGAATATGGCCATGCCGATCCCTCCAAAAAATGTTTGTTTCCCGCTAATTTACGCAATCCCAGGCAATTTTTCCTTTTCCCTGTGCATTTGCCATCACCTTGCTTTCTCCGTGTGCTGGCTCTAACCCTTAACGTTCTATTGTTATATTTTTCTGACTACAACCTCCAAGGAACCAGTATTTTCCATCGTCAAAAATTATGCGCCATGGGGAAGACTTACCTGGGCAAGTTAGTGAACTACTCCCGCCTGTCGAGGCGGGAGTCCTCTGGGCGGGTTATGATAGAAGCCGGTAGGGCCATTGTACCAACAACGCCTGTCCGGCTTCCTTCGTGGCTTATCCCCACTTGCCCTTTTCAATATGGGTTTTGATCTCGGCCTTGGCCATTTGACTCAATTCCCCAGCCACCCTTTGGGTGTATTTAAATATTCCAACACACCCGGGGTCAAGGTTATCCTCCAGCCCGTCCTCGGCAATGGCTGCCAGCTCGTCACCGATGCCCATCAGGGCCGTGAGCAGTTGATTGGTAAAGCGGGATCTTTCCACCAACTTGGCGGCATCTTCACCCAATTGTACAAATTTTTCCTTGGGCGCACCGCATTTGGGACATCTTTCCGGCGGGGCATCGCCGTCGTGGATATAGCCGCATACACTGCACTGCCAAAACATCACGTCCACCTCCATAATCATTTTTTAGTAGTTTTCACACAATACCTGGTAATGTGCCTGGGGATGGGCGCAAGCCGGGCAAACCGCCGGAGCAGCCGTACCTTCATGCACGTATCCACAGTTCCGGCATTGCCATTTTACCGGCTGGTCCTTGATAAATACCTTCCCGGTTTGGAGGTTACGCAGCAGGGCGGCAAACCGTTTTTCGTGTTCCGCCTCCACTTCTCCCACTTCCTCAAAAAACTCCGCCAGTTCTGGGAAGCCCTCTGCGCGGGCAGTTGCGGCAAACTCACGGTACATGGTGGTCCACTCATGGTTTTCGCCCGCCATGGCCGCAGCCAGGTTATCCTCTGTATTGCCCAGGGCGCCAAGGAATTTCAACGCCCTTTTGGCATGCTCCTTCTCGTGATCAGCAGTCTCCAGAAAAATAGCAGCAATCTGTTCGTAGCCCTCGGCCTTGGCAATGGAGGCAAAGTAGGTGTACTTATTTCTGGCCTGAGACTCACCGGCGAAGGCCTTCCAGAGGTTTTCCTCGGTTTTGGTCCCCTTTAATTTCATGTTCCTTCCCCCCTAGCTATTGGTTTCCCCTCTTTAACATTCTCTCACCCTATCTTTTTTCCTCCTGGTTGGAAAAAGTTTAATCCCGCCCATCATTGCTCATCCGTTCTTAGCTTACTCGGTACGGTCACATGCAGTTTTCTAACAATATCTTGGTTGCAATTTATACTGCGGCCAGTACCTTGGGTCAGTTTCTGCGGTCCAGACTTGTTGGATCCATTTCCAAAATCGTAGTATAAGGTGTCATCCGGTGCAAAAAGGTTTGCCGGCTGGTTTGTTTTGGTGTTATTTATAATATAATAGGAGTACATACCAAAGGAGGGCGAAAGTATATTGCATAAAGAAGTAATGCAGATCATTAGAGAACGGCGCAGCATCCGCCATTTTAAACCGGACGCGGTACCCCGAGAACTGGTGACGGAACTGCTGGATGCCGCCCGCCATGCTCCATCGGGGGGCAACATGCAACCATGGGCTTTTTATGTGGTGTTACGGCCGGACCTGCGGGAGGGACTTTCCAGGGCAGCCAAAGATCAAAGGTTTGTGGCAGAGGCTCCTGTAGTCATTGTGGTGTGCGCCGTTCCGGAGCAGACCGGGGTGCGCTATGCCCAGCGGGGACGGGAACTCTACTGCCTGCAGGATACGGCAGCTGCGGTACAGAACATCCTCCTGGCGGCCCATGCCTATGGCCTGGGTACCTGCTGGGTGGGCGCCTTTAGTGAGGAAGCTGTCGGGCAAGTACTCAGCCTACCAGCGGGGCACAGACCGGTAGCCATCATCCCCATCGGCTATCCCGAAAGACCGGGGAGAAGCACCAGCCGGCGCCCGTTGGAAGAAGTGGCGGTTTTCTTAGAATAAGAACCAAAGTTGCTTATTCTAACGGGTTCACCTGTAACGCCGTACCCCACCGACGGTAGTCTTCCTGGTGGGATAGTACCAGCATCTGCCGATGCTGGGCAAGGCGCTCCAGGGTTTCCCGCAGGGAGCCCAGACGCCTTTCATCACAGTTCAGGAAGGAATCATCAAAAACCATGGGCAAACTGTAGTCTCCGGCAATGAGATCGGCAATGGCCAAGCGCAGGGATATTTGCAACTGGTCCTGGGCGCCCTGGCTCAACTGCTCCACTTCTACCGGCTGCCCGTCCGGTTCTGCCACCTGCACCCGGAAATCAGTGTCTAGCAGCACCTGCCGGCCGGTAATACCGGTGATTTCGGCAAAATACCTGCTGGCGGTCGCCGCCAGTCTTTCCCGGTGGGTTTTTCCGAACAGGTCCCGGGCCTCCTGCAGTTCCCGGTAGGCCAGGGCCAGGGCGCGGGTTTCCATCTCCATTTTCGCTATTTCCCTGTCCAGCTCGGCAACCCGGTCCCCGGCAGCGGCAATGTTGATGGTTTCCCGGCCCATTAGGGCACTCAGTTCCTTGTTTAGGTTAAAAATTCCGTTGTTTAGCTCAATTTCTCTATCCTTCAATTCCCTGATTTCCTGTTCCAGGGCCCGGTATTCCCTCTCCAGGTGTTCCCGCTGCTCAGCCATTTCTGCCCCGGGCAAACCGGGACGGCTGTCGATCAATCGCTGCCATTCACCCTTGGCTTCCAAAGCACTGTTGGCGGCATCGGCGGCCTTGACCTCCAGTTCCTCCAGACTTTCTACACCCCAGCCCCTTAGAAGCCCGTCCAGGCTATCCGCTGCCTCTTTTTTTGTTTTTTCCCTCTCCTGCCAGTGCTGCCAGCGTTCCCTGGCCTTCTCGGCCGCTCCTCCAGCGGGGGCCAAAACCGCTGCCAGACGGGTTGTCAGCGCCTGCCGTTCCTCCTGCAAGCCGGCCAGCCTTTTGGTCAGGGTTGCTAAACGGGTTTCCAGGCTGTGGAACTCCGTCCTTTTAGCCTCTAAAGACCTTTCGGCATGACCATATGCCTCCACCAGCTGTTTTACTTCAACAGCGGGGGTAAGTTCCGTGAGGGGGTGGATGGCCTGCCGCAGGAAAGTAATGTTCTCCTCCAGTCGTGTCAACCGGTTTTGACCGGTAGCATCAGGTTGTTCCAGTTCCCTGCGCTGGATGGCACAGGTTTCCAGTTCCCTGATAGCCGACTGCCACCGCGCGTAATCCGCCTGCCAGACCTCCCATTGGTTGGGAGGGAGGTTATTTAACCAGTGCACCGCCTCCCCCACCGTCGCCAAGTGATCACCTGTAAGGGCTGCCAGCACAGACACCCCAGCCCATTCCCCTGTGCCGGCGGGCAGTACCTCCACTTCATCCGGCAGTACGCCGAAATCCCTTTGGGCCTGGGCGGTTACGCGCTGTTCCAGTGAGGCAACCGCTGCTTGGAGTTGGTGCCAGTCCCGGTAGGCGGCGGAGGGATCACCCAGAACACCGGCTACCGGCCGCACCATTGTATCAAGGACCGCCAACTGGTCCTCTGTGCTTCGGAGGTGCTCTGCCAAGAGAACCAGTTCCTCGTCGGCAGGGATGGTACTCGCCAGCACAGCCAGTTCCGCCAAATGCTGTTCCCGCTGTTTCACCCGTTCGCGGATAGCGGCCAGCTGGACAGCAGACCGGCCGGCCAGCGGGCCTAACCGGGCCTCAACGGATGCCAGTTCCGCCAACACCCCATCCAATTGAGAGGGCTGCGCTGCTGCTCCCCGCCTGCCGCCCAGCAGCCCCCAAAGGCCGGTTCCCAGTCCTGAAACCAGCAGCAGAAGGGCCACAGGCCACAGGCCAGCGGTATAGGTAATCGCGGCCAGCAGCATCATGGCCACACCAGCGACCAGCGGGACTATGGCGGAGCGGGCAGACCGGGCGGTGACCTTTTCCGTGATTTCCTGTCTTTTAACCTCCAGTTCCAATCTGGCATCCAGTAGGGGAATCATCTCTGCGGAAATGTCTCCTAAATCGGCAAACTGGCGGTGGATTTTGTCCCTGGCCCCAACATACTGGGCAACCCGGTCCGCAGCTTGCCTGTGGTTACTTCTGGCATCAACAAGCTGCCGTTCCAGGTCAGCGCGGCGGGTATGGTAATCCCGGCAAGCTGCTAACATTTCCGGTGAAGCCGCCAGGAACACTCCGTAACGTCCTTCCAACTGCCCCCTTTTTTCCGCCAACTCCTGCCGTAGTGCCTGCAAGTCCCGATATTTCTCCATGGCCAGCAGGGCTGCCTGGCGGTACATGGACGGTGGACTGCCGTCCAACCGGTCCCAGGCCGTTGTTTCCGCCACAGCCGCCCTGGCCTTAACCTCCCGCTCCACCAGCTCTGCCAGGCGGTGTGCCAGTTCATCCCGCTGTCTTAGGGCCTCCAGCAGCTGGGCGTGATCCCTGACCAGGTGGGGACGACCCTGGGCCGGCGCCAGCGGACCGGACATCTCAGCCACCAACTGCTGAGCCGCCTCCTCCAGATCCGCTTTTGCTTGCCGCAGACCTGACATTTCCTCCTCAATACGCCGAATTTCTCCCTCCAAGCTTATTAACCGGTCCAGCTGGTCCCCCAATCCAGCCGGTGCGGTCAAAAATTCCGGGTACAGCCTGGCAATTTCCCGGACAATTTCCTGGCACTGGCCTTCCAGGCGGGTAGCCTCCCGTTGGGCCTTACCCAGTCTTATCTGTTCCTGCACGGCATTATGATAGCGGTCCCGCAGGGCCCGCCAGCGGCTCCAATCATTATACAGGCCTTCCTTTTGGGACCGGAGACTTAACAGGCTGTTTCTTTCCTCACCCAGCAGGCTGATTTGTTTCTGCAGGCCATGGAGGGCATCCACACTGGCCCTGCTGCGCTGGATGGCGGCCAAAAGCTGCTCCCTTTCCTGCATCCTTTGTTCCAACTCCCGGTCCCGGCGCATGTCCTGGCCGGTTACCCCCAGGCGACCGGTATAGCGGGTGAGGTCTTTCAGCCGGTTTTCCAGCCAGGTAAGGGCCTGCCCGCCATCGGTACCGGTACCGGACAGTAATTGCTGGATGTTCTGGTGCAGTTCCCCCGGTCTGGGGAGGGGTTGACCCACAAAAAAGGTGGACCAGAACAGATCGGCGGAAGCGATGCCGATCAATTGCTCCAGTGTTTCGATGTATGTAAGGTTTTTTTTCCGCGCGCCAGCCCGGTGCTCACCACCGGCCAGCAGTTCCCAGCGGGCATCCGTCCGCCTGGCGATGGTGACCCGGTCGGTGTGAAAATCCCGCTGTACCCGGTAAGTGTCACCGTTGACCCGAAACAGCACTTCTCCCTCAAACCTGTCCGCACCATCCCAGTTCTGGAAGCGAGCCTTGCCGAATTTACCAGGGTCACTGGTGTTGGGCAGACCAAAAAGGACCGCTATCAGTCCGGCTACCAGGGTGGACTTGCCATGTTCGTTGGGAGCAACCAGGTTATTTAGCCCACCGTTCAAGGTAATTTGTACCCCATGCCGGTAGCGGCCAAAACCCCGTAAAACAAGCCTATCCCATGCGATCCGACGGTTCACTGTTCCCCACCCCCGTTAAAGCCGCCAATCCGTTCATCAAAGCCCTGGTCACCAACCGGCGTTCTTCCTCAGTACTGGCCTCAGCCAAACGCTGTTGCATTTTTTGCACAAACAGACCCCGCAGGGTGTTTTCGCGGGCCCAGGCCTCCAGCATGTGCAAGTCAAGGGCATTGGTCCGGTTTACCACTTCCAGGTGGTAACAGGAGCCAGCCAGCTGTGACTCAACCTGGGCAGCCTGAAAGGGAAAATTGGCTGTCCCGGCAAGCTGGATGGAGAGCATGGCCTCAGGTTCAATCCCAGCCTTTAGGGCGGCCAGCATTTCCTCGTAAGAGTGGTACAGGCCGGCGTCCACCTGCCAGATGCGGCATGAACGACAAGCCTGATGGGTAAAGGGTATTCTCTCCACCTGCACCCCCTGGTTGGTTAGGGTAGTCACCGTTAAACGGCCAGAGCCGGGATCTTCCCAACCCTTGTCCGCAATACTCCCCGGGTATACCGCCACCCCCCTGGCCAACTGGCGCTGGGATGGCTTGTGCAAGTGGCCCAGGGCCACATAATCGTAGCCCGCCCCGTCCAGGGCGGCGCCGGAAAGGGGCAGGCTACGGTCGCCAGCATCCCAATCCAGGGAACCGTGGAAGGCGGCGATATGCCAGCCTGCTTGCCCGTTATGGGGAAGGTCGTCTATGGGTGGACGGGTGCGGGTCAGGCCGCCGGTATATGCCAGTGCATAGAGATGGCAGGGTTCACCCTGGATGTCCATGGTCACCACATGCTGGGGCTGGGGGTTTTGCACCAGCACCCCCGGCCAGTCGGCAGCCCGTAAACGGTAGACGGAATCGGGATAGGTTATTTCATCGTGGTTACCCGGCACGGTGATTACCTGAATACTGTGCTGCAACAGCCGCCGCAACTGCCGGACTACCTGATCCACCAGGGCCGGTGGGGGTGTATGGTTGTCGAAGAGATCTCCCACAATGATTACCATACCGATACCACTACCGGGCGCTGTGGCGAAATCCACCACCCCTTCCATCAGGCTATCCCGTTCCCGCTGGCGCTCCGCCGCCCTAGGGCCCAAAAAGCGCGGTTCCCAGCCCAGGTGCAGGTCTGCCAGGTGTAGTATTCTTACCATCGGGCCACCCCCTTGCACCAAATCACAAAACAAGCACATTCCTCCGGAGCCTCGTCCAACCAGTAATTCGCGGACCATCCGCCGATTCCTTGCCGGAAGGAAAAGTTTGATTTGCGGCTCGACATTTCCGGGAAAGGAACCCCGTTATCGGGGTAGCCTACGAGGTAAGATCAAGGCGCAAGCACTTTGCTTTACAGCCGTCAAAAGCAAAAATGATGCTTTGTCAGAAGGATTCTTTACGTGGTTGCTGGATTATGCTTGAGGTTTTTGACAGCGAAAATCAAGACGGCATGCCACCACATCGGACATGGTTGGACCTGATGGCAGGAGTAAAGGACGAGTAAGTTGGTAAAGCCAGGTAGACAGCCAGGCAAATCTGGCCCCACTGTTAAGGGCTGGCCGGCTGGTCAGCCCTCAGGTTTTGCGATGTTGTGGTTCTGTTGGGTTGTGGGCCCATGAACGGCCACAACCAGTGCTGGCCAGTCAATATCCGGATTACAGTGCCCACAGTACTTGATACCATTTGTCATGGATGGGATCGGGCTCCCCTTTCGCAAAATGAAACCTATTGCGCAGTCCACCCGCCGTCAATCACCAGGCTTTGTCCTGTCATGTAACCAGCCGCGTCAGAAGCCATAAAAACCACGGCTCCAACCAGGTCTTCGATCTGTCCTAGCCTCCGCATGGGGATCTTGCTGACGATATGATTGTAAATCCTGTCGATTTTTAGGTCCGCCTCATTCATGGGAGTGATTATATAACCGGGGCACAAGGCATTTACCCGGATATTGTATTTAGCCCACTCCAGGGCAAGGGCTTTGGTCATCTGGATAACCCCTCCCTTGCTCACGCAGTAGGGAAGCACCTGTTTCTCGCCCACCAAGCCCAGAATTGACGCCACATTAATAATTACCCCACCACCTTGGCGGATCATCTGTTTACCCACCACCTGGGCAACAAAAAAAACGGCGCGCATGTTAACCCCGGTGACGCGATCAAAATCAACCTCGGTAATGTCCTCAGCTCTGGCGGTAACGGCGGTACCTGCGTTATTAACCAGAATGTCTATACGCCCGTACTCCTGTACAGCATGTTCCACCAATCGTTTGACCTGTTCGCTTTTCGTTACATCAGCGGCAAAGGCTGTCGCTTGCCGACCGGTAGTCCTGATTTCATTGGCTACCCGCGCACAATCCTGCTGGTTGCGGCTAGCAATCACTACGTTAGCCCCGGCTCTTGCCAAACCATGGGCAAGGCCATACCCTATTCCTTTGGTTGATCCCGTGATTAAGGCTACCCGGCCATGCAGAGTCATCGTGGGAAAATACAATGTGTCAATCCCTCCGTATATAGCCAATCTTAACCATATTTCCCCGGGTTTGAAAATAACCGCTCGTTCCTTGCTCAAGGCTACTAAACAGCCAGGTATTGCCGCACAAGCTCTTTGTCCTGCCAGATTCTTTCTATCTTGTCCTGGTGATAAATCCGTCCTTTATCGATTATGTATCCCCGGTCAGCCACCCGCCGCGCAAATTTGAGGTTCTGATCCGCCATCAGGATGGTTATCCCGGTTTGCCGAACTTCTTGCAGCACAGCTATAAAGTCCTTGACAATCAGCGGTGCCAGTCCTTCGGTAGCCTCATCCAGCAACAGCAGTATGGGCTGTTTCATCAGCCCTCTGCCAAGGGCTAACATTTTTTGCTGGCCACCGCTTAAAAGGATGCCCTTGCGCTTGCGAAAATCGCGCAATATGGGAAAGAGGTCGTAAACCCGCTCCAGGGACCAGACCTGTTCAAGTTCCGCAGGGGCAAGCCTTGCAGCCAAAAGAAGGTTTTCTTCCACCGACAGGTCAGGAAAAATGCGGCGGTCATCCGGGACATAACTGATCCCAAGGCGGGCGATTTCGTGGGGAGGTTTCCCCGCTATTTGTTTGCCTTCAAACTGGATACTACCCGACCGGGGAGGTGTCAGCCCCATGATGCTGCGCAACGTCGTGGTCTTGCCTGCACCGTTCCTGCCCAAAAGAGCAACAACCTCCCCCTGGTTTATTTCCAGGGAAATGCCCTGAAGTATCCTACTTTGGCCATAATAGGTCTCGACGTTGGCCATTCTAAGCATATCCCAACACATCCTCGCCAAGATAGATTTCCCGCACTCCCTCATGCTGCTTGATCATGTCCGGCGTCCCGTCCGCCAGGATCTCCCCCTTATTCATTACCACCACCCTGTCGGAAACGGCAAATACCACATCCATATCATGCTCCACGATCACGAAGGTAAGGTTTCGTTCTTGGGCCAGGTGCATGATTAAATCCAGTACCTGCCCGTGTTCAACGGGGTTCATACCCGCACAAGGCTCATCCAGAAAACAGAGGCGGGGTCTGGGGGCGATAGCCATCCCAATTTCCAGCAAACGCTGGTCCCCGTGAGATAGGACGCCGGCCGGTTGATCCTTCTTGCCCCACAAGCCAACGGCATGCATTATTTCCTCGACTTCGGCGTTTGCCTGCGAAAACTTGTCACGAGATGCCAAGGGAAAAGCTGCGTACCCCAGACGGGCAAGTACCGGCAACTGGATATTTTGGAATACCGTCAGCCGTGGGAAAATATTACTTATCTGAAAGGAGCGGCTAATTCCTTTTCTAACCCGCTCATGGATCGGCAGGCGGGTAATTTCTATTTCATCCAGATATACCCGCCCTGCATCCGGGTTGATTTTTCCGGTAATTAAATTAATCAGGGTAGTTTTTCCAGCCCCGTTGGGACCGATAATGGAAGTCAATGTACCAGCCTGGATCTGCAGGTCCACCCTGTTGATGGCCAGGAACCCGTCAAAACTCTTGATCAGGCCCTCCACACGCAACAAGCCAGTCAAGCATCAACCCCCCTTTTGGAAACGGTTCCGGTGCGGCGAAACAAAAGGCCTTGCAGTACGCTAACTACACCGCCACGAAAACCTAATACCAGCACAACAACGGTGAACCCCAGCACCATAGACCAGTATTCGGTATAACGGGCAATCAGTTCTTTGGCAACATACAGGATAAAGGCCCCGACCATGGGTCCAGCAAAGTTATAAATGCCGCCCAGCAGGGTCGCCATGAGGGGCTCCGCGGAAGCAGTCCAATGGGCCATGCCAGGGTCGGCTGACTTCAATAGCGGTACCATCAGAGAACCCGCCATGCCGGCGTACATCCCGGAGATGGCAAAAGCAATCAACCGGAATTTCTGAATGGACAGGCCGGAAAAGGCCACCCGCTGCTCGCTATCCCGTATCCCCTGAAGGGCCAAGCCCAGCGGGGAGTTAACCATGCGCCACAGCAGGAAAATGCCCAGGGCGACAATGACCAGCACCACGTAGTAATAACTCTCCACGCTGGACACGTCAATACTGAACAGGCCGGGGATAGCCAGCGGCGCCCGCGGCACATTCACCAATCCATCGTCCCCGCCGGTAACATCCCGCCATTTCCAAATGATGGAGTGAATCATCATGCCAAAGGACAGGGTTAACATGGCAAAATAAATCTGGGTATGCCGCGTACACAAAAACCCGATGATCAGTGCTGCCAACCCGGCGGCGAGCACCCCGCCCAAAAACCCCAGCAAAAGGAAGGACGTCCCCAGGAGGATTTTGGCGCATACATAAGCCCCTATAGCGTAAAACCCTGCCTGACCGAAAGACAGCAGACCACTATAGCCGAAAAGGATGTTAAAACCGGCGGCATACAGGGCCAAGATCAAGATGTTGCTGGCGGTCCACGTTACATACGTTCCCAATGTCCACGGCAGAATGAACAATACGAGCAGCAACAGCCCCAGCAGCCACCTGGCGACCACCCGGTTTCTGTTTTCCATCCGTATTTCTCCGATTGTTTTTTCCATTTCTTAGCCTCCCAACAGTCCCTTGGGTCTGACAAGCAACACTAAAGCCATCAGCAAATAGATGAGGAACAGTTCGATGGTCGGGAAAAGCAATATTCCATAGGCATTGGCCAATCCCACGATGAGAGCTCCCAAAAATGCCCCTTTCAGGTTCCCCAACCCTCCAATCACCGTCACAACGAAAGCCTGGACAATGATGGCTGTGCCAACCCCCGGAGCAACCACCCGGACAGGGATGCTCAATGCTCCACCCAGCCCGGCCACTACCGCTGCCAAGATAAACACTGTGGTAAATAGTACTGGTGTATTAATCCCCAGGGCACTGGCCATTTCACGGTCCGATGCCGTGGCCCGCACTGTCTTCCCCCACCAGCCGCGTTCCAAGAGAAGCCAAATCAGACCCGTAACGGCAAGGCCGGCACATATGACGAACAGGTTGTAAACGGGAAACGGCCGGCCCAAGATGTTCACAGTACCGACGAATATATTGGGCATGGGCGGGATCATAAAGACACCGCCCCAAATCATCTTGACCGTGTCGGACAGGATCAAGACAATCCCAAAGGTTAAAATCAACTGGTACGCCTCTTCCAGAGGATAGATACGTCTAAACAAAAAGCGTTCCAGTATTAGTCCAACTATACCCACCAGGCCGGCAGCCAGTACCATGGACAGCCAGAAATTGAGTTTTAGGCTGTAGTAAAGGGTGAAGGCAAAGTACGCACCTAACATGTACAGGCTGCCATGGGCAAAGTTAAGGACACGCAAAATGCCGAAGGCGATGGTCAATCCTGCCGCTACCAGCCAGAGATACATGGACAGACTGAGCCCAATCAGCCCTTGGTAAACAAGGGATTGGAAATCCAAAGAAAAACACCCCCTCCGAGCCTTTGACCTGTGCCGTTATTATTGTGCGGAGCGCTGGCCCGGGTCATCTTTACTGGACTTGTCGACCCTGACGGCCAGCGATCCACCGCTCTTAATTGCCCTATCAAACTATTCCTCGGTTATGGTTTTAGCCATTATCGATTAATTAAAGGGAGGTTTGCGATAATACTCGTCGGCCGGTACAATCTTCAAGTCTCCCCCAACAATGGGAATGGGATAGTCGGAACTGAAAATCACCCGCCCCGCTGGTACATTGTAAACAGCCTGGTGGTCTTCGGGCCTGATGTACCGTTCCCCGGCGGGAGTCATAATTTTTAAGCCTTCAAGGGCCTTAATGACATCGCCGGTCTTGATGCTGCGGGATTTTTCGATAGCGGCCTTTAGCATGTAAATTGCAGAATAAGTCGTTTCGGCAGAGTAATTGGGATAGCGATTCCACCGCTGCTGGAAAGCCTTGACAAAGGCTTTGTTTTCCGGTGTATCGGGCCAGTTATGGAGATAGCGCCCGGTACCCCATAATTTACCCTTGAACGCATCCCTCTTGACATCCGTTGCGAGACCCTCCAGCACATCCACCGACCCACCCATGGCCTGCCACCAGGCGTCAATTTGTTCAAAAACACCCATGGACACTGCCTGGCGCAGCATCATCACCGCTTCGCCACCCCACGGTGTGGCAAAAATCACGTCCGGTTTGGCGGCCATCAATTTACTAAGATGCGGAGTAAAATCAGCCGTCCAGAAGGGGGCGTTGGCTTCCGCCACGAACTCGACATCATTGCGGAATTTGCTTAAGGTTTCCTTGAACATCCGCCAGGAAGTATGGCCGTATTCATAGTCGGCGTTTAATGCGGCAAACCGCTTCACCTCGGGCATATCCTTGAAAACATATGCAGCCATAATGGCATCTTGGTAAACGGGAACGGCAGTGCGGAAAATTTGCTTGATGCCTTGCTTATACACCAGATCCTCGGTCAATTTTTCCGTAGCTGCATGGGTGAAAATCTGGATGGTATCAAGCTCTTTTAGGATTGGCCCCAGGCTTAAAGCCACACCACTGGAGTCGGTACCAACTATGAAGTTGGCGCCCCAATCGGATACCAGGTAACGGGCGTTCTTTTGGGCCACATTTGCATTTAACTCGTCATCCATCACTTTCAGTTCAATCTTGCTGCCCAGTATACCACCGGCTCCGTTAATCTCTTCCGCAGCAAGGGTCGCCCCCATCTGGATTTGTCGCCCGTAATCGGCGTGGGAACCTGACAGGACTCCCTGCACTCCGATCTTAATTACCTCGACTCCCAGCGGCAGCTCCTTAGCCTTGCTGTCCGATGCCCCACCCGTCGCCTTGGTGCCGGACCCCTGGCCACACCCGGCAACCAGCAGGCTGGCCGACACCAGTAACACCAGTAAGGTCACTAAACCCCTTCTTTTCATTCTTTTCCCTCCCCCTTTGTTTTTAGCGCCATCTTAAACCCCGGTTCTCGGAAAATTCTGTGATATTCCACCACTCCCCCCTTACTCCCCCCTTATTGACAACTCTTAATTGTTATCCCGACACCCCAAGCGTCCTTCTCCGATCTTCCAGGCGTTTTGCTTTAAACGTGGTTCGTTCCAACGTCCCTGCAGTGTAAATATCTACTGCGGGTGTCACATTGAGGGTTGTTTTAAAATCCTTTATCAACCTTTCCCGCATCTGTTCTGCCCCGCCAAGGTCACCGGCATATTCAACAACAATGGTACACCTGTCAGTACCCGATACGTGATCTGTATCCAGAATAATCTGAAATTCATTGGTAAGTTCCGGGTATTTTCGGATCACCTGTTCGACCTGAACAGGATAAAACTTGGCCCCTTTATAGATAACCATGTCATCCGCCCTGCCCATGATTCCCCCTGGCGACCGGCCGTGGGTACGCCCACAGCGGCATCTTTCTTCTGTAAAGGTGGCGTAATCATTAGTCCAGTACCTCAGCATGGGTGTGGCCTCGCGAGTAAGGTGGGTGATGACGAGAATGCCGGTTTCACCAGGTCCGCACGGCTCCATGGTTTCGGGATCAATCACTTCAACCAGGTAATGGTCTTCCGCCCAGTGGATCCCTTCCTGTTCCTCGCACTCACAGGCAAAGGTGGGACCGATTTCGGCCAGACCAAAGAAGTCATATGCCTTGATGCCGAGTCCATCTTCCAACCTTTTGCGGGTTGAGGGAGCCTCTGTCCCGCCTTCTCCGCCGAACAGTCCCTTTCTTAATTTGAGGTCCTGGGTGGAATAGCCCGCTTGTTTCAACCGTTCGGCAATGTACAAGGCAAAGGACGGAGTGGCAAGCAGTACCGTAGAACCGATCCGTGTGAGGTAATCGATGTGGCGTTCGGTCATGCTGGCCCCGATTGGTATGGTGAAACACCCCAGTTTTTGTGCGGCATAATGGGTGGACATCCCGGCCACCCACAGGCCATAACTGAACCCATTCTGAATAATGTCATTTGGCCTCACTCCCGCCGCCCACATAACCCGGGCCGTGACTTCGGTGATGTTTTTTACGTCTTCCTTGGACCAGATGGTATTGACAGGTATCCCTGTAGTTCCGGTTGAAGGGTGAATTTCCGCAAATTGATCAGCCCCTGCCACCAAATACCGTCCAAAAGGTGGATGGGCCTCTTGTTCCTCTCTCAATTGTTGCTTGGTAACCACCGGTATTCTGCGAATATCATCCAGGGTGCGGATTTGTTCCGGCTTAACGCCCGCCTGATCCAACCGTTCCCTGTAAAAGGGAGAAAGATTGTAACACCTTTCAACCTGCCACTGCAGGCGTTCCAGTTGAAGTGCCTTTAACTGCGCGCGGTCCATCATTTCTGTTTCGGGGTCATAATACTTTTGGTCGGACAAATACACTTCCCTCCTTACCCATTCTACGGCAGGTTCATGGCTTAAAATCCCATTCCGCGTTCTACCGTTTAAGATTTAACTCCAGCCAATTGCTCGGCCCATTGCTTTTTTTGCTCCAGATTTGCCTGGCGGAGAATCATTACGCGCTGCGCCTGTGGCGAACCGGCACCGTGCATGCTCTCCGCCAGGGCTGTGCCCCCGGTCATGTTTTCGATCAGGCGGGCAATGCGAATGCGGTGTTCCGTAGAGCCCCCCGCCACTCCCCGGAAATACTTGTCCACAAACCGCCCTACTTCGGGGTGCCGCAGGTCCTGCTCGGACGGTAAGGTAGCAATCAGCCCGCCGGCAATGTCATGGCTGAGACGGCAGATCTCATAGATGAACCGGGTGACATTTTGTTTGGTCACATTGGCCAACAGCGGATCAACAAAGTAAGCCCTCGATGGAGTGGCATAGCCCTCCACCGAACAGGCAATTGAACTGGCGTAAAGGCTTTCGGTGAGATGGATCATTTCTGCGATCTTGTCCTTGATATGGGAGACTTTTTCCACGCCGTTGTACTCCGCCATGGTGGCTGTCGCCCCAATGATGATGTCGCTCACACCGCCCTTGCACCCGCCATAATTCTGGCGGTGATAGGAAGCGAAACGCTCCACCAGCAATCCGGTAAATCGGTATTCCCCACACATAAACACCCGCTCCCACGGTACAAAGACGTCCTCCAACACGGTCAGGGCCTCGCCCCCCACGATCCCGAACATGGCATTCCCCTGGTCAATCTCCCCCTTTTTTCGCTCGTCGTTGGTCTGGCGGCCGAAGATATGGGTGATGCCAGGGGCATCCACCGGGATGGCACAGGCTACGGCATAGTCTTTATCCTGTTCTCCCAATGCTGTTGTGGGCATCACCAGCATCTCGTGGGAATTCACAATACCTGTCTGGTGGGCCTTGGCACCACGGAGCCAAATACCTTTTTCACTTTTCCGGACCACGTGTACGTAAAGGTCCGGGTCAGCCTGCTGGTGGGGCTTGCGTGACCTGTCGCCTTTGGGGTCAGTCATAGACCCGGCCAGCATCAAATCGTTTTCCTGTACGTACATGAGATAATTGATAAAACGCTGGTGGTAATCAGTTCCCAGTTCCTGATCCATTTCATAGGTCACGGAGTATAGGGCGTTCAGCCCGTCAAAACCCACACAGCGCTGAAAACACGTGCCCGTCCGCCGGGCAATCATCCGGAGCATTTTCACTTTTCGTACCAGGTCATCGGCACTATGGTGGATATGCGTAAACCGGTTAATCCTTTTTTGGGTAAGGTGGGACGTAGCGGTAACCAAGTCCTCACCCGCAGGATCATGCGCCAAGTCGTAGGTCATTCGGGCCGCGTTCACGTGGGGCCTGAACAACGGGTCATCTACCAAATTGGTTATTTGCTCTCCAAAGGCATATACTTTCACCCGCAAGGTACGTAAGCTCTCCACATATTCGTCGCCTCGTTTCATCTCCCAACTCCCCTTCACCCGGTATCTTGTTACCGGATGCGTAGCAATCCCCATGCCAGCCCGTCCCAAGGCTCACCGGCTTCCGGTAAAAATAAAATAAAGTGCCTTCAGGGGTACCTTCAACCTGCCTGTGACAGAAAAAGTACACCCTAGCCACTTCATACCAGACTGTTGTGTAGCGCTACAATGTAGTGTCCCGCTACAGTGAAGTCGCTACACTGATATTGTGCTTATGATATTGTACTTACTTATCTTGCGGTAAAGGGTGGTTCTGGCCACACCCAGAGCTACGGCTACCCTGGAAATATTTCCATTGTATTCCTGCAGCAACCGGCTGATCGTTTCCCGTTCATATTCGTCTACTGGTTTAACACCGGCCAAACCGCTCCCCGGTGCGGCACCACCTTTACGAATCTCTTCCGGAAGTAGGTCTTCGGAGAAGTTGTTTCCCTTGGCCAGGTGCAAGGCGCGTTCAACAACGTTTTGCAGTTCACGCACGTTCCCCGGCCAGCCATATGATTGCAACAAGGATGTTACCTTTCCTTCCAGCTTTAGAGGTTCTTTCCCCAGCTTGGCGGAAAGATGGCCAATGAAATGCCTGGCAAGTGGGATAATGTCTTCCTTTCTTTCCCGCAGGGGAGCGAGCCTGATGCTGACCACGTTGAGGCGGTAGTACAGGTCCTGGCGAAAGGTACCCCTGACTACTTCTTTGGAAAGGTCCTTGTTGGTGGCGGCAATAATCCGGACATTGACCGGGATGACTTCCGTACCCCCAATACGGATGACTGTTTTTTGCTCCAGGACCCTCAACAGCATAATCTGCAATTCTACCGGCATTTCGCCAATCTCATCTAGGAACAAGGTCCCCCCGTCAGCCAATTCAAACTTACCCGGGCTTCCGCCTCTTTTGGCGCCGGTGAACGCCCCTTCTGTGTAGCCGAAGAGTTCGCTGGCAATAAGCTCCCGGGGAATCGCCCCGCAGTTAATAGCCACAAAAGGCCCCCGGCTCCGCCCGCTGGCATTGTGGATTGCCTGTGCGAAAATATCCTTTCCTGTCCCGCTTTCCCCCAGGAGCAAAATGGTGCTGTCACTCCCCGCCGCCGCTTTGGCCATACCCACGGTATTGAGAAAAGCAGGTGTTTGGCCAATAATGCTATCAAAGGTTAGCCTGGCTACGGCCCCTGTCATGTGTTGAACCAGGCGCTTCGCTCTGGCGATCTCGTTAAATACCACCACCACCCCCTCGCAGCTTCCATCCTCACCTTTGACCGGCCGGGAAGTGGCAATACACTTTACCCGGCCTTGGGGCAGGTGTAGATCGATCTCGCGGTCGGTGACGAAGTTTTTGCCCGCGAACAGGGTGCAAAAAGCGGTGTTGCCTTCCTTTAGGATGGTTGAAATGTTCCTGCCGATGACCTCAGCAGGAGAAGCCCCTATAAGGTCGGCAGCCGTGCTGCTCATGTGCGTGATGGTGAAATCGGAGCGGCAAGCCACCACACAATCGGTAATTGCCTCCATAATGGTGAGCTTTAACCTGTTGGACAGATCCCGTTCCTGCCAGGCCAGTTCCATGGATAGCTGTTTTTCTATCGCATTTGCGCCAGCCACAACCATACCCAATGTGTGCGGGTGAACCCGTTCAAAGGAACCGGTCATATCCAGCACCCCGATGATCTTGCCCTGGGGGTCACGGATGGGTGCCGCCGAACAAGTCCAGCGATGGGAATTGATGCAGTAGTGCTCGTAGCCAAACACTTGTAAAGGCTGACCCGTTACTATCGCGGTCCCGATGCTGTTGGTACCGGCGGATTGCTCGCTCCAATCCGCTCCGGGAACGAAATTACCCTTGGCGATGTCCTGAATCACCTTGGGGTCACCAATCACTTCCAGCAGGTAGCCTGAACTATCCGCCAAAACCACCACAAAGCCAGAACCCGCTACAAACCGGTACAGGCCTTCCATGATCGGCAGGGAAATCTCCATCAGGATCCTGTTTTCCATACGCTTTTGAGCCAACTCTTTGTCACTCAACACATGGAAAACCTTCTTTTGGTACTGGTTCACCTTTGCGGCACGGCAGCGTTGCCAGGAGGCCAGTACAGTCGGCCGCACCTGTATCGAATGCACCTCCCCGCGATCCATAAATTCCCGCCAGGCTAAGCGCAGTTGATCTTGTACGGAGACTTCCACGCGATTACCCCCCCAACGGATTTTTCCATACCTGAAACTTTGGGTTTGCCGCAAGCTAGATCAAGCTATAGCTTGTTGTTCTGCATGGCGATTTGCAGCATCTGGTCCTTCTTGGTGCGGGGCGGGACGTAAATAGTCTGCCGGCGCACAAGCCCCAGGGCATCGTTCTGGCATCCCCGGATGCAGGCCCCGCAGCCCAGGCAGATGTTGGCGTTAACCACCGCCCGCTCCAGACCGCCTGGCACCGGGAGAATCTCAATGGCATTGATGTGGCAGCGGGTGGCGCAGTTGCCGCAACCGGTGCAGTTGTCCCCATTGACTGCCGGGATGAAGTTGCTGGGGTGGGCGGAACTGACACCGCTCTCGGTAATGGCCTTTAAAACACCACAGCAGCAACCGCAGCAATGGCAAAGGTAGGCCGGCGAGTTTTGCACATTGTCCGCCAGGTGGACCAGCCCCAGTTCTTCGGTGCGATCCAAAACCCGTAATAACTCGTCCGTTGATGCTGGTCTGGCAAAGCCCCGCCGGATGAGCCATTCCGCTGCCCGGCCCAGGGAAGTGCAGATATCCTCAATGGGCGCATCACAGTTCTTTCCCAGGTGCTGGGCCTGGTGGCGGCAATAACACATGGTTAGGGCCCCGCCGCCGGACTCCCGGATCATTACCGAGGCCCTTTCATAGTCCAGCACCTCGGTTTCCACCTCCACCGGCATCAGGCTCTCGTAGGCCCAGGTGTTAAACATCTTGGTTTCCGCGCCGAAAAAGGTTTCCGCCACCCCCGGCTGGTGGTGGTACTGTTCAAATAACTCCGCCAGCTCCTGCATCGGCACCTTGTCCGTCACCCGCATGAAGGTATATTCCATAAATCCGACGACCATGGGAGTGAGCATGAAAAACTGGGTTCCGTCCCTGGGAGCCAAGTCGATGACCAACCCTTTGTCCGCCATGTTATTCAGGTGAACACGGAGTTCCTCTTCCGGCATACCTGTAGCAGCTGCAATCTTTTCCAGGGGAGCGGGCATCAGGGGAAACTTGCTGCCGATTTCCGCTTCGGTGGTGGTATACATCCGGTACAGGATTTCCATCAGGGTTTCATTAATTTTCACTCCTACCGGGTTTCGATTAAGCCTTTCCGCCAGCACCCGGTACACCTGCTCCTTGGCGATACCCATATGGCCCATTATCTAACCCCCTCAGTTTTAGTGACGGCGAACCGCCCTATGACACCATCATAACTTGCAAATGGCGGCCGGGCAACCATCAAATGGTAAATCCCTGCACCATTGTGACAACTAAAAATTTTATAAAACGTGATCACTGGCTGGCCCAGGTTTAATCCTTTAGGAGGACTTTGCCTATCAATGACGAAATAAAATATATCAATTATTCAAATTTTTCTGTTCGTTCAGACACACGAGACAACAACTCGGGAACTTGCCTGGACCTAAGAGGGTGTTTATCTTGATTTACGTTTACGTAAAAGGTTGACATAATTTTCTGTCGAGCAATGGCGCTTTTGGAAGGGAGGTGCGGATCAGCGCACACGAAGAAGGTTAAGGGTTTCCCACTTCTTAAAGCAGGTGAAAATGGAGGTCGGATAAATGAAAATGTTCAGGCGTTATAAGACTCTGGCGGTAATCACCATCCTGGTTCTGATGGTTAGTCTTGGTCTGGCCGGGTGTGGTGGCAAGCAGGAAGCTCAGGCACCCAAAGAACAGGCACCGTTGAAGGGTGACCCCATCAAGGTTGCCATCATCGGCCCCATGACCTTCATCCATGGTGAACACATGTGGAAGAGCGCCACCATGGCTATGGAGGAAATTAACGCGGCAGGAGGGGTAAAGGTCGGTAACCAGTCCCGTCCAGTGGAAATAGTCAAAGTGGATACCAATGAAATGACCAACATTCCCGATGCCGCCACCGCCGTGGAACGGGTAGCCAATTCGGTGGATTTCTTCCTGGGCGGCTTTCGCACTGAGGCGGTGCTGGGCATGCAGGACGTCATCATGGATTACAAGAAGGTGTTTATCTCCACTGGTGTCGGTCATCCCAACCTGACCAAAAAGGTGAAGGATAATTATGACCGTTATAAATACTACTTCCGTACCAACCCCATGAACTCCAACGACATGGCCCGGGCTTCCTTCCTGATCCTGGCGGAAGTGGCGTCGGTTGTGAAAACCGACCTGGGCATTGAAAAACCCAAGGTGGCCATCATGGCGGAAAGTGCTGTGTGGACCGACCCCATTGTGGCCGCATCCCAGCAGCAGATCCCGGCCATGGGCATGGAAGTGGCGGGTGTTTGGCGACCTTCGGCAGTAGCTACTGATGTAACTGCCGAACTGTCCGCCATCCGGGCTTCGGGGGCACACATCATCCTGACCTTTATGTCCGGTCCCGTTGGCGGTGTCTTCGCACGGCAATACGAAGAATTAAAGATTCCTGCCGCAGCTACGGGTATCAACGTGGATGCCCAGGGTGGCAAGTTCTGGCAGGTTACCGGGGGTAAGGGCAACTATGTCAGTACACTGAACCTCCTGGGGCGGGCAGCCCTGTCGCCCAAGGCCATCCCCTTCTACGACAAGTTTGTTGCCCGTTACGGCGAGATCCCCGTTTATACTGCAGCCACGTACGATGCCCTGTATATGCTGGTTGAGGCCATTGAAAGAGCCGGCTCCATTGACGCCGATGCCGTGGTGAAGGAACTTGAGAAAACCGATTACGCGGCCATTGGCGGGCGCCTCGTGTTTACCGAAAACCATGACGTCACCTGGGGACCAAAACACGTGACCGGTCTGGGTACCCAGTGGTCGGAAGGAAAACTGAACGTTTTCTGGCCAAACGGCTGGGAAGGCATCAAACATGAAGGAACTGCCCGGTTCGTCCTGCCGCCATGGATGATTGAGCACTGGAAGAAGTAAGATCCGGAGGCGGGCGGTGGACCAAGCGACGGTTTCCGGCGCGCGTTCACCGCCCTAATCCCTCCCCTACTTCGCCGTTCCGGCAGACGAAAGGATGTTGGCAGTACATGTGGGAACAAATACTGGTCAACGGGTTAATCAGCGGCGGTAAGTATGCCCTGCTGGCCATGGGTTTTGCCCTTATTTACGGCGTGGCCAGGATCATGAATCTTAGCCACACCGCCTATTACATGCTGGCTGCGTACCTGATTTACTACCTGAACCAATCCCTGGCCGTTCCCTTGCCCCTGGCCTACCTGCTGGCCATTCTGGTGGTTCTGGTGATTGGCGTAACAACCTATCACTACCTGGTAGCACCGGTCCGGGAGCAGTTTACCGCAGTCCTGATAGTCACCCTGGTGATGGCCATAGTCGTCCAGGAGATCATTTTCATCTTTTTCGGCGGGCACTTCCGTTCTCTCCCCCCCTTGATTCCTGGTACCACCACCTTGGCTGGCATCAAGATCACCTACCAGCACCTGCTGACACTGGCCACTGTGTTGGTCACGTTAACAGGTATCTGGCTTTTGTTGTTCAAAACCAGGTTAGGTATTGCCATCCGGGCCATGGCCATGGACCGGGAAGTGGCCAACCTGATGGGCATGCCGGAAAGCCGTATCGCCCTGGTCACCGTCGCCATCTCGGTGGGCCTGGCCGCCATTTCCGGGGCCATGGTCGCACCTCTGCTGATACTGGACCCCTTAATGTGGATGCATCCCCTGGTGGTGGTAATGGCAGCAGTCATTCTGGGCGGGCTTGGTAGTATCAAGGGAAGTATTTTGGGGGCCTTTATCCTGGCCTTTGCCGAAATTATGTTGGTATTCACGCTACCCAAGTTGGCCTACCTGCGCGGTTCAGTTTCCATGGCTGTAATGCTGGCCGTACTGCTGATCCGGCCGGAGGGTTTATTCGGTATCTTCATGGAAGGCGAAAGGTAGGTGCTTTGGCTAAATGTTCCCATACCTGATCCGCAAGCTTTTCCGCGATTTCCAGGGTGAAATACTGGCCTTGCCTACCCGCACCATCGTCTTTTTGGCCTGTATCGGACTTTTAATACTACCTCTGTTCACCAAGAACCCCTACCTCCTGCGGGTTCTGACCCTAACCGGCATCTTCGCCATCTACGCCGCCAGTTGGGACCTCCTGGCCGGCATTACCGGTCAAGTCAGTTTTGGCCATGCTCTTTTCTTCGGAGTAGCCGCCTACACCTCCGCCCTACTGAACCTGCACCTGGGTTTACCCCCGGTACTGACCATCCCCCTGGGAGCCCTTGCGGCGGTAGTAGCCGGCCTGGTGCTGGGGCTCCCCGGCTTACGGCTGAAGGGTCCCTATTTCAGCCTGGCCAGCCTGGCCCTGCCCACCATCATGATGGGACTGGTGTTTACCTTTCCACAGTTTACGGGGGGTGAACTGGGAATATCCGGCATCACCCGGCTGTCCACCAGCCGGATTGGGGAGTATTACATCATTTTGATCATGACCATGGGGCTCGCCCTGGCCATGTGGAAAATGGCCACCTCCAAAACAGGCCTCATCTTTCACGCCATCCGGGAAGATGAGATCGCCGTGCGGGCATCCGGCCTCAATACTTCCCGTTACAAAATGCTGGCTTTTTGTACCAGCGGACTTTTTGCCGGTCTGGCCGGGGGACTGTACGCCCATTTCATGCGGGTGGTCGGCCCGTCCACCCTGGAAATTGTCATGTCCTTACAGATCGTAGTCTGGACTATTTTCGGCGGTATTGCCACCATTTACGGACCCATCATCGGTGTTTTTATCCTTTTCCCAATGATGGAATACCTGCGGGTGGTTGCAGAATTACGGATGCTGATTTTCGCAGCCATTGTGGTGATCACTTTACGACTGATGCCGGAGGGTCTCACCACTTGGGTACAAGACCTGCTGGAACGGGAATGCCCAAGGTGTAAGGAGCGTAATGCCTTCACCAGAGCGAACTGCCGGGTATGTGGTACTGGCCTGGACCCCGGTCCAAACACTAACATCTGGAAAAGAGGTGCTTAAATGATGGAAACATACCTGCGGAAACCCTGGCTGGACCACTATTCACCCCAAATGCAGCCGACGGTGGAAATCCCCAAACAGTCCATCCCGGCGGCCTTTACCGAAATGTGTACCAAATATGGCAACAGGGCTGCCGTTATTTTTTACGGTAAACAGATTAGTTACCTGGAACTCCGGCAGCAGGTGGAGAAGCTGGCCGCCGCCTTTGCCGCCATGGGCATCAAGAAGGGTGATGTGGTGGCACTGTATCTACTGAACAGCCCCCAGTACATTATCGCCTATCTGGCCGCGTTGACCGCCGGGGCAGCGGTGACGCCTGTCAGCCCGGTGTTTACAAGTCATGAACTGAAATACCAGCTGCAGGACAGTACCGCTAAAACCATTGTCTGCCAGGACATCCTTTATGACAATTTGGTGAAAACAGGTCTGCCCATGGATCGGGTCGTCATCACCGGTATTGACGAATACCTGCCACCGCTGCGCCGGGTAATGGGTAAAACCCTGTTAAGGAATTTCGCCAGGGAAATGGACCTGCCCACCCCGGTAATACCAAAGAGGGAAGGAATCTATCAGTTCCAGGACCTGTTGCGGAACAGCCTAACTGCCCCGCCGCAGCCGGATATTGACCCCCTTCAGGATGTGGCCACCATCTCCTACTCCGGCGGCACCACCGGTCCCCCCAAGGGAGTAATGTTAAATCATTACCAGGTCATTGCCTGCGGTATACAAACCAGGGCATTTCTACCCGTCCTGGAAGAGGGGAAAGAAGTCTACCCGGCCTTTTTGCCCTTATACCACATTTACGGCCAGTTGCTGATCATGATTGGTGGGTTGACCATGGGGGCTACCCTGGTGGTCTTTACCACCCCCGACGTGGATGATATCCTGGACGCCATGGAACGCTACGGGATCACCGCGTTTTTCAGCGTCCCTACCATGTACGAATACCTCAAGGAGTATGACAAGACCAGCCGGGTCAACTGGCGGCGATTGAAGCTGCTGGTATGTGGCGCGGATACCCTCCATGAACGGACGGTGGTGGACTGGGAGCGGCGTACAGGCACACGCATCGTGGAGGGCTACGGCCAAACGGAAAGCGGTGCTGTTTCCCTGATCAACCCCATCGGACGGCCTAAGGTCGGCAGTATTGGCGTGCCAATCACCAATATCAGGGCTGCCGTGATGGATCTTGATAGCAACAGGTTCCTGCCGCCGGGCGAGGTAGGTGAAATTGTCCTGCAAGGTCCCAATGTGATGATGGGCTACTGGAACAAACCGCAAGCCACAGCTGATGTACTGGTGGAAATTGACGGGGAGCGGTGGCTGAGGACCGGGGACCTGGGGCGCATGGATGAGGAGGGCTATTTTCACTTCGTAGACAGGGTCCGGGATCTGATCAAATTTAAAGGCTACTCCATTTTCGCCCGGGACGTGGAAGAAGTTCTGTACACCCACCCCCATGTCAAGGCCGCCGGTGTAATCGGGGTGCCTGACCCCAAGGTAGGACAGATCGTCAAGGCCAATGTGGTATTGCAGCCGGAGGCCAGGGGCAAAGTCTCGGAAGAGGAAATTATAAAGTTCTGTGAACAACACCTGGCCCATTATAAGGTGCCCAGGATCGTGGAATTCCGAGGGGAATTGCCCAAGACCGATGTGGGTAAGGTTTCCCGCCGGGAACTCCGGGAGGAAGAGGAGGAGGCGATTTAGGGTATGGCCGGGGACTTTCTGGTGGTGCAAAACCTTTCCAAGCGCTTTGGCGGCCTCCACGCCGTCAAGGATGTCAGTTTTAGCATCGGACGGCATGAAATGGTGGGTCTTATCGGTCCTAACGGCGCGGGGAAAACCACCCTTGTACGATTAATCTTGGGGATCCTAAAGCCGGATGCCGGGCGGGTTTCTTTTAAAGGGGAAAACCTGACTGGCAAAAAAACTTGGGATATCGTAGCCCACGGCATTGCCGGTACGTTTCAAAATGCCCGACCCTTCCCCCACCTGCCAATTATCGCCAATGTCATGGTACCCTGCCTGGGACCCCGGGCCTCCAAAAGGGGAGAGTGGGTCAAGCGGGTGGAGGCCAGGGCCATGGACGCCCTGGAATTCGCCGGCATCGCGGACCTGGCCAAGGAGCCGGCTTCCCGCCTCTCCCAGGGCGACCTGAAGCGATTGGAAGTGGCCCGTGCCATTGCCTGTGAACCAGAGCTTTTGATTCTGGATGAGCCCTTTGGGGGATTAAACCCTACGGAAACCAGCCTGATGGCCAAATCCATCCGCCGCCTGCACAAGGGCGGGCGTTTCGGTCGACTGCACAGCGAGGGGCCGGCGATGATCATCATCGAGCACAAACTATCGGAGTTGATGAAGATCGTGGACCGGGTTATCGTGCTGAACTTCGGGCAGATCCTGACTACCGGTACTCCGGCGGAAATCGTCAACAATCAGCAGGTGATTGAGGCATACATCGGCAAGGAGGTGGTCTAAATGCTGCTGGAGGTACAAAACCTATCCGTCAGTTATGACACCGCCACCATCCTACATGATGTCAACATCAAAGTAGATGACATGGAGTTGGTAGGTCTGGTGGGGCCCAATGGTGCTGGTAAGACAACCCTCCTGCGGGCCATCACCGGTCTTGTGAAATGGGAGAGAGACCACAAGAGGGGTCTGCGCCAGGGAAAAATTCGCATGGAAGGCACAGTCCATTTTATGGGGGAAAGGATTGACCACCTGCCAGCCCATGAAATTGTGCAAAGAGGGCTGGTCCATTGCCCGGAGCGCCGCCGACCCTTCATGGAAATGACGGTCTATGAAAACCTGCTAGCCGGTGCTTACTTATTAAATGGCAAGCGCTCGGAATTCAAGGAACTGCTGGAGGGGATCTACCACCTGTTCCCGGTCTTAAAGGTCAGGGCTAAACAAGTATCCGGCACCCTTTCTGGCGGTGAACAACAGATGCTGGCCATCGGTCGGGCGTTGATGCTGCGACCCAAGCTGCTGTGCATCGATGAGCCTTCCATCGGCCTCGCTCCAATTGTCAAGCGCGACCTCTTCCACCGCATCGGCGAAATTGCCCGTTCCGGGATCACCATTTTACTGGTAGAACAGGATGTGGCCATGACCTTTGCCATGGCCTCTCGCAATTACATCCTCTCCCACGGCCGGCTGGTCAGCGAGGGTACCAGCCAACAGCTGATGCAGGATGAAGGCATCCGCAAATCCTATCTTGGGCTATAGGTCTAAGTACATGATTATTAAATGATACCGTTGTGTGCCTCTTGCCACGCCATTAACGGCCAGGGCGGCACAGCGGGCCCAGTCCTGGCCGGCACCGGCAGCCGCCGTGACGGCAGATGCCTAAAACAACAGTCGCCGAAGGGGAAGAAGTGCCAGCAACGGATTTGCCGGCACCGGCCATGACCTGGCAGTTTAGCGGACTTTCCACCGCCAAGCCTGCACCCATGTCGGGTGCACCACCGCCGCAAGGGGTCTCCCGCCACCGGGAGACCCCTTCTACTTATGACATTCCATCCAATTTCTTCTCTTTCTACAGGTCCGAAGCGAGGCCGGCTAGGTTAACCCCTACCTGCTGCACACCTTCTACCATGATGGTAATACCCTGAGTGGCTTTGGCCTGATCCTGGGAGACAGCACTGGTTTGCTGCACCCCTTGGGTCACCCTTTGGATGGTGTTTTCGAACTGGGCCAGGATGGCACTGATCTCCTTGGCGGAGCGATCACTCTCTTCCGCCAGTTTACGCACCTCGCCAGCCACCACGGCAAAACCCCGGCCAGCATCACCGGCCCGAGCTGCCTCAATGGCGGCATTAAGACCCAATAGCTTGGTCTGATCCGCCACACGCCTGATAAAATTAAGAATATTGGCGGTAGCCTTGACATGTTCTGTAGCTTCATTTGCCATAGCGGCAACAGCCTGGCTGGTAGCCGCTAGTTGCTGGGTGGAGGCACTCATCTGCTGGACAGCAGCAGCCGCCTGGTCCAAAGAAAAGGTCAGTTCTCGCACATAATCCTGGATGGTTTGCTTGAGAACCCGGTCCCGCAACTTGTTTACCACAATCCCCCTTGCCACCCTGGCTACCGGCTCCACCACCTCCACACGGCCGGCAATGCCGAAGGTTCCGATGACTTTGCCATCCACAACAATCGGAAGGTTAAATCCCTCCTTCAATTTCCCCTCAGACTCGGCGGCTTCCACAGCGGTAACAACATAGGATTCCAAGTTACTGGTAAGAATCTTCCGGGAACCGGCATGGACTAAACCCTTCCGCACCTTGGCGGAATCCGCAATGATGGTCCCGGTATTATCGCAGACAATGGTGTGAAACCCCGTTTGCTGCAAGATAAACTCCACTACCTCCGTAGCCACACCTTCTGTAATTTGCACAACCATCCCCCCATATCCCCGTAAGCCGCCCCAAGGGCGGTCAGGGGGCCAGACCAAATAATTATGTTATATATTCTTGGGATCCTGCCATATTCCTCCTGTTAAAATTTCATAATAGTGAAAAAAGCGGGTAATCTTACCCGCCAAGGGTGATATCCTGATTTTCATACCAACGCAAGGCCTCATAAAGGTGTTCCGGTTGAAAATCCGGCCACAAGGCATCTACTGTATAAAAATCTGCGTACACCGATTGCACCGGTAAAAACCCGCTCAATCGTTTACGGCCGCCCCAGCGGATAATCAGGTCAATACGGGAAATATCAGCCGAGGCTAAAGAACTGATCAAGTCCTTACCTGACTTCCGGGTACAGTTTTCGCCTCCGGCACACTGGCTCAAGTCCCACTGCCAGCCGTAATTTACTAGGAAGTTAACTTTAATGCTTCCCTGCCCAAAGATAGTGCGGCGAGTAAAGGGCAGCAATTCCGGCGGGAACAGCGGTGAAGAGGTATTGCCAATGACCAGCAGTGCGGCATCCCGGGTAGAGATCCTTTGCACAGCATCGATGCAGGCCTGCTGAAAGGCCATGCGCTGTACCGCGGGCCGTTTGGTATTGTCTTGGGTAAAACCATACAGGGTCAATTCTTTGATACCAAGTTCCAAGCATATTTCGTAGAGTTGAAAACCCGGGTTCACTCCCCTGGCATAGCCAGCTTCCTTGGGCAACCCGCTTGCCTGGGCCCACCGCCTGTTGCCATCGGGAATCACGCCGATGTGCTGCGGCAATCGTTTAAAGTGCAGCTTCCCCGTACTTCCGACCATACCAATCCCTACCCTGCCCGTGATCCGTTAAATTAATATGTCCAGGCCAGCGGAGGATATACGGCTTCCTTTTACTAATCCCACTTAATGTCTTGGGTACAGTGGACAGTGATATTCCTTTCCGCCAAAGCAGCCATGAAGACATCAGGATCCACAGCATCTCGGGCTTCCGGGGCGAAAACCCCTAGGCGGCGGATCTGGCCCCGGCCAAGCATTAACGCTCCGATCGCCAGTGGCACCCCTGGCACCCCTGTCATCACATATACTCACATAGTTGACTCTGGCCGCCAAAGCCGCTTCCACCATCACCCTTTCATATTCCGGTAAAAGGGACCGATGGCCCCAGCCGCCACATCATGGCCCTCTATGGCCTTCACCAGGGTGTGAGGTTGTAACACATTTTGTTTACAGGGGAAGGAATCGGCAAAGGGAAGACGAAAACAGACAGTAGTATTAACAAAGGTGGTTGTCTGACGGTGCCGGTTTGTACCAAATGCGGTCAGGAAGCTAGCCCTGAGGATATATACACCGTAAATGGGCAAGGGATGTGCGAGGACTGCGCCCTGGCAAACCAGAGCGCACCCAAGCCATGTGATGTGTGGGCGGTGCGCATTGCCACCAACACCCGTAAACAACTCGGGATGCAGGGTACGGAAGGACTGACAGAGCGCCAGGCCGCCATTTACGAATTTATTGCAGCTAAGAATGGCGCGACCATGGCTGACCTTCAGCGAGAATTCAACTTGGCGGAGAGCGAACTGCGCAAGGAGCTGGCGGTGCTACGCCATTGCGAGCTTGGCCGGGCGGAAAAACGCGGGGTGGAGGTCTATTACGTACCTTGGGATATTGACCAGGGTTAAATGATATCGAGGCTAATATCCATGGCTTTGATATGGTGGGTTAAGGCACCCACGGAAATAACGTCAACCCCGGTAGCGGCAATTTCCCGTACCGTTTCTATTGTCACGCCCCCCGAGGCTTCCACCAGCGCCCGGCCGTTCACCAGTTGGACCGCTTGCCGCATCTCCTCCAGGGACATGTTATCCAACATAATAATTTCCACGCCACAGCGAAGGGCTTCCGCGACTTGATCAAGGTTCTCGGCCTCCACCTCGATCTTTGCCGTCCAGGGTGCCAAGGCCCGCACCCTTTCCACCGCAGCCGCCACCCCTCCCGCCACCCGCAGGTGATTATCCTTGATCAGGATGGCATCATACAGGCCCATCCGGTGGTTAATCCCGCCGCCCACCCTGACAGCGTATTTTTCCATTGACCTGAGACCCGGGGTAGTCTTACGGGTATCGGCAATTCGCACCGGTAACCCCCGTACTGCCTCTACGTAGCCAGCCACAGTTGTCGCTATCCCGGAAAGACGCTGCAGAAAATTTAGAGCTACCCGCTCACCCTTAAGGATGGCTCGTACTGAGCCTTTAACTTCAGCGATAACTTGTCCCGGTGACACGTGTTGACCTTCCGCCGCCTCCGGTTGGATGATCATGGCCGGATCCAGGTGCCAAAACACCGCTTTAGCCAGGGGTAAGCCGGCAATCACCCCCGGGGCTTGGGCCACGATCAAGGCATGCCCGGCGGCGTCCTCTGGGACGATAGCATCGGTAGTCCAGTCTCCTGGCCCCAAGTCTTCCCGCAGGGCTGTGTGCACAATCTCCTGCCAGAGTATCTGATCCAACATTTTTAGCCTCCCCTCTGCCTCAGTACCAGTCCCATTGCTGACCAGATAATCCTTCCGCCTCCACCATTAGGGTGCCATCGCATGTTCCAATTATGGCACTATTAGACCACACTGAGCATCCGTTCCAAAGGCTTCAATGCACGCTGGCGAACCGGCTCGGGAACCGCAACCCGGTGTTCCATGTTTTTCAAAGCATGATATACCTTTTCCAGCAAGTTCATTTTCATATTTGGGCAAACCAGGCCGGGTGAAAGAAGGTACAGTTTTTTTGCCGGATTTTCCCGGATCAGACGATGCATGATGCCCATTTCCGTCCCGATTAACACCTTTTCCGTTGAGGCGTCCCGGACAAAATCCACAATGGCAGAAGTGGAACCCACAAAATCAGCCAGGGCGTTAACCTCCGGCCGGCATTCAGGATGTACCACCACCAGGGCATCGGGGTGTGCTTCCTTAGCCCGCAGGACATCCGCTTTTGTTACACGGTGATGGGTAACACATCTCCCAGTCCAGCTAATCACCTCCTGCCCTGTCTGTTCCGCCACCCATGTACCCAGGTTATAATCCGGAATAAACAGCACCGGAGAAGTATTCAGGGACTTAACCACACGTACGGCGTTCGCGGAAGTGCAACAGATGTCGCTTTCCGCCTTGACTTCCGCCGAGGAGTTAACGTAACATACCACTGGCACACCCGGGTAATCCTTTTTTAACTGGCGTACATCCTCGGCGGTAATGGTGTCCGCAAGGGGACAACCAGCAAGCTTTTCAGGCAGCAGCACAACCCTGTCGGGAGCAAGAATGGCTGCCGTTTCGGCCATGAAACGCACTCCACAGAAAACAACAGTTCCGGCTTGGACCTCTGCCGCCTTTCTGCTCAGGGCAAAAGAATCTCCAATGAAATCAGCAATATCCTGCACCGCATCCGGCTGGTAATAATGAGCCAGGATTACAGCGTCTTTTTCTCGCTTGAGCCTGAGGATCTCGCTGGCCAACTCCACGCCATTCATCCAATCCCTCCTGTATTGACAGATGTCTTGTCATTACGTTGCAAGAAAATGCAGGGTTGTGGTTGTTCCCTAATGCCCAATATTATAGCCCTCCGGGGGAACTCCCGTCAATGGTCATGATCTTGCAAGTTGTGAACTGGCGGCTCAGCAGACATGCAGGGGGAACAAGAACGTGCGAATTCTTTTTATGAATTCGCACGTCTAGTTGCATTAAAGTTTAGATTTTATCGTAAAGCAGAGCCTGTTAGTTTTTATGGCCGGTGTGGCAGGAGGTACAGTTCATCTTGCCCTGTTGATCATCCAGCAGGCTGTTGGCGCCCTCATGGCAACCCATGCAGTGGGCATATTCTTCCGACGGCTTAAACTTCGCAAGGAAATTGCCGTCAAACAGGGCGTTCAGCAGTTCCACCGCCTTGGCTGCGGTATCGCCGGTAACCTTGCCGCAACGATCTTTTTTCTCGGCCGAATTGACTTTCGCACCGGCCGCCTTGCCCCACAGGGTT
Source organism: Firmicutes bacterium UBA2598 (assembly GCA_002339345.1). Taxonomy (GTDB): domain Bacteria; phylum Bacillota; class PH28-bin88; order PH28-bin88; family PH28-bin88; genus UBA2598. The sequence continues at coordinate 2,468 of DDKM01000003.1, read as the reverse complement.
ACAGAAACATGGCACAGGGGCGATTTTACCACAACCTGCTTCTGGTCCTTAAACTTACAGTATGCCTCGTGGTCCTTGGAGGGGAATGGGAATTCGGTATACCATCCCATCAGTTCTCCGAACACCTTGGCGAAATCCTTGGTCACCATATTGATGACAGCCCCGGCGCCGTTCAATGCACCGCATAGGGTACCCCAGCTAGCACCGCCGCCAGCGCCGTATCTGAACATATCGATAGGGATAGTGGTATAGGGGAAGCCCACCGTGTCACGTAGGGGGAGAAGGAGGGCCGCCGCAGCACCGTAGCAGCATCCGCCCTTGAAGTAGTAATCATAACCGATTTTTCTGACCACATTGGGATCCAGCTTTTTATAGGGCCAGGGCCATTCTGGCATCGCCATCGCTCCAGCGGTTCCGGTAATTATAACACTTTTACTGCTCTTATCCCAGGCTACCGATGCCCCCAGTGATTCCGCCACCGGACGGACAGGAGCCATGGTGACACCCTTGACGATATTTGCCGGTAGGCCGGTCAGTGTCTTGCCGTTAACCACAATTTTTACATCTTCCTTGGATAAGGCGGTGGCTGGGTTAACCCCAAGCACTCCTGCGCTTGTGACCGCACCCACAGCCAAAGCACCAGCACCAACCAGGAGCTTCCTTCTGGTCAAGCAATCCTCCTTTTCCGGTTCCACTGCTTTAGTGTCCTTTTCTTTCAACATGATCTCCACCTCCACATTTTTCTGGAAAACAGCCGGTTACGTGAAGCCGGCAGGTAAAGGGGCTTTCTACCACCTTCTTCCATGAAAAACTGACCGTTGAAAAACAAAATCCCCGAGGTTAATCCTCGAGGATCGTTGTCCTTTGGAATTAGCATCATTTTCATGCACACTAAAAAAATCCGGCACAGCACTTCAGCTACGCACTCTATTTTTTCAGGTACCCCAAATTCCATTTCGATTATACCATAATTTTGTTGAGAAATTCCAAACAAAGGGTATAGCTTTTTCTTATGAACCATAGGTTTTCATTTATAGGGGCCCCAGACCTGTAAGCCATCACCACTATGGATTTGGCACTGGGGAAGATCGTATCTAATGCGAGAGATTTCGGGCTCCGGTAATCGGACATAGCGGCCACCCCTACATCATCCACCCCCATGGAAACACAAACTCCTTCATCTTCTCCTTCACCGGTATCTCAATCCCTTCCTCCTTAACCGCCAACCACTCCAGCATTCTCGCAGGATACTGCGGGTGTGGATGATTATACATTTAACAGAAAAATTCGACATCGACCAAGGAGCCTCCTGTAAGAATAGCCAGTATCGGGAAAATGCATGCTTTTTTAGTTGTTTGGCAAGGCTACCCTCACCATCGATAGTAAGGAATATAGCAGGTAACATTCCTTGACCCAATGGATACCGGCAGGCTGCTAAACCTGCCGGTTGTACTTTAAATGCTGTTGACAATTTAAGGTTATACTGCAATATGCAGTTGCTGTTCACAGCTGGGTGGTGGAACACGGTTAAATTTTACTAATGGTTTTGGGTTAGTTAGGGCATCGCAACAATCAGTTTAACCAGTTTCCCAAAGGAGTCCTCGATGCTGGTAACATTGATGCCGGCCTGCCGGACATTTTCCACCGTCCGCCGGTTGATGTTGGACCCGATGAGGTGAAGGGAAACAGGGTTGAAGAAGTCCATCAGGTACCCCATAATTTTGTGCTCACTCCGGACGTGTTCCAATAGAATGATCTTTCCGTCCGGCCGGCAGACCCGCCGTACTTCCCGCAACCCCTGAACCGGGTCCGGCACGGAGCAAAAGACACAGGTGGCCACCACCGTATCAAAGGAGTTGTCGGGAAATTCCATTTGCTGGGCATCCATTTCCAGCAAAGTCACCGGTACCTTGGCCAGGTGTAACTTCTGCCTAGCCTTGGCCAGCATGCCCGGGCTGAAGTCAATGGCGGTTACGGTACACCCTTCCGGGTAAAAGGGCAGGTTGACTCCGGTTCCCACACCCACCTCCAGTACCTTTCCCCTGGCATGGGCCAGCACCTTCCGCCGGAGCTCCGGTTTAATCATCCGGTCCATCCAATCATAAAAAAGAGCGGTGCGGTTGTACCGGCGCCTGATCACCTCTGTCTGGTCATTTATACTTGGTTTTCCCAATTTCCATCACCCCAACAGATCTTTTCGGTATTCCCTATTCAGACATAAACCACATCACATACCCGCACCGGCCACAGACATAATTGTCAGCTTCCCTGTTAGCCCAGTCAAAGCCCAAAAAGGTAGCCCCCCTGGTGTTCATCAAAGTCCGGCGAAACCAAAACCGATTATAGCCGCACACCGGGCAGTTCAGCTTGAAACCATTTATTTCATATTCCTCAAGCTTTTTGCTCATCACAGCATCCACTTCCCTCTACCTACCATTTTTTAAGTTTAACCCACCCGCCGGGAAGTC
>DDKM01000021.1:11006-64229 GCA_002339345.1 Firmicutes bacterium UBA2598 | reverse complement strand
TTACCACATCCGGCTCGCTGGTGTCAACTGCCATTCCCTGGGGATTTTTCGCCCCCAAACAGCTCTGCCAGCATATCATGCCAGCAACCATCTGTCAACTGGTAGTTGATGGTGGCCTTGCCGCTCCTTGCTTTCGCCGGGGCGACGTCTTGAAATATACCACAACAGCACCGCAAATGTCAATAGTATTTCCTGGTTTATTCGACGAAAAACGGCTTAAGAACACGACCTGTCTTAAATAGTACCGCCTTGGGCTTTCCGCCAACCACGAACGGCTATACCCATAATTTCAGATTAATTCCGCTAAAACTTTCTCACAGCATGTCTATGTCCCAATGACCCGGATTATGCCACTTTTCACACCCGGTCTACGCAAAATATTTGGCTGACAGCGGTATAAACCGGCCAATCGCTCTTTTCCCCCATGAAACAAAAAGTACCCGGCCCCAACAGACCGGATACTTTATTAATACCTTTTCCTGCAGTCAGTCTTCTCGCGGCTTCATGGTGGGGAAGAGGATGACGTCGCGGATGGAAGCGGAATCCGTCAGCAGCATCACCAGCCGGTCCACACCCACACCCAAACCACCCGCCGGCGGCATGCCATACTCCAAGGCCCGGATAAAGTCCTCGTCCATCATGTGGGCCTCGTCATCGCCCGCTGCCCGCTGTTTCACCTGCTCTAGGAACCGCTCCCGCTGGTCGATGGGATCGTTCAGCTCGGAAAAGGCGTTGGCCAGTTCACGGCAAACGATAAAGGCCTCAAACCGGTAGGTAAAGGCCGGGTTATCCTTCTTCCTTTTGGCCAGGGGCGAAATCTCGATGGGATAATCCATAATGAAGGTGGGCTGTACCAGGTGCGGCTCCACAAAGGCTTCAAACACTTCATTAATAATTTTCCCCCGTCCCGGGTTGCCCTCCACCTGGATGCCCAGTTGGCAGGCCGCTTTCTCCGCCCCTTCATCGGTGGTTATCTCATTGAAGTCCACCTTGGCATATTCCTTAATGGCATCCAGCATGGTAATACGCCGCCAGGGCGGGGTGAGGTCGATGGCCTGGCCCTGGTAGGTAATCTTGGTGGTACCCAGGGTTTCGGTGGCAATGAAAGCCACCATCTCCTCCGTGAGCTTCATCATATCATGGTAGTCGGCATAGGCCTGATACAGTTCCATCATGGTGAATTCCGGGTTGTGTTTAGTGGATATGCCCTCATTACGGAAAATGCGGCCGATTTCATATACCCGCTCCATACCGCCCACCAGCAACCGTTTCAAGTGCAGTTCCAGGGCGATGCGCATATATAGCTGCATGTCCAGGGCGTTGTGATGGGTGATAAAGGGCCTGGCCGCCGCTCCCCCGGCAATGGTGTGCATGGTGGGGGTCTCCACTTCCAGAAAACCCCGGCTGTCCAGGAATTTTCGCATAGCCTTGATAATCTGGCTGCGCAGCACAAATACTCGCTGCACCTCGGGGTTCACGATCAAATCCACATAGCGCTGGCGGTAGCGCAGGTCCACATCCTTCAGCCCGTGCCACTTGTCAGGCAGCGGCTGCAGGGACTTGGTAAGGAGGGTCAGTTCCTTCGCCCAGACGGTGGTTTCCCCCATTTTGGTCTTAAAGACGGTGCCTCGGACACCGATAATGTCACCCAAATCCAGCTTATTAAATAGTTGATATGTGTCTTCACCCACGTCATCCAGACGCACATAAATCTGCACACTGCCGGTAAGGTCCTTCACATGGGCAAACCCGGCTTTCCCCTGCCCCCGCTTGGACATCATCCGGCCGGCTATGGACACGCTCTGGCCCTCCAGCTGGGCAAAGCCATCCAGTACCCCCTGGGCATGGTGGGTCACCTCGTATTTCCCACCAAAGGGATCCACCCCTTTGGCCTGTAACTCATCCAGCTTTTGCCTTCTGACCTGCAAAAGTTCGTTGAAACCGGTTTCCACTGCTTGTCCCCCTCATGCTGAAGTAACGCCTCCCGGCTGGCCGGGAGGCAATCAAACTACTTCATAATATCCATGATTTTGTATTTCAGGGTGCCTGCAGGTACATTGACCTGTACCACCGCTCCGTTGGGCTGTCCCAGGATGGCCTTACCCACCGGCGACTCGTTGGAAATCCGGTTGGCGGCAGGGTCCGCCTCCATGGAACCCACAATGGTGTACTCAATTTCCTCATCGTTTTCCAGGTCTTTCAGCAGTACCCGGGAACCCATGGACACCACCTCGGTGGTCAGTTCCGCCCCGTCGATGATCCGGGCGTTGCGCAGCTTTTTCTCAAGGGTTAAAATGCGGCCCTCGATGAAAGCCTGCTCGTTTTTGGCATCCTCGTACTCCGAATTTTCGCTGATATCACCAAACTCTATGGCCTGTTTGATCCTCTCGGCTACCTCGCGCCTCCGGACTGATTTCAGGTATTCCAGCTCTTGCTCCAACCGTTTCAGTCCCTCAACCGTGAGGAGGGTTTCCTTGTCGGACATATTTCGCTCTCCTTCGACGATTTAGTACCTAAACCCCTTTACACGTCAACTCAATATATAATACTAGACATAAGGATATATGACACTAGACGTAAAATTATTCTGCCAACAGAAAGGTGGTTAGTACCATAACAAGCACTGGACGGCCAACCACAGCCCCAGTGCTTGTTTCTTCCTGCTAGTTAGGTATTATATAGTTCTTACTAATAATTGTCAAGGCAAACTATGTGTGTAAATCACGCGTGGGCCAGGGCTATCCGCTTGTTGAGGGCGCGCTGCCTTGTGGCCTCAATGGTTTCCATACTCACCGGCCGTTCGAAACTCCTAAAGCCAGCCAGCTTAAAGCCGTGTTTCTTGGCCAGGCGGTCGATTTCCTCCACCTGCTCCAGGGTGAGGTCCCGGCCGAGGGTGAAATTCTCCATACGCCCTTCAAGGGCGAGGATCATGGTTTCCGCCATGCAGGCCAGACACAGCTTGGGCGGGTAGCCGAAGTTCAAACCGAAGTCCGGGTCGCCCGGCACCTCCACCAACCCGCCTTCAATCACTAGCACGTCATCCCGCTGTTCCATCACCCGCCGGGAAACGTCCCGCGGACGGGCGACATCCACCACCACCGCACCAGGTTTCAAGTCTTCCGGTTCAATGACGGTGTCCACGGCACTGGTGACGGTAATAACCATATCCGCCCGGCGGAGGGCTGTTTTGACATCCCTGGTCACCTTCACCGCCAGGCCGGTTTCCAGCAAAATCTTCTGGGCCACCTTTTCCAGCTTTTCCTCACTGCGGGCCACCAGGGTCATGTATTTTACTTCCCGGGCCAGCAGCCGGGCACATACCGCACCGATGGAGCCGGTGGCGCCAATGACCACCACTTCCGCCTTGACCAGGTCGATGCCCATCATTTCCGCCGCCTTTTTGCCGCCTTCGATGGCAGTGGCGGTGGTGTAGCTGTTGCCGGTGGTGACAGCGATGTTCAAATTCTTGGCCACGGTGATCCCCGCATCCCCCACCACGGAGGTGAGGGCCCCCAGACCCAAAATCTGCGCCCCCATTTTTTCCGCCATCTTCCCGGTGCGGATAATTTTATTAATCACCACATCGGTGGGCAAAGACATCATCTGGCGGCTGGTAAGGGTACAAGCCACAAAATTACCCTCCACCTCGGCGTGCTCCGAACGGATGCCCTTGATGGTGGAGGCCTTGATGGGAGGAGCAAGGCGCAAAAGGTTCTCCACCACCCGGTCCGGCAGGTAGCGGGTAAAGCCGAACTTGCGGGAAACATCATGGACATCGATGGCGTGAATCATAAAGGCGAACTTGTTCATCACTGGCCTCCTTGTTTAGTTGAGATGTTCGATGCGGGGTAAGAACCCAATCCGGTCAATCAGTTCCTCGTAATCAGCCGGGGTAACCTTCATGGGGGGCTTGCCGGTCAGGGCGATCAGCACACCCTCCATCACATTGGTGCCAAAGGACCGGCCTTCCAGTTCGGGGGTGGTGGTGATAAGGGTTTGGACACCCCTTTCCTTTAACAGCGCCACATCCTCCTTGGTGACCGTATTGGTGATGATGACCTTGCCGTCCAGCCTGGCGGGCATGAACCGCCTGATTAAGTGGAAGTCACCGGCCACAATGTCTGCTGCGTGATAATATTTATTAAACTTGGAACCGGCTTGCACCTTCTCCTGTTTTTCCCCGGTCGGGTACAGCCACTCGAAGGGCAAACGGGATACCACCGGCATAATCACCGTGGCGATGTTCTTTAAAGTGTTCAGGCTGTGCAGGGGGATGGGAATGCCCAGGGTGAAGATCAAATCCCCGTAGGTCATCTGGGCGCCGGCCTTAGCCATGGCCTCCGCCATGCCGAACCGGTCCGCCGCACAGACGATCAGGGCCTTTTTGCCCCTAAAATCATATTTGCCGCTACTCTGCAGGTGGTTGATGACCTTGCGCTCCAGGGTATTTTTTAGACCGCTGCCGTCCACGATGGGGGACTTGCGCACCGCCTTAACGAACTTCTCGGCGGATTTGAGCACAAAGCGCTTGTCGGCGGCATAAAGATAAAGGTCGGTGCCACCCAGGCCGAAGGCATCTACCTGGCCGTCCAGTTCCTTAAAGAGGGCGATGGCCTTTTCCGTATCCCCATCGGTGCCCCGCCGCTCGATACGGAAGGGCTGTCCCAAAATTTCCGTTTCTACCGTGTGGTCCCTTTTGGAGGAACCCAGGCTGACACTAATTACCCTTTTCACCAGTACCCTCCACCTCTCCTGGCTTAATCAGGCTGCGGATCAGCTCCCGCAGCTTCTCCGGGTCAACATATTTATCGCCCTTGATGGGCGATTCGCCCAGTTCCACCCCCACCACTTCCCGGTCCAGCAGGGCTTCCACCAGCCGGATGCGGTAATTGGACCCGATGAATACCACTACATCATGGGTACGTACCAGGGCTACCATTTCCATTAGTTTATTGAAAAAGTCCAGGCCGTTCATGTTACGAGCAAAGGCCCACCGCTCCTCATCGTTCATCAGGAGCCAGTAGTCCACCCCTTCTTGTTCCAGCATGACGGCCAGTTCTTCCTTGTTACTGACGGGAAAACCGATCACCGCCACCCTGGTGCCTTTGCGTACTTCCGCCACCTTTTCCAAATGGGACACGAAGGGCCGGTCCAGGTTCAACCGCCGGGCCACCTCCTGCTGGGAATAACCCTGGGACCTTAAATCCAGTATCGCATCAATGACCTGGATGGCCTTTTTACGGCTTAACAGTTTATCGCCGATGCGAATCAGTTCCATTACCCACCTCGATGTGCACATTTTTGTGTACAGGATTATATTAACAAAAGTAGCGAGGGAGTGCAAGTTCAGGAGGGAAAAGGATCGGGATTAAAAAATGAGGGAAATGCTAATTCGGAAAAAACCAGGCCCTGTGGGCCCGGTGTGATTAGCACACATCTATCTATTTTCCCCGAAGGTCTGTTCAACACCACCTATTTAATCGATGTAACTAACCGGGTGATCCCCCCTGGCTAGATCAGAAAGGTACTGCTGTAATAGACATGTTAAGTCTGCAACCGTTTCCAGGCGGTTCAGCTTTTCCCGCACCCTGGCTGCCCCTTTTAGGCCTTTCAGATACCAGGCCAGGTGTTTGCGCATTTCCCGCACACCGGTCCATTCACCCTTGTGTTCCACCACCATGCCCAGGTGACGGATGGCCATGCGCACCCGGTCGGAGGCGGTGGGGAGTGGCAGCACTTCCCCCCGCTGCAAGAAGGCCACAGTGCGGGCGAATATCCAGGGATTACCCATGGCCGCCCGGCCGATCATCACCGCCGCACATCCGGTCTGTTCCAGCATGCGGGCGGCATCCGCCGGTTCCCGTACATCCCCGTTGCCGGTAACCGGCACCGGTACCGACCGCACCACCTCCCGGATAATCCCCCAGTCCGCCTGGCCGGCATAGAACTGGTCACGGGTCCGGCCATGCACCGTCACCGCCGCCGCCCCCGCTTCCACCACCGCTACCGCCAGTTCCGGTGCGTTCACACTGTCCTTGTCCCACCCTTTGCGCATCTTCACCGTTACCGGCACCGAAACAGCCTCCGCCACCGCCCGCACAATGGCCGCCGCCCGGGGAATGTCCCGCATCAAAGCCGCCCCCTCCATGTTCTTCACAATTTTAGGGGTGGGACAACCCATATTGATATCGATGACGTCCGCCCCGGCCTGCTGTACCAGCACCGCCGCTTTGGCCATGTACTCCGGCTCGGAACCGAAAATCTGCACCGCCCGCGGATGTTCCTCCCCAGTCAAGTCCAGAATGACCTGGGTACGCTGGCTCCAGTAAACCAGGGCCTTGTCACTCACCATCTCGGAAAAAACCAAACCGCACCCCGCCTCTTTGGCCAGGATGCGGAAGGACTTGTCGGTGACCCCAGCCATGGGAGCGGAAATCACCGGGTTTGCCAGAACTACATTAGCAATCTGCACAATTCATTCCCCTTTGGTTGTACAGGCTTAGATTCTTTTGTCACAAAAATTGAAGAATTCTATCCTTCAGCGGCGACATTCCGGTAGTAGATGATTTTTAAGCCCTCTAAAGTCAGGAAGGGATCCACCCGGTCAATACTGCGGGTACCTTCCGCAATCAGCCTGGCCAAGCCACCGGTGGCCACCACAAAGGCCTGTCCGCCCAGCTCCTCCTTCATGCGGCTGACAATACCGTCCACCTGGCCCACAAAACCGTAGAAGATACCTGCCTGCATGCCGGTCACGGTACTCTTGCCGATAATGGATTTAGGCCTGGCAATCTCTATACGGGGCAGTTTGGCCGCTCGCTGGAACAGGGCTTCTGTGGAAATACCGATACCGGGCGCGATAGCCCCTCCCAGGTACTCCCCCTTGGCGGAAATGGCGTCAAAGGTGGTGGCGGTGCCAAAGTCCACGGCAATCACCGGGCCACCATAGGTTTCAAAGGCCGCCACGCCATTGACGATCCGGTCCGCCCCCACCTCCTTGGGGTTATCGAAACGGATAGGCATGCCCGTCTTGATTCCCGGTCCGATGACCAGGGCCTCCATGCGGAAGTAACGGCGGCAGGTGGTTTCCAGGATGGGGGTCAAGGGTGGCACCACGGAGGAAATGGCAATGGCCTTAATTTCCGTCAGGCTAAGGCCCTGAAAGTCAAAAAGGCTTTTGCATAACAGGCCATACTCATCCGCCGTCCGGTTGCGGTCGGTGGATACCCGCCAGTGGTAAATAAGCCGGTCCCCCTGGTAAACCCCCAGGACGATGTTAGTATTGCCCACATCCATGACCAGTAACATGAACCTGCCCTCCCCGTTGTAGCCACAATAGCAAGGAACCAGCAAAACGTCAAAAATGATATGCCCCCTGTCTTTTCCAGCAAAAGGCATATTTATTCTAACAAATGCCCACTGGGATTGCAATTGGATGGTTTTTTAGCAGCGGAGTTTCATTTCCAATGGTACGCCATCTTTGCCGTGGAAATCGCGCCAACACGGACTGGCATTCATCCTGGTCCTGCTGTGACGGAAAAATGGGCTCCCGGATTGCTGGGGAGTCTGAGTACCTTTCAGCAACGGAGGAGTGTCCTTTTTTACCTACCTGCAGGTTTCCTTTTTTCTTAGTGACCAAGGTGTATGGAGGCTCCCTCCTGGTTCCCACTCAACAAAAGCACCAGGCCCAAGATCATTAAGAATAAGCCGATCATGGGCTTAATCAGCAACCGCCACCTACCGCTGGCCAGGCGGGCTACCACTTGTCCGCCAAAGAGGGCGGCAGCCATGAGGAACAGGCTGTGGCCGATACCAAAGGCCAGGAGCAGACCGGCGGCCTGTAAGGCACTGCCGGTAGGAGCTACGGTGGTCACCACCACCAGTGCCACCGGGGTGGCACAGGGGGAAGGGGTTAAACCGAACAAGCTGCCCAAGCGGAAAGCACCACTGGGCCCGCCTTGGGTAATGGCCTTTGCCAGGCGGTGCCACGGTGCCCAGTGGAAAAACCCATAGACCAGTGGGAGTCTTGTTAACCGGAACCTAATGGCCGATTTAAGGAGCACCAAGCCTGCACCTATATAAACCCCGCCGATGACTACCCGCCAGGTGTTGTCCCATTCAATTAGCCACGGGCCAACCTGGACCGCCAGAGCCCCTATTAAGGCCAGTACCAGGGTAAACCCCGCCACAAAGGCCATGCTGGTAAACAAAACTCGCTGCCGAGGTAACACACCTGAACCGGCATAGCCTGCCGCAACCGGCAGCATGGTTAGCATACAAGGGTTCAGACCGGTAACCAGGCCCAGCATGAACATGGCAAAATAACTGTCCGGCCCACCCATAAAGGCATTCTGCCACCACCACTCCATCCCGCAACCTCCTACAGCCAGTAGTATGGTAATAGATACGATGGCAAGCCGGGTAATATACTGGCTCCTTGAAATGAAAAACCGGCCCATCGGCCGGTAAAATTTGCACCCCTGGGTTGATGATGGTACTCGGTGCATTTTTGCTAGCAGGTTACGCCTTTACCGGAGCTAAAAACCCGGCAGCCTGCAGGGAGCGCCGGACACCCACCGCCACACCGGCAGCCAGTACCAGCTTCAAGGCGTCCATGGGCAGGTAGGGAATGGCTCCCACGGTAAGGGCTTTCGCCAGGGAGAATTTCAACACAAAGGCCAGTTGGGAAACACCGAGGATATAAACCACCAGGGTACAAAGGATCATTCCTACTACTACCCTGAGATAGCTGGCCTCACCTTTGGCGGCCTCCACAACTTTGCCAAGGAGGTAGGCGCCGAGGATGAAACCAAAGAGGTATCCGCCGGTAGGTCCCACTAAGACGCCGAAACCGGCCTTGGCCTGGGCGAAAATGGGCGCTCCAAAGGCCCCTAACAGCACATAAACAGCCATGCTTAACGCTCCCAGGCGGCTGCCCAGGATGGCGCCGGCCAGCATCACCGCAAAGGTCTGCCCGGTAATGGGTACCGGTGAAAAAAAGACGGGTATGGAAACCTGTGCTAAGGCGGCGGTCACCGCCACAAACAGCCCCACCAGCGTCATCTCCCTGGTTGATACTAACCTGTTATTCTTCATTAATCTCTACCTCCTTGTTATTCAGAAGTATTTAACCGCTTAAAGGCCCTCCCTGATCACAGAGGGGTTAGGGAGTGGTAGTTCACGCAGGGAATTTACTGACCTTAATTCCCGCTAGGCCCTCCTGGCAGTATCCGTAGGGAAGCCAGCGGCAAGCAGCACAGATTCGCTGTAAATCTTCCTTATCCACCCGTACCCGGAGGAGACATACCACCTCCTGCCAGGTTAAACAGGTCCCGACCTTCATGCCCAATTGCCTAAGCACCATGTGGTCCAAGCAACGCACACGGGCTTCCCCTCCCGGCTCCTGCTTACAACTACCATCCTTGTGATGAGGACAGGCCACGCAAATGTCATCCGCCTCAACAATCACTTTTACAACAGTCTCAGGATAGGACCAAAGCAAATCTTTAACCCGGGCCAAGACGGCCGCATGTTCTGGAGAGTAACCATAACCCCGAAAGCCAGGTAGGCAGAATAAGTGGTGCCCCCGCAGGATTGTGGCTGCCATGACCACACCCCCCAACGAATTTTACAACTATAGCGCTTTATGTACGGGGTTGCCGCAGGGTGACATCCCCGGCATAAAAACTCCGTACCCCATTTTCACCTTCTACCACCAGCGATCCGTCTGGCTGAATGCCGGTGGCCATGCCGGCAAACGACTCCCCAAGGGTAGTGACCGTTACCGCCTGCCCCAGAGTTACATTTAACTGCTGCCAGTCCTCCCGGAAGGGGGTGAAGCCTTTTCTTTTGTAATCCGGGTAAACCTGGTCCATTTCCACCAGGATTTGCTTCACCAAATCCACCCGGTTAAAGGTCCTCCCTGCCACCTGCTTTAAGGATGTGGCCACCGGAGCCACCTCAGGCGGAAAGCCCTCGCTGTTCACATTGATGCCAATGCCCAAAACCACATAGTGCACCCGGTCCATTTCCGCCTTCATTTCCGTAAGGATGCCGCACACCTTGCGCCCCTCCACCATCAGATCATTGGGCCACTTGATGCCCACATCCACCCCGGTAGCTTGCCGCAGTACCTTGCACACCGCCACCGCCGCAGTCATGGTCAGCTGGGGAGCGGTTGGCGGCGCGACGGGTGGACGCAAAATTAGGGACAACCAGATCCCCACCCCCGGGGGGGAGTGCCAGGAACGTCCCAGGCGACCCCGGCCGGCCGTTTGGGCATCGGCAATGACTACGGTACCCTCCGCTGCTCCGTCATCCGCCAGCTTTTTGGCCACCTCATTGGTGGATGACACTTCCGGGTAATACACCACATTCCAGGTAAGTTCGGTGGGGAGTAGACCCCTTTTGATCTCCTCCGGGTAGAGGCGGTCCGGTACCCCGGCCAGGCGGTAGCCGGTACGGTGCACCGCCTGGATGTCATACCCGTCCTTTTGCAGGAGTTTGATGTGCTTCCACACCGCCGTGCGACTGATACCCAGCCGCCGGCTTAATTCCTCACCGGAGAGACACTGGTTTTCACTGTTGGCTAACAGAGCCAATATTTCCGCTTTCACCTGCTTGATTCCCCCTGGCCAGTAGGAAATCCATGGTGTTATTGTAAATGGTAGTCCAGGCCTTTGTCAACCACATTCTTGGTTATGGTTAACCAAGGAGGGAAATTAAAAAGCCAACCCCGAAGGTTGGCTGTAAGTGTAGGCAATTGGAGGATTACCCCAGTTTCAGTTGTTCCCCCGCCTTGACCCCGGTGGGTTGTCCGGCTGCTACCGCCAGCTGGCCGTTAACCAGCACATAGTACATGCCGGCGGGCAGGATGCTGGGTTTGGAACGGGTGGACAGGTCCGTAATTTCATGCATGTCAAATACCGCGATATCCGCCTTGTAGCCCCTTTGCAGCAGTCCCCTGTCCTTTAGTCCTAGCCGTTTGGCGGGCATGGCGGTCATTTTGTGGATGGCGGTGGGCAGGTCAAACAGACCTTCCTCCCGCACCAGCATTCCCAGGACCCGGGGGTAATTGCCGTAGGCCCGGGGGTGGTTGGCGGAACCGTCCAGGTTCAGGCCGCTGTCACTGCCCACCATGATGAGGGGATGGGAAATGGCCCGGCGCATATCCTCATCGGACATGGAATAGCGGGAAGTGCCCAGGTCCAGGCTGGAAAAGGTATAGGCATAGGTATCGCCGGTGATGTCCAGGCCGCTGTTTTTGGCCTCCTCCAGCATGGCCACCACCCGCTGCATTTTACCCCAGTTCTGCCGCTGGGCGGTTTTGACATGGGAATACTGCACCGCCGCGCCGCTGCGCTGCCCTATTTCAATGGCCTCCGCCAGGGATGGGATCACATCGTCCTGTTCGTCCCGGATGTGGGTGGAGTAGAAGGCCCCCCGCTCCTTTAGTACTTTGGAAAGTTCCACCAGTTCATCGGTGGTGGCAAAACTCTGGGGCCAGTAGGAAAGACCGACGGATAAACCAAAGGCTCCGGCCAGAAGCTCCCGGTGCAGTTCCTCCTGCATTTGATATACTTCTGCCGGGGTGGCCTGGCGGGCAATATCCCCGCCCAGCACCTTCCGCCGCAATTGTCGATAACCGGCAAACATGCCGAAGTTGACGCCTGTCTCGCTCAGACTGGCGAAATATTCCCCTACCGAAGGAACGGAGGTGCCGCAGTTCCCCCCAATCTGGGAAGTTACACCCTGCAGCAACACCATGGGGGCAGCCCCGCTCCTTTTCATATATGCTTCGGTGTGGGTATGCAGGTCAATAAAACCAGGGGTAACCACCAGGCCGGATACATCAATGACCGGCCCCCCCTCGGACAGGAAACTACCCAAGGCCACAATCCGGCCGTCCTTGATACCCACATCACCGGTATACGGGGGTGCACCGGTACCATCTACAATGGTTCCGCCCGCCAGCACAAGGTCCACTTCCACCGGCACAGGGGGTCGTTCCTTCACCGGTGGCAGCTCTCCAACCGTTGTGCCATTGGAGCAGCCGGCGGCGAGCCCCGCCGCGGCGGTGGTAAGAAGGGATCCGATAAACTGCCTGCGTGAAATGGGCATACCCGAAATCCCCCTCTGACAGGCATATTTCGCCCGTCAGAGGGAAATTCGACAATAGGGGCAGGGAATCCTGTTCGGCTCTTACACCGAATACCGTAAAGGGTACAAAAAACCGCCTTCCGGCGGCTTCTTCTCCTGGTAATATTTTTTGAAACACTCCCATTGACGGGGTTTCCATTTGATCCGGAAAGTAGTATACTAAAAAACCCAAAACCCGTTAGGTGAGGTTACTATACAAAGACATGCTACTGCCCTGAAACATCGAGAGATGCCAAAGGGTCAGCAGGCAACATCGGCTTAAGGTTACTTTTTTACATTATTTCGCCGTGGGTTTCCGCAGCCACCATGCCGGTGATGCGGTTTTGCCCGTCCACAAACAGCACCCGGGGTTGGTGGTCCCTGGCCTCTTTGTCTTCCACCAGGGCATAGGACAGGATGATGACGATGTCCCCAGGCTGGGCCAACCGTGCCGCCGCCCCGTTGATGCAGATGACCCCGCTGCCCTTCTCACCGGGAATGGCATAGGTTTCAAACCTCTGGCCGTTATTGTTGTTGACAACCTGTACCTTTTCGTTGGGCAGGATGTCCGCCGCCTCCAGGAGGTCGGCGTCGATGGTGATACTACCCACGTAGTTTAAATTGGCCTCGGTAACGGTAGCCCGGTGAATTTTCCCTTTGAGCATGTGACGAAACATGGTTATACCTCCAATATCATGTTATCGATCAGCCTGGTGCGGCCAATGAACACCGCCAGGGCCAACAATACCCGCCCTTTGATGGTGTCCAACGGCGCCAGGCTTTGGGCGTCCCGGATCTCCACGTAATCCACCCGGGCCAGGGGTTCACTGGCCAGCACATCCCGCATTACGGCAGTAACCCGGCCGGCATCCCGCTCGCCGCCCTCCACCAATCTTTGCCCCGCTGCCAGGGAACGGTACAACACCTGGGCGGCCTGGCGCTGTTCCGTGGAGAGATAGACATTGCGGGAACTCATGGCCAGCCCGTCCTTTTCCCGCACGATGGGTACCACCACGATTTCCACCGGGAAATCCAGATCCACCGCCATCCGCTGGATGACGATGGCCTGCTGGGCATCCTTCTGGCCGAAATAGGCCACATCGGGTTGGATGATGTTGAACAGCTTCGCCACTACGGTGGTGACCCCCCGGAAGTGGCCCGGCCGGGAAGTGCCGCACAGGCCCTCGGTCAGTTCCTCCACGTGTACATAGGTTTTGGAACCTCCCGGCGGGTACATCTCCTCCACACCAGGGGCGAAAACCGCGTCCACCCCCACCTGCCGGCAGAGGGCAGCATCCCGCTCCATGTCCCTGGGGTATTGCTCAAAATCCTCACCGGGGCCGAACTGCTTAGGGTTCACGAAAATGCTCACCACCACCACGTCACACCGCTGGCGGGCCTGGCGCATCAATTCCAGGTGGCCGTCGTGCAGGTACCCCATGGTAGGCACCAGGCCGATGGTATAGCCTTGTATGCGCTGCCCGGCCAGGTAAGCGCGGGTTTCCTTGATGGTTGTCAGAATCTCCATGCTGCCCACTCCCTTGTGCGGCCAAAAAAAATTAAGAAGCCTTCCGGCCAAGAATACCGGAAGGCACCAGCAGACCCATTTACCTTCCGTCTCGGTCCTTGATGGATCCAAGCGGCTTGTTTGGCTCGCGATTAAATTGGGAAAATCTGACCGCTGGTATGGTTCCACCCGGATACCACCCGTTAGCCAGTTTAGCACTTATATTGTAAACCCTTTGCCCGCCCATGGCAAGATGGTTTTTTCTGAAACTTGCCAATGTTTCATAACCTGGTTGAGGGGACGGCCGTCCGGCAACACCAGATCAGGTGCCAGCTGGTTCAGCGGTACCAGCACGAAGGCCCTTTCCAGCATCCGGGGATGGGGAATTTGCAGCCCCGGCAGGGTCAGGGTGAGATTGCCGTAAAGAAGGATGTCAATATCCACCGTCCGGGGTCCCCACCGCACCTGCCGCACCCGCCCCAGCCGACATTCCATTTCCTGGATGGCCTGCAGTAAGGCCAGGGGAGGGAGGCCGGTCTTGATTTCCGCCACTAAATTCAAAAACCAGGGCTGGTCGGTAAGGCCCACCGGCTCCGTTTCATACCAGCGGGACACCTGGACCAGGCGGATGGCGGGGTGGTCGGTCAGGGCCCGGAGGGCGCGGTGCAGGTTTTCCTCCCGGTCACCCAGGTTACTGCCCAGGCTTAAAAAAACCCTTTCACCGCCCATAGTTGTTTTCCCATTGCTGCCCTTCTGGCTGTCCTCCATCCTTATTCCCTGTCCCTTTCAATTTCCACCGCCGCGTAGCGAAAAACGCCGGGCAGGGGGGCCCGGGGTTTTTCCACCCGCACCACCACCCGCTCCACCCGGGGCCACCGGGCCAGTATTCTGGCAGCGATGGTTTCCGCCACCGCTTCGATAAGGTTAAAGGGAGGGCCGGCCATCACGGCAGCGATATCGCGGTAAACCTCACCATAATCCACCGTTTGGTGCAACTGATCAGTGCCGCCGGCTTCCGCCAGGTCCACCTGCATGGTCACATCAATGGTAAACATCTGGCCCAGGCGGCGTTCCTCCGGCATCACCCCGTGGAAGCCAAAAAACTCCATCCCCTTTAGGACAATGCGGTCCGTCAATGATGTCTCCCCCTTATGTTCTACAAATGCTGACCTGCACCAGCTGTTACCAGTTTCCATCCGCCGGCAGCCTGACCATGGCATCGGTCATCCGTACCACCCGCACCATGGCCTGCACATCGTGTACCCGCACAATGTCTACTCCCTTGGCAATACCCAAGGCCACGGTAGCGGCGGTACCCTCCACCCGCTGGTCCACCGGCAGGTTCAGGGTGTGCCCGATCATGGACTTCCGGGAGGTGCCCAGCAGGATAGGGAGGCCTAAGGAACGGAATTCCCCTAGCCGGGCCATGACTGTGAGGTTCTGCTGTACCGTCTTGCCAAAACCAATGCCGGGATCGATGACCAGCATCTCCCGGCTGACACCAGCCTGTTCTGCAGTGGCAATGCTGCACCGTAAGGAACGAAGGATATCCCCCAAAAGATCCTGGTAGTGGGTACCCTGCTGGTTGTGCATAAGGATGAGGGGTGCCTGGTACCGGGCACACACCTCCGCCACCGCCGAGTCTGCCTTTAAACCCCATACATCATTGATGATGTGCGCACCCCTGGCCAGGGCTCCTTCCGCCACCACCGCCTTGTAGGTGTCCACCGAAACAGGCACCGGTACCTCTGGCACCAGCCGCTCCAGCACCGGAAACAGCCGGTGCATTTCCTCCTCTGCCGGCACAGGGGTAGCGGTGGGGCGGGTGGATTCCGCACCTACATCGATGATGTCCGCCCCCTCCTCCACCATGCGCAGGGCATGACGGATGGCCACATCCACCTGGTCATACTTGCCGCCATCGGAAAAGGAGTCGGGGGTAACATTAAGGATGCCCATCACCAGGGTGCGTTCCCCCAGTATTAACTCCCGCCCCCGGCAGTGCAGCACCCGGAGCGCGGCAGGTTCCAGGGCCTGCAGCACCTGGCGGATCTCCTCCGCCAGCTTGGCCAGGCCAAAGGGCTGGGCTTTGAGTTTGGGCACCAGCCTGTGGTACTGGCGCAGGCTGGCCATCATCACCACGCCGGTTGTTTCCACCCGGTGGGTGACCACCTCCCGGTGCACCGCCGCTTCCGCCCCCAGGGACAGCATCTCCTGTTTTAAAATGTTGGCGGCACGCGGGTTTAATCCTTCCGCCATCAGCACCCGGTGTACCCCCTTGGGGGACATCACCTTCACCCCCGCCGGGTCTGCCCCCACCCGGGTAATGGCCTCCCTGACCTGGTGCAGTTCCCTGCCCTCCAACCACCTGACATTAAACCGCAAACCTGCTCCCCCCGCTCCTACTTCTATAATCTTCTGCCCAAACTCGGTAACGCCGGTAAATGCAAATATCTAGTATTGCAGCCGGTGCCAACCGGTTGCCATGATTTCTTCCCTTTTGAAACAGTCATTGATCACCTGGCACTGGTGACAGGAACGGGACAACCGGTCCGCCCGGTGCAGCACCAGTCCCAAGGCCGTCGGAGCCGCAGTGCGGCCACGGTGCTCGGCAATGGCGGTGGCGATTAACTCCACCTCGGTGGGGCCAAAGCCGGCATCCGCCAAAAGGGGGCGGGCCATGGCCGCCCCCAGCAAAGCGTGGTCCCCTCCCTGGCGGTAGGCCGCCGCCCGGCCGATGTCGTGCAACAGCCCGGCCCCATAGACCATTTCCTTGGCCCCCGCCAAAGTGGCGGCACAGGTGGTATCCAGTAAGGCCTGCGTCCCCTGTTCCAGCAGCAGAATGTAGGCGATGCGGGCTACATCCAGGAAGTGTTGGAAGGGATGGCGGCAGAATACCCGGTCACCCTCGTACTCCGCTATTGTATGGATGGCATCCCAGTAGGCTGGGGTTAATAAACGATGTACCCGTTCCAGAAATCTCACCACCGTCTATGGCTAATATGCCATGGCCAACCCCAGCCCATGCCTGGTAGGAGCCAAGGTAATGAATACCAGTGGCAGATTCGACCTCCGGCGGCATAATCCCTGCTTCGCGCCATTAGATAGCTCAACTTGCTGCTCCTGCAGCATAATAAGAAAAACCCCGGAGGTATAACCCCGGGGATGTGCAGCTTGTATTCTTAACAGGTCTTAACAGGATGGTGATCTGACTTAGAACAGGCCCTTGATGGTGCCGTCTTCGTCGATGTCGATGACACAGGCAGCCGGGCGCTTGGGCAGACCGGGCATGGTCATCAAGGCACCGGTGATGCAAACCAGGAAGCCGGCACCGGCGGAGAGACGCACTTCCCGCACGGTAATCTTGAAGTTCTTGGGACGGCCCAGTTTGCTCATATCGTCGGACAGGGAGTACTGGGTCTTGGCCATGCAGATGGGCAGGTTGCCATAGCCCAGTTCGGTGTACTTCTCGATGGCCTTTTCCGCTTCCGGCGAGAAGTTCACACCGTCTGCGCCGTAGATCTCGGTGCAGATCTTTTCGATCTTGGCCTTGATGGGCTGGTCGGTTTCGTACAGCACCTTGAAGTTGGAAGGCTTGCTTTCGATGGTGGCCAGCACCTTCTCCGCCAGTTCCTTACCGCCCTCGCCACCCAGGGCCCAAACCTTGGACAGGGCTACTTCAGCGCCGGCAGCCTTGATCTTGTCATAGAGGAAGTTGAGTTCATTTTCGGTGTCGGTGGGGAAGGCGTTGATTGCGACCACTGCCGGCACACCGAACTTCTTCATGTTCTCGATATGCTTTTCAAGGTTCTCGAAACCCTTGGCCAGGGCATCCATGTTTTCGCCCACCAGCTCGTTCTTGGGTACCCCGCCGTGCATCTTGAGGGCACGGACGGTGGCGACGATGACGGCGGCAGAGGGAGCAAAACCGGCGAACCGACACTTCAAATCGTAGAATTTCTCAGCACCCAGGTCGGCGCCGAAGCCGGCCTCGGTGACCACATAGTCAGCAAGCTTCAAGGCCATCTTGGTGGCACTGATACTGTTGCAGCCGTGGGCAATGTTGGCGAAGGGTCCGCCGTGGATAAAGGCCGGGGTGTTTTCCAGGGTCTGTACCAGGTTGGGCTTGATGGCATCCTTCATCAACAGAGCCATGGCGCCCTGGGCTTCCAGGTCGGCAGCGGTAACCGGCTTTCCGTCGTAGGTGTAGGCCACCACAATGCGGGCAAAACGGGCCTTCAGGTCCATCAGGTCACTGGCCAGGCACAGGCAGGCCATGATTTCCGAAGCCACGGAGATGTCAAAACCGGTTTCTCTGGGTACACCTTCCGATTTACCGCCCAGACCGATGATGACTTTACGCAGCGCCCGATCGTTCAGGTCGATGACCCGGCGGAACACCACCTGGCGGGGATCGATGTTCAAGGGGTTCCCCTGCTGCAGGGAGTTATCCAGCATGGCGGCCAGCAGGTTATGGGCATAGGTAACGGCATGGATGTCGCCGGTAAAGTGCAGGTTGATGTCTTCCATGGGTACCACCTGGGCATAACCGCCGCCGGCGGCGCCGCCCTTCACGCCAAAGCTGGGACCGAGGGAAGGCTCACGCAGGGCTACGATCACCTTTTTACCAAGCTTGGCCAGACCGTCGGTCAAACCCACACTGGTGGTGGTTTTACCTTCACCAGCAGGGGTGGGGTTAATGGCGGTAACCAGGATCAGCTTTCCATCCGGCTTATCCTTCAGACGCTTATAGGCGTTCAGGGATATCTTGGCCTTGTATTTGCCGTACAGTTCCACCTCGTCTTCAAGAAGGCCCAAACCCTGGGCAATCTCCATGACGGGCTTCATTTTCGCCGCCTGGGCGATCTCGATGTCACTCGGTACCTTTGACACCAATCCATCACTCCTCTTTTTTAATTCAAATTATGCAAGGGACTTCCCATATCCAGGAAGCCCTCCACAACCAGTTCTAAGCCTTGTGAAAGAAAAACTTTTTTCTATTTCCCTTGCTATTGTGTGCGGGAATCAGCCAAAATAACGTTTAATTTCCTGAATATTTTGGCATAAGGGGTAGATTCCGCTTATTTTGGTTAGTTTTTCACCAATAGCATTATAAACTGCCTGTCCCAAAATTTCAATTGTTTTGTACTGGTACTGTTTTATACAGGTTGTCTTTTATTTTTCTTTTTTATGATTTTTCCGGCAGGAATCAGGCGTCCGGCGGAGAATGATATTTTCCGCCAAAATTTCATATGACAAGATGCTGTTTCATCAGGCAAGACGTTAAGGGGGTGATATTATGACCGGGCCCGGCCAAGGGGATCACAAGGACAGTGCCTATGCCACGAGAAGTGTACAGCGAGCCATTGACATCATTACTTCCTTTTCCGGTGAAAAACCGGAACAGGGTCTATCGGAACTGGCGGCCCACCTGGGATTGCACAAAAGTACGGCACACCGGCTGATTAATGTCCTGGCGGGGTCGGGGCTACTGGAGCGCAACCCACACAACGGAAAGTACAGGTTGAGTCTCAAGTTTTTTGAACTGGGCAGCCTGGTGATGGACCAGATGGACATCCGCCGCGAGGCTTTGCCCCACCTGCAGGATCTGTCTGCACGGATCGGTGAAACCGTTCACCTGGTGATCAGGGATTACAATGAGGCCATTTATATTGAAAAGGTTGAACGGCCCAACACCATGGTTCGCTATTCCCGGATCGGCAAGCGGATTCCCCTGCACTGCACGGCAGTTGGAAAAGTGCTGTTGGCAGCCCTGCCGGAATGGGAACTGGCAGACCTGTTGTCCAAGTGCGACCTGTCGCCCCGGACCAGTATGACCATTACCTGCCCGGTGGCTCTGATGGAAGAACTGGCCAGAGTACGTACCCAGGGCTATGCCGTTGACGACCAGGAACTGGAGGAGGGTTTGATGTGTTTGGCCGCCCCCATCCGGAACCACCAGGGACAGGTGGTGGCCGCCATCAGTATCTCCGGTTCCCCCGCCCGTTTTGCCGAAGGCCACATTGAGGCTAAGGTGGCGGAGTTGATTGCTGCAGCAAATAACATTTCCATATCCCTGGGCTACCGGGGTTAAAAAAGAAAAATTTACGGAGGTGTTCCACTTGGATCGCAAAAAGGTGACCATCCCTGAACTGATGCGCAAGATGGAGCAAGGTGAACAGATTTCCATGCTGACAGGTTATGATTACCCCATTGCCCTGCTGGAAGAAAAGGCGGGTATTGATATTATCCTGGTTGGGGACTCCCTGGGCATGACCGTTTACGGTTATGATAGCACCCTGCCGGTGACCATGGACATGATGGTGCGCCATACCGCCACCGTGCGCCGCGCCGCTCCCAACGCCTTCCTGGTAGGTGACATGCCCTATATGTCCTACCAGGTATGCCAGAAGGAAGCCATTCGCAATGCCGGCCGGCTGATGGCGGAAGGGGGCGCGGATTGTGTCAAGCTGGAGGGCGGTGTGGAAATGGCAGAAACGGTAGCCGCCATCGTCAAGGCGACCATCCCCGTCATGGGCCACATCGGCCTGACCCCCCAGTCCATTTCCCAGCTGGGCGGTTTCAAAGCCCAGGGCCGCTCCGCCCAATCCGCCATACAGCTGGTGGAGGACGCCCTGGCCCTGCAAGAAGCGGGGATCTCCCTCCTATTGGTGGAAGCGGTACCCCCACCGGTACTGAAGGAGATCACTGCCCGCATGAAGGTACCGGTCATCAGCCTGGGTTCCGGGCCAGATGCCCATGGGCAGCTTTTGATCGTCCACGACATGATTGGCTTCTTTGACCGGTTTACACCCAAATTCGCCAAGAAATACGCCAACATCAGCACGGTAATCCTGGAAGCCCTGGTGAAGTACCGGGAGGAAGTGACCACCCGGGCCTTCCCCGAGCCCCAGTACACCTACGGCATGCCCAAGGAAGAGGAGGAAAAGTTCCTCGCCCTCCTGGCCGGCAAGTAGTTTGCAAACAGACATAGAAAAGGGTATGGGATAGAAACAGGAGTAAGCAGAGAGAAACGGGCACAAAGGAACAAGGACGAAAACAAGCTGAAACACCAAGAAAAAATAATAAGGTTAGGGAGGTTGTGGAAAGGTGAAAAAACTGGTAGTCGTGATTTTGGTGGTTTCCTTACTGGCCCTGGCAGTGGCTGGTTGCGGCCAAAAGCCCGCTCAGCAGCCCGCTGACAACAACCAGGCGCCCCAGCCCATTGCCCTGAAGGTCGGTCACGTGTTGGCTCCCACCCACCCCTACCAGCTGGGCCTGGAAAAGTTCGCCCAACTGGTAAAGGAAAAGACCAACGGCCAAGTTACCGTGGACGTGTTCCCCAGCTCACAGCTTGGTAATGAGCGGGAAATGATCGAAGCCCTGCAGATGGGCACCCTGGAAATGACCCTGGTGTCCACCGCGCCCCTGGCCGGTTTCTCCAACAAGTTCCTGGTCTTCGACCTGCCGTTCATTTTCACCGACCGCCAGCAGGCCTATGACACCGTGGACGGCCCCATTGGCCAGGAAATGCTGGATTCCCTCTCCAATAACGGGATTATCGGCCTGGCTTACTGGGAAAACGGCTTCCGCCATGTCACCAACTCCAAGCGGCCCATCCTGAAGCCTGACGATGTAAAGGGCCTGAAGATCCGGACCATGGAAAACAAGATCCACATGGCTTCCTTCCGGACCATCGGCGCTGACCCGACCCCCATGGCCTTCGGCGAACTGTACACTGCCCTGCAACAAAAGACGGTGGACGGGCAGGAAAACCCGCTGGCCAACATCTACACATCCAAATTCTATGAAGTACAGAAGTATATCTCCCTGACCGGCCACTTCTATGCCGCTGCTCCGCTGTTGATCAGCAAGTCCAAGTGGGACACCCTGCCGGCCAATGTCCAGCAGGCCATCAAGGAAGCTGCCCTGGAAGCCCGCGACTACCAACGCGCCCTGGTGCGGGAAGCAGATGCCAAACTGGCTGAAGATTTGAAGGCTGCCGGGATGGAAGTAACGGAAGTGAACAAGGACGAGTGGATGGCCGCCATGGCTCCAGTTTACAAGCAGTTTGAAGCTGAAATCGGGGCGGATGTCATCGAAAAGGTAAGGAATTACAAGAAGTAGCGACCCCCACCCCTTTATAAAGACCGGCAAGATGCTGCTGCGTCTTGCCGGTCCCTTATTTAAGACAGAATACCTTCCCGTTTATGAGGAGGTGTCGATTTTGGAAGGGAAAAGACCATCGCTCTTTTTCCGTGTTCTGGATAATCTTGAAGATGCAGTTGTCACAGTGCTGCTCAGCACCATGGTGGTGGTGGTCTTCCTGCAGGTGGTGTTCCGGTTTTTGGTCAAGGCTTCATTGCCCTGGTCGGAGGAACTGGCGCGCTACCTGATGGTGTGGACGGTATTTATCGGTGCCAGCATGGGGGCCAAGGTGGGCGCCCATGTGGGGGTGGAAGCCTTCCTGCAACTTTTGCCCATGGGTGCCCGGCGGTACGTGATGGCCATTGGCGGCCTCATTACCTTCACCTTTTGCCTTGTGATGGTCAAACTGTCCCTGGATGTGGTGCAGCACATCAGTTCCACCGGCCAGGTCTCCCCGGCCATGCTCATTCCCATGTACCTACCCTACCTGGCTCTGCCGGTGGGTTTCTGCCTGATGGCCATCCGGTCCCTGCAGGCTTCCCATGCCAAACTGGCCGCCACAAGGAGGGCTGACCAATGACGGCAATTATTTTCGGCTCCTTTGCCATCCTGGTGATCCTGGGCGCCCCCATTGCCGTGGCCCTGGGGTCTGCCTCCCTGATTGCCATTTACGATTCCGGCAGTATTCCCCTCATCGTGGTAGCCCAGCGGATGTTTACCGCCGCCGATTCCTTTCCCCTGATGGCCATTCCCTTTTTCATGATCGCCGGTGCCTTGATGGAAAAAGGGGGCATTTCCCGGCGGCTAATCGACCTGGCCAATGCCCTCATCGGCTCCCTGGCCGGTGGGCTGGCCCTGGTCACAGTGCTGGCTTCCATGTTTTTCGCTGCCATTTCCGGCTCCGGCCCTGCCACGGTGGCGGCCATCGGCTCCATTATGATCCCCGCCATGATGCGTCAGAAATACAGCCAGGAGTTCGCCCTGGCCACCCAGGCCAGCTCCGGCTACATCGGTGTGATTATCCCGCCCAGTATTCCCATGATCACCTACGGGGTGGCCACCGGTGCTTCCATCGGGACACTGTTCATGGCCGGTTTCATCCCAGGCATGCTCATCGGGGTCTCCCTGATGGTGGTAGCCTATCTCATCGCCCGCAAAAACGGTTATGTGGGCCGGGAGCGGGCCTCCTTCCGGGAAGTGGCGGCAGCCTTCAAGGATGCCATCTGGGCCTTAGTGATGCCCATTATTATCCTTGGGGGTATTTACGGCGGCATTTTCACCCCCACCGAAGCGGCCAATGTGGCGGTGGTTTACGGCCTGGTGGTGGGTATGTTCGTGTATAAGGAACTGAAGCCGGCCGACATCCCCAAGATCCTGCGCACCTCCGCCATCAGTGCATCCATGGTGATGCTGATCATCGCCACCGCGTCCGCCTTCGGGCTGCTGTTAACCAGGGAAATGATCCCGGCGAAAATCGCCCAGTTCCTGATCAGCATCAGTTCCAGCCCCATAGTGCTGCTATTGCTGGTCAACGTGCTGCTGTTGGCTGTGGGCACCTTCATGGAAACCAATGCGGCCATCATCATCCTGGCACCCATCTTTTTACCGGTAATCACCCAGATGGGCATCGACCCCATCCATTTCGGGATCATCATGATTGTAAACCTGGCCATTGGCATGATCACCCCGCCCCTGGGTGTGAACCTCTTTGTGGCTTCCGGCCTCACCGGCGCTTCCATTGAACGGGTGGTCAAGGGCAACTGGGTCTACCTGGGTGCGGCCATAGCCATCCTGCTTTTGCTCACCTTCGTACCCGGCATCTCCATGATACTGCCGCGCCTGCTGGGCAACTAGCCAGCCGGACGATTTGACCTGGGACGGTGGTTGTGATGTTAAATTCGAATACCGGAATTAATCTAAATGCCGCAATCACTAGGGAACTGGTCCGGATTGTAGGGGAGGACGGGGTGCTGACCTCCCCCATGTCCTTGGAAGCCTATGCTTACGATTCCTCGCCCTTTTACTACCTGCCTGACGTTGTGGTATTTCCCCGGTCCACGGCGGAGGTTTCCCAAGTCCTCACCCTGGCCGCCCGGCACAACATCCCGGTGATTCCCCGGGGAGCCGGCACCAACCTAAGCGGCGGTTCCATCCCTCCCCAGGGGGGGATGGTGGTGGTGCTGACTAGGATGAACCGTATTTTAGATGTGGATTATATAAACGGCACCGCCCTAGTGGAAGCAGGCGTCATCAACCTTGATTTACAAAAAGAGGTGGAACCGGCCGGCTACATGTTTGCCCCCGATCCCGCCAGTCAAAAGGTGGCCACCATTGGCGGCAATGCCGCCGAATGTGCCGGGGGCATCCGGGGAGTGAAGTACGGGGTAACCAGGGATCACATCCTGGGGTTAAAGGCAGTGCTGCCCGGTGGGGCGATCATCACCACCGGCGACCTGGCACCTGCCGGCTGTACTGCCCTGCCCGGTACCGGCCGAGCCCTGGCTGCCTATGGCCTGGGCCCAGTTGACAGGGTTCCGGCCCCGGACCTGACCGGTATTCTCGTTGGTTCGGAAGGGACCCTGGCGATCATCAGCGAATTGCTGGTGCGGCTTACCCGCAAGCCGGAGGACTACCAGACCATCCTGGCGGTTTTTGACAGTCTGGAACGGGCGGGCAATGCCGTTTCCCAGATCATCGCCCGGGGCATTATTCCCCCCACCCTGGAAATCATGGACGGAGCCCTCACCCGGGCGGTGGACGACTTTATTCAACTGGGCCTACCCAGGGATGCGGAGGCCATTCTGCTCATCGAGGTGGACGGCTTCCAGGCGGAGATTGAACGGCAGGTGCAGACCATTGCCGAGGTACTGCACCAAAACCAGGTACGAACCTTCCGCACCGCCGCCGATGCAGCAGAACGGGAGAACCTCTGGCTGGGCCGCCGGTCGGCCAACGGCGCCCTTGGCCGCATTAAGCCATCCTACATGGTGCAAGATGTGACAGTGCCACGTGACCGGTTGCCGGAGATGCTGCGCCGGGTTACCGCCATCGGTGAACAGCATGGGGTGACCATTGCCCAGTTGGCCCATGCCGGGGACGGAAACCTGCACCCCCACCTGCTCTACGACCCTCGCCACCCTGAGGAATACCACCGGGTGGAGGCCGCCGCCCGGGACATTTTTATAGAGGCACTGGCCATGGAGGGCACCCTGACCGGGGAACACGGCATCGGTATGGAAAAGCTGGAGTTCATGTCCCAGGCCTTTTCCCCCGCCGACCTGGCCTTTATGGCCGGTGTTAAGCAGGCCTTTGACCCGGCTGGCCTGCTCAACCCAGGCAAGGTCATCCCACCGGTTCCAGTGCCGGAAAGGTTGAGTACGGTAACCTCCTCGGGTGGCTGTACCCTTTCCCCAGGGGGGGAGGTAGAACCGGAAACAGTGGCCGACTTGGTGGCCTATGTCCGGGCCGCAGCGCAGACCGGCAGCCCTTTATTACCGGTGGGTGGAGGCACCTGCCTGGCTTCAACTCCCGCAGGGGAGGCCGGTACCAGCAGGGTCCTAACCAGGCGGTTAAACCGGGTACTGGAACTGCGCCGTGACAACCTCTCCCTGGAACTGGAAGCCGGAGTAACCCTGGCTGCCATCCGTGAGGTTTTACGGGATACCGGACTGTGCCTGCCCATGGGCGTCCGCCTGCCGGAACGCTCCACAGTCGGCGGAATGATCGCCCGCAATGCCATCAGCCCAAAGGGCATGCGCTACGGCTGGATGCGGGATCATTTACTGGGGGTATCCTTTGTCAGCCCTACCGGTGAACTGATCCGGGCGGGAGGCAAAAACTTTAAGAATGTGAGCGGTTATGATGTTACCAGGCTGATGGCCGGCAGCTGGGGAGCCCTGGGTGTAATTACCGGGGCGGTACTACGCCTGCGGCCCCTCCCAGAAGCGGAAGCCCTGTTCACCATTGCCCATGATGAATTGGCGAAACTGGCTGGGGCGGTAGACAAACTACTGAAAAGCGATGTGTCCGCTACTGGCATCCACCTGATGCCTGCCGCTGTGGTGAAGACAGCCAACCTCCCCTCCACCGGAGAGTGGCTGCTGGTACTGGGTGTGGAGGGCAGCCGGGAAGCATTGGAGCGGCATCTGGTGAGAGTACAAGATCTAACGGGTCTACCGGTGGAGGTACAGGAAGATACGGCTGCCCTCGCCGCCTACTGGCAGTTTGTGGCTGCCCAGGGAGAAGAGCTGGCTGTAACTCGGTTGCCGCGATCCCAAGCCCTGACCGCCTTCCTGCAAGGGATGAACCAACCCGGAGCCAGCCGTCCCGCCTGGCTGGACGCTGGTACCGGCCGCCTGCTGTATGAACAGGACGCCTGGTTGGTTCCGGAGACGGCGGAAGGGCTAGCCTGCCCCGCCCTAGGGAACCTGTTGCGGCGCATCAAAAATGCCCTTGACCCGGCAGCCATCTTGGCCCCCTGGGCCGCAACGAAGGAGTGACGGACGTGGCAGAGGATTTTTTAACACCGTTAACCGGCGAGCTGCTGCGCTGTAATCGCTGCGGCTTCTGCCAGGACGCCTGCCCCACCTACAAGGTGACGGGAGATGAGCGGGCCCTGGCCAGGGGACGCATCCGTATGCTGCGCCTGGCCTTTGACGGGAGCCACCAGTTTGTCCGCCAGCCGGAAATGGCCGCCATGATCAGTTCCTGCCTGCTGTGCAAGGCCTGTGTGATGGCCTGTCCCTCCCGGGTGGCCACCGACACCATGGTACTGGCCGCCCGAGCCGCCTGGCACCGCCAGCATGGGTTACCCCCGGTGGCCCGCTACCTGTACCGGGGAGTGTTTTCCCACCCCGGCCGGCTGCGGCTGATGCACAAGGGACTGCGCTTCTACCAAAAGACTGGCCTGCGCTGGCTGGCCCGCAAAACCGGTTTAACCAGGATCGTCCCCCTGGCCGGGCGTGCCGATGCCCAGCTACCAACCATTCCTGCCGGCAGTGTGCGGGACTTCCTGGACCGGATGGCTGCCAGCGGCGCAGCCACCACCTTGGCGGACGGCAACGTGGTTCTTGGTCAGGGTGACGCTCCAACGGTTGGTTATTTTCTAGGTTGTGCCGTCAACCATTTCTTTAGCCCGGTGGGGAAAGCCACCCTGCAGGTGCTCCAAGCTCACCAGCGGCGGGTGGTGGTGCCAGCGGTGAACTGCTGCGGCGCTCCCCACCAGAGTGCCGGTGACTTGACGGAAGCAAAAAGACTGGCCAGGCGGGTGGTGGATACCCTGTCCGCCATCACGGTGGAGGCCTGGGTGACGGACTGCGCCACCTGTGGCAGCACTCTGCAAGAATATGGCAAACTACTAGCCGATGACCCGGTCTATGCAGCCAAAGGGGAACAACTGGCCGCCAAGGTGACGGATATCACCGCCTACCTGGTATCCATTGGCCTGAAGCAGCCGGACCGGGCGGTGCCGGTGACGGTGACTTACCACGATCCGTGCCACCTGTCCCGGGGAATGCTGCAGCGGGAGGCCCCACGTACCGTGCTGCGGGCCATTCCCGGCCTCATCCTGTCGGAAATGAAGGAAGCGGACATGTGCTGCGGTGGTGCGGGATCCTACGGGTTGACCCATCCCCGGCTGTCCAACGCCATCCTGGCCAGGAAGATGGCCAATGTCCGCCAAAGTGGGGCAGGCGTCTTGGTTACCTCCTGCCCCTCCTGTGCCCTGCAGCTGGGCCGGGGACTCCGCCAGTCCGGCCTGCCCCTGCCGGTATACCACCCGGTGCAGTTACTGGCAGCGGCATACGGCCTGATTGCCCTGGAACCGGCAAGGGAGGTAGTGTAAATGAGTGCTAGTTTTCCCCGGCTGGTCCGGGCAGCCCTGAAATTCCCGGCATCCCAGCTTACCGATATTCCCGGCACCATAGCCACTGAGTTCCGCAAGATCCAGCACAACATCCGCCCCGGCCAGCGCATCGCCCTGGCGGTGGGTAGCCGCGGGATCGCCAATATTGCCTTGATGGTGAAAAATCTGGTGGATCTGGTCAGGGAAGCTGGCGGAGAGCCTTTTATCATCCCCTCCATGGGCAGCCACGGGGGAGCTACCGCCGCCGGTCAGCGGGAGGTGCTGGCCTCCTATGGTATCACCGAGGAAACCATGGGTATTCCCATCCTGTCGGACATGGCCACGGTGGTGGTGGCCCATACTCCCGGCGGCCTGCCGGTATATGTGGACACCCATGCCGCCCGGGCCGACGGGATTATCCTGTTAAACCGCATCAAGGCCCATACCGATTTCCACGGACCGCTGGAAAGCGGCCTGATGAAAATGATCGCCATCGGCCTTGGTAAGCGGGCAGCGGCGGAGCTCTTACACAGCTACGGTGCCGGGGGGCTGGCGGAATTAATGCCGGAGGTGGCCCGTACCGGGCTGGCCCATCTACCCATTTTGATGGGCTTTGCGGTGCTGGAAAACGCCTATGACCAGACCGCCCGCATCATCGGCCTGCTGCCCGGTGAAATGGAGGAACGGGAAAAGGAACTGCTGGTGGAAAGCAAGGCTATGTTGCCCGCCCTGCCCTTCCCGGTGCTGGATGTGCTGGTGGTCCGGGAGATGGGTAAAAATTTGAGCGGCACCGGCATGGATACCAACATCACCGGGCGTGTACGCATCCGCGGCCAGGCGGACGTCCCCACCCCGGATATTGCCCGGGTGGTGGCCCTGGACCTGACGGAAGAAAGCCACGGCAATGCCCTGGGTATCGGCACCGCCGATGTGGTTACCAAACGGCTGGTGGACAAAATGGATATGGAAACCACCTACGCCAATGTCATCACCACCGGATTCCTGGAAAGGGGATTTATTCCCATTATCCAGCCCGATGACGCCCACGCCATCCAGGTGGCCATGAAGACCTGCGGGCGGCCGGTGCCCCCGGCGGAGGTCCGGCTGGTGGTGATCAAAAACACCCTGGAAATCGGGGAAATTTATATTTCCGAAGGCCTGTTGGCGGAAGCGGCGGGCAACGCAAACGTGGAGATCTTGAGTGCACCCCATCCCATGGTGTTTGACGCCAGCGGCAACCTGGTGCTGGAGGGTTAGGAAGAACAACTTGCCATAGAAGTTTTGGTAATAGCTTCCTTGGGGCAGTTCTTCGCCCAGTGGGCGAGCGGCCGCACTGCTGGACAACAACAAAAAGGGGCCGGCGCATTGGAGGCGCCGGCCCTTTCCATTTTCCCGAATTTGCTTTACCTATCCGTTAAGTCTATCCAAGGCCAGGTGAGCGGTTCGCCATAGGGGAATAATCCAATATCCACGTTCCTTGACCCCGGTCACTTGAACAGTCCCAGCACGGTGGGCAGCCAGAGGGTGATCCACGGTACGTAGGTAATGATGAAGATGTCCAGGATCAGCACCGCCAGGTATGGTACCAGCATGCGGGCCATGTCCTCGATGCGGATCTTGGCGATGTTGCAGGTGACAAAGAGGTTGATGCCCAAAGGTGGGGTCACCATGCCCACCGCCAGGTTGACGATCATGATCATCCCGAAGTGGATGGGGTGAACCCCCAGCTGTACCGCGATGGGGAATAAGAGCGGGGTAAGGATGATCAGCGCCGCCGACGTTTCAAACATGGTGCCGATAAACAGTAGCAGGAGGTTAACCAAAAGCAGGAACACCAGCGGATCGCTGGAAATGGACAGGAAGAACTCGGCGATCATCTGGGGCACCCGCTCCCTGGTCATGATCCAGCCGAACAGCGAGGCATTGGCGATGATGATCATGATCACCGAAGTGGTGATGGCGGATGAAGCCAGGATGTTTTTCAAGTCGCTGATCTTGGTCTCCCGGTAGATGAACAGGCCGACGATGAGCCCGTAGAATACCGCCACCACGGCGGCCTCGGTGGGTGTGAACACACCGCCGTAAATACCGCCCAGGATAATCAGGGGCATTAACAGGGCCAGAATGGCATCCTTGAATGCCACCCAGGTTTCCGCCAGGGTGGCCCGGTCGGTACCCACATATCCGTGTTTTTTGGAGATGATATAAGCCACCAGGGTCAGGGTGCCGGCAATGAGGATGCCGGGCATGATGCCGGCAATAAAGATGGTGCCGATGGACTGTTCTGCCAGCACACCGAACAGCACCATGGGGATGCTGGGCGGGATGATCACCCCCAGCTCACCCGAGGAAGCCACGGTGGCGGAGGCAAAGTTGATGTTATAGCCCCGCCGGACCATGGCCGGAATCAGAATGGAACCGATGGCTGCCGCGGTGGCTGCACTGGATCCGGAAATGGCGGCAAAGAACATACAGGTAGCCACCGTCACCAGGGCCAGCCCGCCGGTGATCCTGCCCACCAGGCAGGTGGCAAACCGGATGAGCCGGCGGGAAATGCCGCCGTTTTCCATCAAGTTACCGGCCAGGATGAAGAAGGGAATGGCCATGAGGGGGAAGGAGTCCACTGCGGCAAACATCCGCTGGGCAATCAGGGTCAGCGGCACTTTCCCCTGGTACACCAGGGCCAAGGTGGAGGCGGCGCCCAGGGAAAAGGCGATGGGAACATTTAAAAGGAAAAAGACCAGCAGCCCAATTAACAGAATAACGGCCATTTAACGCTGCCCCTCCCATCGTTCCAGAGTTACGGCAATGGTGTTTAGCAGCATCAATGCCGCACCCACCGGCACCGCCGCATAGGGCCAGGACATGGAGATCTGCATGGCCGGGGACAGCTGTCTGGCGGTGACTCCGGTCATTTTTACACCGTAATAAAACACCACCGCCAGGAAACAGACGGCAAGGAGGCTAACCAGGTTGAGCGCCACCCTTTTCAAGGCGGGGGGCAGGAAATTAACCGCCACTTCCATACCGATGAGCGCCTTTTTGCGCACACCCAGGCTGGCCCCCAGAAAGGTGATCCATACCATCAGATACCGGGCCACCTCTTCCGACCAGGTCAGGGGGGCTTCCAGCACAAACCGGTAGAAAACCTGGGCGAACACCACCACCGACATGATGGCAAACATGAGCACCACCACCCAGGTCACCAAACGGTTAATCTGATCGATACCCTTAATGATCCACTGCATTGATGCACCCCCTCTGTAAACAGTGGGCGGGATGGCTTCCCGCCCACTGTCTTTACCCTTATGAATTTCAAACAGCAATTACCGGGTATTGAGGATTTGTTCGATCAGGTCCTTGCCAAACTTGCTCTCGAACTGGGCGTAAACCGGCTTGGTGGCTTCCAGGAACAGGTTTTTGTCCACTTCGGTGACAATCATGCCCTTTTCCTTTAGCTTATCCACCTGCTCGGCGGTCTGGGCGGCGATGAGTCCCCGCTGATAGGCGGCACCTTCCTTGGCAGCCCGCTTGAATACTTCCTTCTGCTCGGCGGTCAGCTTATCCCAGGTGATCTTGCTGACCATCAGGGGAGCCGGGGAATAGAAGTGGCCGGTCAGGGATACATACTTCTGAACTTCATAGAAACGGCTGTTATAGATGATGGGAATGGGGTTTTCCTGTCCGTCCATGGCGCCAGTCTGTAGGGCGGTGAACAGTTCAGAGAAGGCCATGGGGGTCGGGTCGGCGCCCAGTTGTTTGAAGGTAGCCATGTGTACCGGGTTTTCCATGGTCCGGAGTTTCAAGCCCTTCAGATCGGCAGGGGTCTTCACTTCCCGCTTGTTGTTGGTGATATTACGGAAACCGTTCTCCCAGAAGGCCAGTCCGATGATCCCGGCGGTTTCCAGCTCTTTCAGCAGGCTGTCACCGATGGGTCCATCCAGCACCTTGTAGGCATGCTCATTGTCCCGGAACAGGAAGGGCAGGTCCACTACACCCATTTTAGGTGCGAAACCGCCGATGGGACCGGTGGAGGAAAGCACTACGTCAACACTGCCGATTTGCATGCCTTCAATCAGTTCCCGCTCGGCACCGAGGGAGGAGGCGGGGAAAATTTGCAGTTCCACTGCACCGTTGGTGCCGGCTTCAATGAGTTCCTTGAACTTTAACAGACCAAGGTGGTAGGGATGGGTTTCCGCTACCGAGTGACCCGCCTTCAGCACCAGCACCTCCTTCTTGGTATCGGCGGGCTTGCCGGAATCCGCCGGCTGCTTGCTGCCACCACACCCGGCGACCAGTCCGGCCACCAAAACCAGGAGCAGAGCCAAAACCAGAGCCTTCTTCATAGTTACCCTCCTCAATAGGTTTTTTCTATTACCTTAACCAGATTTGTGAGAATCCGGTTATAAGGTACGTTGATATTGAGATCTGTAGCCTCCCGAACCACTGCCCCATTGATGGCATCAATTTCCGTCCGGCGCTTATTGGACACATCCTGCAGCATGGAGGAACGGTTGGCGGCGGTCGCCCGGCAGACCTGCCGGACATGGCCTTTAGGATCCTCCACCTCCAGCCGGATGCCCCGGGCAACGGCTACCCTTTCCACCTCAGCGATGGCCCCATCCATGATTTCCAGCAGTTCGGAATGTTCCAGCAGTTGACCGTTCAAAAGACCAGTAATGGCGGTAAGGGCGTTGATGCCCACATTGGTGACCAGCTTGGTCCACAACATGCCCACGGCATTGGGGGATGCCTCGGTGGTGAGGCCTGCCCCGTTGAACAGGTCCACCACCCCTGCCACAGCCGGTGTCATCACACCGGTCACCGGTCCGATATGGGTGGTACCCACCCCGGCATGCCTGATGCGTCCGGGTCCCAGCAGGGTACACCCATTGGAGGTCACCCCCGCCAGCACCTGCCGGCTATCCACATGGGCGGTGATGGCCTCGATGTTGCCCAGACCGTTTTGCAGTGTCAACACCAGGGTATCCGGCCCGATGCAGCTGCGGGCATTTTCCACCGCCAGGGCGGTCTGGGTGGACTTGACAAAAATGATCATCAGGTCCACCACTCCGATCTCCACCACATCCAGGGTGGCCCGGACGGGAATGGTGTGTTCACCGTCCCGGTCCTCAATGATCAGCCCGCGCTCTCGCATGGTCTGCACGTGTTCGGGCCATACATCGTACAGCCAGGTTTCCACACCTGATCGGGCCAGGTAACCGCCGTAAAGACAGCCCATGGCGCCGGAACCGATTACTGCAACCTTCACATTGACCATCTCCTCATAATCCACCCTGCCAAGGAAATCATGGGCAAGCCTGTGCTACAGCATGACATGGTGGTCTAGCCCATCGGTACCATGAATCTTAGTAAAGCCTGTCCAGGCCTTCCGCCTTGAAGGTAAAGCTGTGCTTCTCCTCCGGGAACTGGCCGGAACGCACCTCTTGCACCCACGTATTGAGGGCCTCCACAATGACCGGGGAGAGGTTGGCGTACTGTTTGACAAATTTGGGGGTGAAACGGTCGAAAAGGCCCATCATGTCATGGAACACCAGCACCTGGGCGTCACATTCGATGCCGGCGCCAATGCCGATGGTGGGAATGGACACCTTTGCCGTAATCAGCTTGGAAATGGGTGTGGGTACACACTCCACCACCACCGCAAAGGCACCCGCCTCCTCCAGGCTCTTGGCGTCGTCGATGAGTTTTTGGGCGCTTTCGGCGTCCTTACCCTGCACCTTGAACCCGCCCAGCTGGGAAGCGGTCTGGGGGGTCAAGCCGATGTGCCCCATCACCGGGATGCCCGCCTTGACAATGGCCCGGACGGTTTTTGCCATGTCCTGGCCGCCCTCCAGCTTAACACAGTCCGCCCCACCTTCCTTCATAATGCGGTTGGCGTTACGCACCGCCTGTTCCTTGCTTTCATTGTAGGAACCAAAAGGCATGTCGCCTACGATAAAGGTGTTGGGGGCTCCCCGCACCACCGCTTTGATGTGGTGCAGCATTTCCTCCATGGTCACCGGCACCGTGCTGTTGTAGCCCAGGACGGTCATCCCAAGGGAGTCCCCTACCAGGATCAGTTCCACCTCCGATCTGTCCACCAGCATGGCGGTGGGGTAATCGTAGGCGGTGACCATATGGAATTTCTGCCCAGTCTGTTTCATTTCCTTCAGCTGAATTACATTGACCTTTTTCTTGGACATCCGGCGGTCCCTCCTTTTACAAACCGAACAATGGCATTTCGACACAATTCCTGAAAAACCTTCAGGTTTCAAGTTCCTCCATTGCCATCGGCGGCCAGTTCATTGGGCAGCAGGGGCAGGGTGTCCGCGCCGTGGGTAAGCACCGTCACCAGGGCCTGGTTCTCCAGGCGCGCCCAGGCCCGTTCCAGCGCCTCGGCGACGGTGGCGGCATGGGTAAAGCCCAAGGCAGCGGCATCTTGGGGACTGACCCCGTGGGACACCAGGCAGACCTCGGCATGGCGCCGCACCTTGGCCCAGGCCAGAGCCAGGGCACCGGCCACCTGGTCCGCAATACGGCCCTCCCGGATCTGGGCATCGATGTCTTCCGGGCTCTGGGCCGCAAAATGCAGCAAATCCGGATGGGTGACCGCCACCCCCTCGGGGCAGGGGGTAACGATGATGATGGTGCCTCCCTCCTCCACCAGCATATCACAGGGGTAGAGGGTTTTGTGGGCCTGCCAGAATTCCAGATCACAGGGGTGGGAACTGGCCAGCACGATGGGAGTCCGGCCGGGGGCGCAAATACCAAAAACGCCCCGGCTGGTTTCCACGCCGGCCCGGAAAGCCTGGCGCATGTCACCAAAAAAGGCCTTCACCACCCTCCCCCCCCGGTCCAGTACCATGTTGAAGACATAGCGGACACCGGCCCGTTCGGCAATGTCCTCCATCTCCTCCCGCACAGCGTTTTCCGTGATCCCCAGCATGTTCCGCCTGGTACGCACACTCAGGAGGTGGGTAGCGGCGGTGGTATCCTCACCGCAGATCCCTGGCTGGACAATCTTGGCACCGCCGCTATACCCGGGAATGTGATGGGGTACGATACTGCCGATGCCGATGGCCACATCCGCTTCCAGCACCAGCCGGTTCACCTTGACCGGTGTGCCGTTGGCGGTCAGACCGAAATCATACAACGCGGCAGGGTTGCGAAAATCGTGGTTGATGGCCTCCACCCTTGCCAGGACGGCCTCCCCCAGCTTCTCCCGCAATTCCGCTGGGGTCATGGGCCGGTGGGTGCCCAGGGCCATGAGGATCTTGATGTTCTGTGCCTGCACCCCGGCTTCCGCCAGTTGATCCAGGATGGCCGGGAGGATAATGTGGGCCGGTGTCAGGCGGGTGTTGTCATCACACAACAGCACCACCCTGCTACCGGGAGTTACCAGTTCCTTAAGGGGCGGGCAGCCGATGGGGCTGGCCAGCGCCCTGTGCACCTCGGCCACGGTATCCGGCACCTTCAGTACCGCTGCCGGTGACAGCACTGCCGCCAGGTTCCCTGATGGCATGCTGAAGTCCATTTTGCCATTGCCGTAGGGCAGTTCCAGGTTGGTCCGCAATCCTTTCCCTCCCTTCTAACGACCTGCCAATTGGGCGGCAACCTTCAGGGCGTCAATCATGCTTTCGGGGTTGGCGGTTCCTTTCCCCGCCTTGCCGAAGGCCACCCCGTGGTCCACCGAGGTACGGATGATGGGCAGACCCAGGGTCACGTTGATACCTGCCATAGCCCCCCAGGTGCAGGTGACATCGTCATACTTGAATCCCACCATCTTGACTGGGATGTGGCCCTGGTCATGGTACATGGCCACCACAGCGTCATACTGCCCACCGCTCATTTTCACAAAAACGGTATCCGGTGGAATAGGCCCGTCCACCACCATGTTGCGGTTACGGGCTTCCTCTACGGCGGGGATGATCTCCTCGATTTCCTCCCGACCAAAGAGACCGCCATCACCGGCGTGGGGGTTCAGGCCAGCCACGGCAATGCGGGGATTGGCCACCCCAAGCTTTTGCACCGCTTGGTGGGTAAGCTCGATGACCCGCAGTACCCGCTCCTTTTTCACCAGTTCCGGCACCTGGCTTAAAGCCACATGGGTGGTGACATGGGAAACCCGGAAGTTCCGGTCAATGAGCATCATGCAGTAATCCCTGGTTTTGGTGTAATCGGCAAAGATCTCGGTATGACCGGCGTAGTGATGGCCGGCCAGGTTGACGGCCTCCTTGTGGATGGGCCCGGTGCAGACGGCATCCACTTCCGATTGCAGGGCCAGGGCAATACCCTTGGTGATATACTGGAAACAGGCGGCCCCGCCCAGTTTGGTGACCTTGCCATATTGCAACTGGGCCAGGTCCACGTTCTGCATGTCCAGCACGTCCATGACCCCCAAGTGGTAAGTACCCTCAGCGGGGTGGGCCACCGCCCGTACACCCAGGTCCACCCCGGCAATCCGGGCTGCCTCGCACATCAGCCCACTATCGCCAATGACCAGCGGCCGGCATATTTCATAGATTTCCGGCAGGGCCAGGGCCTTGGCGGTGATCTCCGGTCCAATACCGCCGGGATCCCCTACGGTGATGGCAATAACAGGTCTTTTATCCAACAGTGTTCATCTCCTTAAGGATTATTAAAAGTCTGTACGATATCTACAAAGGCGGTTGGGGATCCGAAACCACCAGCCTTGGTCACCACCGGCATGCCATCTGCCACACCACCCATCAGCCGCCCCATGGGAATACCCGGCAGCAGCTCCGCCACCAGCCTGATGCCCCACGCCCCCAGGATACGGCAAAGGTGGACAGCGGTATCGCCCCCCGTGGCCACAATGTTATGAACCTGCCCGCCCGTTACCAGCCGGCGGGCAATCTCACCCAGGGTGCCAGCGATGGCTATACCATGAGCGGACGAGGTTTCCGGCGGCAGTTCCTCCCTGGTGGTGAAAAGGGTGTCCAGGGTCAATACCAGCAGCCGCGGCACCGGGGAAACAGCCAACAGTCTAGCCGCCGTGGCCGTCGCCCTG
The DNA here is from genome assembly GCA_002339345.1 of Firmicutes bacterium UBA2598. GTDB lineage: Bacteria > Bacillota > PH28-bin88 > PH28-bin88 > PH28-bin88 > UBA2598. The sequence continues at coordinate 27,560 of DDKM01000021.1, read as the reverse complement.
TCCATCTCCTCCTCCGCCCGGCCCTGGATGACCGCCGCAGCTGGAACCTCCACCAGTGGTGCTGTGGTCACCTTTAATAATTCCCCCACCTGGGAGGCCGTAACCCGGTTGCGGGAGCCGGCCACCACCAGGGTGACACCGGGGGTCCGTACCACCTCCGGGCAGGAGGGGGACAGGCCCCAGGCTGGTGGCAAATGGGCCGCCAGCCCCCCTGATCCGGCCAGCACTGTCCCTCGGGGCAGCTGGACAGCGGCCCCGGCAATGGCAGCCAGGTCTTCCTCAGTTGTGGCATCCAGGATCAGCACCTGCTGGCCCGCCTCCCGCCGGGCGGCAATCTCCGTCAGCAAGGATTGGACCCCCCCCCGGACGGTGGCCAGCCCAATGCTGCCCACCTGGCGCTGCATACCAGCCCGGAAAAGCTCCGGCACATCACGGACCGTCTTCTGAATCGGATGCATCACCAAACCCCCGTCCACCACCATCCGCCGGTTGGCGGGAAAGGAGGGGGCAACCAGCGCCAGATCGGCGGCAAAGGCGTCCATCACCGCGTCCAGTTCCTCGCCCGGGTTTCCCCGCAGGGTGGAATCCAGCTTTTTGTAAATATGCACAAAACCGAGTTCCCGCAGTTTTTCCGCCACCCCAAAAACCTGCCGGTAAGCCGCCGTTGGCACCAGCGGGCGGGAATCGGTGTTGACGGACCAAACCTCCCCCGGCCTGGCTTGTTGCCCAAGATTTTGCCCATCCACAATCACCGTTGTCGGCAGACCATATTTACCAAACTGCACACCAGTGTCACTGGCACCGGTTAAATCGTCGGCGATCACCACCATGTGCTCCATTGGAATCCATCTCTCCTTATGCCAAACCGCCGTGACGGATAGTTATTGCAAGATGCGTACCAGGGTCAGGTTGGCGGTTAATGGAGCTAATTATTGCAGAATGGAACAGAAAAAATTAGCGAGCCTGACTTAGCACCATGCCCAGCGCCAGTCAGGCCCATTTTTCATTATTTAACAACTTTTTCATTATGAAACATCAAGATCCTTCAAGCGCCTCCACAGGGTAGTCCTGCTGATGCCCAGGCGGCGGCAGGTTTCCTCCCGGTCAAAGGCGGTAGCAGCCAGGGTATGCTGGATGATGGCCCGCTCCATTTCCGCCAGGGTGCCCGCCAGCTCAATGGTCAGGGTATCCGCTACCACACCGCCAGGTCCGGCCTCGGTGACACCCGCCAGCATCTCCCTGATCTCATCCGGACTGACCGGCCGTCCGCCGCACAGCACCACCAGCCTTTCCAGTATGTTTTCCAGTTCACGCACATTACCCGGCCAGGGGTAGCACCGAAAAAGGTGCAGTACCTCCTCGCCGATTACCGGTGGTAGGCGGCCGGTGCGGCTGCAGATCTTGTCCACCAGCAAACCCACCAGCAGGGGAATGTCTTCCAGGCGATCCCGCAGGGGGGGTAGGTTCAGGCGCAAGACATTGAGCCGGTAATAGAGGTCCTGCCGGAAGGCCCCCACAGCGACACATTGTTCCAGGTTGCGGTGGGTGGCGGCAATAATGCGCACATCCACCGGGATAACCCGGTCGCCGCCCACCCGCATTACCGCCTTTTGCTGCAGCACCCGCAACAGGCGCGCCTGCAGGTCCAGGGGCAGTTCACCGATCTCGTCCAGGAAAAGGGTCCCGCCGTGGGCCAGTTCAAAATAGCCCTTTTTGCCGCCTCGACGGGCACCGGAAAAGGCCCCTTCCTCATACCCGAACAATTCGCTTTCCAGCAGGCTCTTGGGGACGGCGGCACAGTTCACCGCCACAAAGGGACCGCCCTTCCGGGAACTGGCATTATGTACCCCCTGGGCGATCATCTCCTTACCGGCTCCAGTTTCGCCGGTTATTAGCACTGTTGCTTCCGCCGCGGCGAATTCCCGGGCCTGGGCCAGCACCCGTTGCATGGAGGGGCTCCGGGTAGCGATGTCCGCCAGGGTGAATTGGGCCACGTGACCCTTCAGGTACAGTTCCTGGCGCACCTTGGTTTCCACCGCTTGCAAGTAGGAGGCGTCCTGAAAGGTGGCTACCACCCCTACCATTTCGCCATCCGCCACCACTGGTACCGCGTTCTGTACCACCAGGGTGCTGCCCACCCGGTGCATCTCACCCAGCCGGGACTGGCCGGTATCCTGGACCTGTTTGAGGGCTAGACCCGGCAGCGCCTCGCCAGCCAGGCGGCCCAGCAGATGGCCGGCCGCCACACCCAGGATCTTTTCCGCCGCCGGGTTGACCAGGGTAATGCGCCCCGCCTGATCAGTGGCGATGATCCCCTCGTAGGTGAAATCCAATATAACATTGAACTGCCTGGCACGGGCACGCTCCTTGCGGCGGATCAAGGCCAGTTCCCGGGCCTCCCGCAAGGCCCCGGCCAGGGCCTCCTTGCCAGAGGTAACCAACAGGGCGGGCAGCCCCGCCTCCCTGCTACAGCGGACGGATACAGCGTCACCGACAATAACTTCAACCCCCGCCTCTCGGGCAGTGGCGATGGCCGCCGGCACCTCCGCCGGTGAGTTGATTTCCAGTTCACGAATGGTTACATCCAGTACCTGTTCCAGGCTTTTACTACCATAGATAACGTTGCGGAACCCCACCACGCCAATGATACTGCCGTAATTGCGGGCTTGGGCGATGGTCCGCACCAAATCAAAGGCACTGACCGCAATCTCCACCACCGGCACTTGCAGGTGCTGCTTGATGGCATCGGCGGTACCACCGCGGCTGACCACCACCTCCGCACCGGCGGCCACCAGTCCGGCGGCCACCCGCACCCCCTCCGCCAGGTCCCCGGTGGCCACAGAGGCCTCAATGCCCAGTTCTTCACACACCTGGTGGGCCAGTTCTGCCAGCTCACCGTATGGTGCCACAAGGGCCAAACGGCCGGTCATGGACTCTCCCCCCTCCTGGCTGCATTATAAGGGGTAGTGTCCATACGGTGCAACGGTTTTTGTTTCCCTTTCTCAGATGGCGTTATGCCGGCCCAGTTCTTCCTCCAGGTAGCCCAGGAATTCCGCCGCCCTTTGGACTGGTGGTCTGGTGGCCAAGCTGACCGCCACGAATACCGCCACCGATACCCCCAAGGCCCAAAGCCCCGGCCACAAGCCCAACGGCTTCCAGCCGGTGTACTGCAGGTAAAGACTCACTACTCCCCCGATCAGGGTACTGGCAAAGGCCCCCGCCGCCGTCCCCCGGGACCAGAAAAAGGCTCCCCAGATGGCCGGTACCATCACCAGCAGGCCAGCGGAAGCCGCCACCGAAAGGGTAGCGATGAGCCCCAGCTGCTGACGGGCAAAGAGAAAGGCGGCCACCGCCAGCAGGGGTATGCACAGTTTACCCACCAGCAACTGGGTGTCCTCACCGGCCCTGGGGAACAGGTTATGATAGATGTCCCGGGAAACCATGGAGGAAAGGGTGAGCAGGATGGAATCGATGGTGGAAATGGCGGCCGCCACAATACCCACCATTACCACCAGCCCCAGCAGCGGGGGGACGATGGGCAGAGCCAGCAGGGTGGGTGTAGCCAGATCCGCCTTGGCCAGATCCGGCAGCAGCACCCGGGCGGAAAAGCCCCACAGCACCGAAACCATGGTGTAAATAAAACCAAAAATGAGAAACCCTACCAACATAATGCGCATCTGTTTCAGGGAAGCCGGAACATACAAGCGCTGGCTGACCTGGGGGTTGGATATGCTGAAGAAAAACCACGGCAGGCTCAAGCCCAAAAAGGTCTGCCAGGTGAAATAACCGGTGCCGGGTACCGTCAGTGATTTTGGATAGTCCCTTTCCAGCAGGGTAAACAGGTTCCCGAACCCCCCTAGCCCCTTGTACACCACCAGGAGCATCACCGTGGTAGCCGCCACCACCATCAGCAGGGCCTGCAGGGAATCTGTCCAGGCCACGGAACGCATGCCGGCGATCAAAGCCCAGAACACCGCCAGCAGCACGGCAATCACCAGCCCGGTCATAAAGGGAATGGCGCCGCCGGAAAGGCCCTGCATCAGATAACCAATACCCATCAATTGGACGGCGCTGTAGGGAATCAAAAAGAGGCATGCCGCAACCGCTGTAACCACCGCCACCCACTTGCTCTGGTAGCGGTCACCCAGCATCTCCGTTGGTGTCACATAATTATATCTTTTGCCCACCAGCCAGAAGCGGGGGCCGAAAAAGACCACCAGCACCAGTCCGGACAGGTAAATCAACTCAAAACCCAGGGCCCCCACCCCGCCGGCATAGGTCAGGCCGGCCAGCCCCACCATCATAAAGGCACTGTATGTGGTGGCACTGTAACTCAGGGCGGCCACCACCCCGTCCATGGCCCGATTGGCCAGGAAGTATTGCACCATCCCCTTACCCATTCCCTTGCGGGAAACCCAGGCCACCAGGGTACCCAGAATGAAATAGACCGCCATGGCGGAATAAACACCTGCTGCATTCAATGCCCTAATCCCTCCATTTAGCAGTTATCAAGACCATGGCGACCACCGCCACCAGGGCAAACAGGATCCAGAAAAGAAAGGCCCCGGTCCAGCGCCCAATTCCCGCCAGGGCGGTATATGGTACCACCACTGCCAGCACTAAAAGGAGTCCGTATAGCAGGATCCAGGCACGGCGCCGGGCTGACGCCGCCTGTCGGTAAGCCGCCCTGGCGCTCTCCGCCCTATAACCATTTCCATTCATCATAACCCACCTCTCTGTCTTTTTATGTGTCTTAACATCTGTATATATAATGAAAGGTCTTATGATGTATCATAAGACCTTCTTCCTGTGCCGTCAAGACGGATCCCTTGTGAGCAAAATCCCTGCCCTGGCCAGGTCCTCTTCGATGGCCTGCAAATCCGCCTGGCTGGCGGCCTGAACGGTATGCAGGTGCACACCGCCGGTAAGGCTGGCCAGAGGCGCCGCCATGCCGGCGGCCAGCTTGGCCGCGAAGCGATCCACATCCCGGCGGGAGGAGAGCATCAGCATGCCCCGCAGTTCGCCATAGACGGGATGTTCCACCACCACATCCAGGACCCGGCCTCCGCCGTCCACCATGATATACAGTTCCTCAACCAGCTGCTCCGGCCCGTGCTTGCAGGCAAAGGTGCGGGTATGGGCGGAACCGCCGCCCCCGGTCATCAGCAAGTACCCCCTGGGCGTGGCCAACACTTCCACTCCGGCCGCCCTCAGCAGCGCTACATCCTGGACAATCACCTGCCGGCTAACCCCCAGCCGCTGGGCCAGTTCGGAGGCGGTCACAGCCTCTTCCGCCCTGGCCAGGTGCCTCACCAGCTTTTCCCGCCTTTGGTTTCCGTCCAACAAACAACCCCTCCTAGGCCTGTTCCTTGGCGGCGGCCCGCTGGAGAAACTTATCCAGGGTGATCACGAACCGCTCGTGGATGCCCTCGCCCACCTTTTCCCGGTCATCGTAGGCTTCCACCCGGAAAACCAGGCGACGACCATCCACTTCCACCAGCTCCGACCGTGCCACCACCGTCAGCCCCAGGGGAGTAGCCGCCAGGTGCTTGACGTCCAGGCGGGTCCCCACGGTTGCTTGCCCTGCGGGCAGCAGGGGATCCACACTGGACAGCGCCGCTTTTTCCATCAAACCGATCATGGCGGGAGTGGCATAGACCGCCACACTGCCGCTGCCGTATTTGATGGCAGTATTGTCTGCGGTGACCCGTTCCCTGGCCTCTCCCCTTAAACCCACTACCAGATCCATGTCCCTTCCTCCTCCCAAGCCATGCTACAATAAAACCGGGCGGCCCCGGTCCCGCGTCATTGGCGGGGCCGCAGGCGCCCGGCGACTTCCCAAAGGGTGTTACTCGTAAATCCAGCTTTCTACGGACTTTTCGTATTGCAAGATCTCTTCCGGAGTAAAATAGATGGCCATTTCCCGCCGGGCGCTTTCCACCGAATCCGCCCCGTGGATGACGTTGCGGCCGATATCCAGACCAAAATCTCCCCTGATGGTGCCGGGGGCAGCTTCCTTGGGGTTAGTCGCTCCCATCATCTTCCGCGCACCGGCAACGGCATCCTTGCCCTCCAACACCATGGCCACCACCGGACCAGAGGTAATATAATCCACCAGGCCGGGGAAAAAGGGCTTGCCCACATGCTCGGCATAGTGTTGTTCCGCCATGGCCCTGTTGATCCGCAGCAGCTTCATGGCCGCAATACGGTACCCTTTGCGCTCGAAACGGGTGATGATTTCCCCCACCAGGTTGCGCTGTACGCCATCCGGCTTGACCATCACATAGGTCCTTTCCAAAATCACTCTCTCCTTTTCGCGTCATCTAACAGACTGAACTTGCTCCGCCAAGGCACCGTCCAGGAAAACCCTGGCCAACTTGCTGCCCCTTGGTGAATCCCAGTGGCCGGCACGGGTACTCATGCCTGCTGTCAGGCACGGGGTGGGTGGTAGCTGAACCGCACCACCGGCTCCGGCGGCCCGATGGGAGCAGGCCCGCCGCCATTAACGGGGTGATCCTCCGCCACCGAAGTGACCTTGGGTGCGGGGTGTTCCTGGTCGAACTTATTCAGCAACTCCTGGAACTCTTCCGCCTCCAGGGTCTCCCGCTCCATCAAAGCCTTGGCCACAAGGTGCAGGCGGTCCATGTTGTCTCTTAAAATTTGCTTGGCCTTATTGTAACACTCATCCACAATCCGGCGGGCTTCCTTGTCGATGGAAAAGGCCACCGCCTCACTGTAGTTACGGTCCCGGCCCAGATCCCGCCCCAGAAACACCTGTTCCTGGCGCCGGCCAAAGGTGAGGGGACCCAACTCTTCGGACATGCCGTACTCGGTGATCAACTTGCGGACCAGTTCGGTAGCCCTTTCCAGGTCATTTTGGGCGCCTGTGCTGACCTCTTTTAGTACCAGGGCCTCAGCCACCCGACCGCCCAGCAGCATGGTCACCATGTCCAGGATCTGCGATTTGGTCATATACCGCCGGTCCTCTTTAGGCAGCAGGAGGGTGTAGCCGCCCGCCCGGCCGCGGGGAATAATGGACACCTTGTGCAGCGGGTCGGTATGGGGCAGGTAGTGGCCCAGCAGGGCGTGGCCGGCCTCGTGGTAGGCCACCAGCTTTTTCTCGAAATCGCTGATGACCCTGGACTTTTTCTCCGGACCGGCGATGACCCGTTCAATGGAATCCTCCATATCCTCCATTTCGATACGCCGCTTGTTGCGCCGGGCGGCCAGCAGAGCCGCCTCGTTTACCATATTGGCCAGATCCGCTCCGGTGAAACCGGGCGTCCGGCGGGCCAGCACATCCAGGTTCACGCCATCCGCCAGGGGCTTGCCCCTGATATGCACCTTCAGGATTTCCTGCCGCCCGGTGATATCCGGCACGTCCACCACGATCTCCCGGTCGAACCGGCCCGGCCGCAACAGGGCGGGGTCCAGGATATCCGGCCGGTTGGTGGCCGCAATAATAATAATTCCCTCATTGGCATTAAAACCGTCCATTTCCACCAGCAGCTGGTTCAGGGTTTGCTCCCTCTCGTCGTGGCCGCCGCCCAGACCGGCCCCCCGCTGGCGGCCGACGGCATCAATTTCATCAATAAAGACGATACAGGGTGCGTTTTTCTTGGCCTGTTCAAACAGATCCCGCACCCGGGAGGCGCCTACCCCCACGAACATTTCCACAAAATCCGAACCGCTGATGCTGAAAAAGGGCACTCCCGCCTCACCAGCCACCGCCCTGGCCAGCAGGGTCTTCCCGGTGCCGGGCGGTCCAAAGAGCAGCACACCCTTGGGAATCCTGGCGCCCAGGTCGTTGAACTTCTTCGGATTTTTCAGGAACTCAACCACTTCCTGCAGTTCTTCCTTGACCTCATCCGCCCCGGCCACATCTTCAAAGGTGACCCGTTTCTTATCATCGGTGTGTAGTCTGGCCCGGCTTTTGCCGAACTGCATCACCCGGCTGCCACCGCCCTGGGTCTGCTGCATCATGAAAAACACCAGTCCGACCAGTAACAGGATGGGCAGGATGGTGCCCACCAGTCCGGTCCACCACGGAGGTTCCGCCGCTGATTTTGTAGTGACGTCAACACCCTTGGCCCGCAGCCTTTCCGCCAGGTTATCCCGCGGCGCCTCTAACGTGAATTTCTGGTCATTTTGCAAAGTGCCGGTAACCAGAAACATATCATCTTTTTTAGCTGTCAAGGTAGCCTTTTTGACCTGGCCCTGTTCCACATACTGGATAAAGGTGGAATAATCCAGTTCCTTCACCTGGTCTTGGGCAGGGCCAAACCCCCTGATCACCGCCATGGCGATCAGTACAATCAACAGGTAAATGGCCAGGTTGCGAAAGACTGTGTTCAACTGCAGACCTCCTATTGCTCAAAATCCGGGCTTCCAGTTATACGGCATAAAATTATATCACATAATTGCCATATTTTCAATCGAACAATTTAGAACTTCAGAACTGACGCATGAAAAATACCCGCAGACCGCTATTTTTTCACACCTTTACAAGAAAATAGCGCGAAAGGTTATTTCGTTCCAACCCCTGTAAGCCCTGATATGCCTGCGTTTTAAAAGTCATGCGTCAGTGCTGTTTAGAAACTGACAGTGTCCCCATCCAGCAGGCGCAGGGAAAGCACCTGTGTGGACCGGGGGGTGGCAGCAAAACGGCGGTCCACCCGGTGGCCAACCACCCAGGCCACCTCACCACCGGTGGTGACCACCGGCACCCTGTCCCGAAATTCCCGTGGTATTTTCACATCGGTAAAATAATCCTGCAGTTTCTTGCTGCCGGTCATCCCGATGGGATAAAAACGGTCACCCGGTAGCCAGTTGCGTACCTCCAGGGGCTGCACCAGGCATGCGCCATCCAGCAGGGCCTCATCGGGCAGGCACCAGGAAGGCATTGCATCACCGGACACCCACTGGCAGGCGATGACCTGCCCCACCTCCGGCAGCAACGTTTCACCGGGCACCGATAATGTGTACCTGTACCGGAGGCCCGGTGTAGCAGTACCGCCCACCCGCCGTAAAACCACCCAAGGACCGGCGGTTGCGGCCTCCACCCCGCCCGGCAGCTGCAGCCGGAAAGCCTGCCTGCCCGCCGCCTGGTTCCGCAAACGCTCCACCGCCGCAAAGTCAAGCTGTCCCGCGCCCGGGCCTACCTGCCGGTGGGCCCACCGAATCACCCGGCGCTGCAATGCTGCCGGCAGTAGGTTAAACTGCTCCCACCGGATCTCCACCCGGTGCGGGCCTGCCGGCACCCTGACCAGGCCGGCCATGAGCTGACTGACATGTTCCTCCAGGTAAGTATCCTCATCCCGCAGCAGGACGGCGGTCTGGTTGATGGCCCGCACCACCTGCGGGTTGATTTCCCGTAACAGGGGTATTACCTGCAGCCGTAACCGGTTACGCAAGTAATCCGTCTTGAAGTTGGAGGGGTCGGTGCGGTAGTCCAACCCGTGCTGGTGGCAATATGCCTCAATCTCCGCCCTGGTGACCTCCAGCAGGGGCCGGATAAGCATTCCCATTCTGGGAGCCATCCCGCCCAAGCCGCCGGGCCCGGTACCGCGTATAAGATGCAGCAGCACCGTTTCCGCCTGGTCATCGGCGTGGTGACCGGTGGCAATGGCGGTCAGCCCGTGCTGGCTGGCGGTTTCAGTAAAAAAACTGTACCTCGCTAACCGGCCGGCCTCCTGGATGTTCAGACCCTCCCGCCGTGCGAGGGCTGCCACATCCTCCTGGCGGATGGTGCAAGGCAACTGCAATCGTCCGGCCAGATGGGCCACGAACTCGGCATCCTGCCTGCTCTCCACTCCCCGCAGGCCGTGGTCCAGGTGGCATACGTGCAATGTGAGAGCCAACTCCTCCCGCCAAGACGCCAGCAGGTGCAGCAAGGCCACCGAATCCGCCCCACCGGAACAGGCGACCAGTACTCCATCCCCCTTTTTGAGCAGTTGGTGCTCCTTAACCACAGCCCAGACCTTTTCCTGCATCACTTTACTCCAAATCCCATGCCAGCACAGGTTTTTGCACCGGCCCCTGTTTGTCCCATCCATAATTAATCCTGGCAAAGATTTCGGCGCCCATGGGCTATTTCCTGCCTTGCCGGGCAGTTTTTCCTCTGGTGTAGCATCTCCGGGAATGATGGGAAAATATACCTTGGCATTGCCATAAGGTCAGGGCGGCTCAGAAACAAAGCATTCCTTGCCAACAATAACAGCAGGGGGATCGCCCTGCTGCGCATCATACAGCCTGCTGGATTTTTAATGTATATTACCCATGTGACGGCTAATACTAATTTGGGAGGTGATGCATATGCGAGAACTTGATCCAAAAACCGTTGCCACAATAAAGGATGCTGCATTTTTGAAAAGGGTAATTTCAGAAACACAAGTCGCCAAAAGGAAGTGTGATTTCTATGCCGGGCTGGCTTCCAACAAGGATGTCCAGCACATCTTTGCCGATGAAGCCAAACAACTGGCAAAGTTTGAAATGTTAGCCGAAAACTATTATAGAATATTTATCCAGGAGTGAATGGCATGCCAGTAAAATTTACCGACATGGATATGCTACAGGATTACGAAAAGGATACCAGGATGGCTGCTCAATCATTTATGGTGATTGCCAATGAATTACAGGACCCCAAGTTAAGGAAACTGATGCTAAAAGCCGTTGAAGGTGCAGCAGAATCCCAAGCAAGGTTTTCCCACTTGATCAGCCAGCTGGGCGACACCCCGTAAAAAACCCAGGCCCCTTACACGGGTTTTAAATCCACCCTGGCTACCAGTACTGTCATATCATCGGCGGGAACCCTGGCTCCGCTTTGCAGGGCAATCTGCAGCAGTTTTTCCGCCACCACCTGGGGATCGTTTTCTGTCACCTGGGAGATGGTTTTTAACAACTCCTTCTCCTCCCCCGGCAGCATTTCATACACACCATCGCTCATCATCACCAGCAGATCCCCTGCCCGTAGGGGATAACTGGCCGGATGCACCTCCACCGTCTGCAAAATACCGACCGGCAGTGTTTGGGCACTGATACAGGTTACCCGGCGTCCCCGGCGCAGGTAACTGGGTGCGGCCCCAATTTTGGTGAATTCCACTTTTCCCTGGATGAGATCCACCAGGGCCAGATCCAGGGTGGCAAAGGTTTCTCCCTCCGCACTGAAAAAGAGGGTAAAGTTTAGGGTATGCACAGCCAGTTCAACGGGAAAACCCACCCGCAGCAACCGCTCCATCAACCGCACCGCGGCATCGCTTTCCCTGGCCGCAGGCATGCCGGCACCCATTCCGTCACTGATCACCAGGGCGGATACCCCCGGCCTGATTTCCATTACCACATACCTGTCCCCACACACACCGTGCCCCTGTTTGGCCACCTGGGCCCACCCGGTCACCATCTGATAGACCGGCGCCGGGTATAGCCGGTACCGGCATAAACCACCACCCTTCTCCAGGGTGCAGCCGGTAAATTCCACCGCCATACGCCGGCCGGTAACGGAGGATGCGCGGGGGGCCACCATGGACAAACAGACCATGTCCCCCCGGCAGCCTTCCTGGGCCACATGGAATTCAGGGCAGCCGCTACCCTCCTGCAGTCGGGCCACCAGATACCGCAAGGGATATCCCGCCAGTTCCAGTTCCCGCCGTAACCGATCTGCCATGGCTGAACCATTCTGGCTTTCCTGCTGAATGTGGTCCGCCAGGTTTTCCATCACACCCGCTACACCCTCCAGCTGTGCTCCCACCAGCCAGCGGCTTTGCTCCAGCCGCTGCCGCCATTGTCGCTCGGTGCCGTAAATATCTGCCAGGCAGTTGACGGTGGCCGCCAGTTCCCGTAACCGGGGACAGCGCCGCCGGATATCCGCCGGCATTCCCTCCCCTTTGATCAAATGTCCCGCTTCCGCCAGGGACAGTATGTCCACCATATGGCGGTATGTACTGTAAAAATGGCTGTCCCAGCAAACACCCCGGAAGGCACAGCCCTCACAAACCCTGGCGGCGACTATCTGCAGAAGACCGGAAAGGTCACCATCCCTGCCATTCTCATCCCTGACCGGGGAACGCCGAAAGGTGTTGGCAAGTTCCCGGAACAGGCTGGATACTTCGGCAAGGGTGGACTGAAGAATTTCCCGCTCCCAACCGGCGCCGCGTGTTGACAACCACCCCCGCCCAGCGGACTCCGGCTGCCAGGCGGCCAGCCACTGCCGGGGAATAAGCAGGAATACCGCGGCCACCGCCAGGTTTTCCACCAGGCCCAGGCTAATGGCTCTGGCATCCGGCCCGTAGAAGGATAACAGCAGGTCACTGGCCAGTACACCAAGGATGATCCCAGGCCGGCCCAGGGTTCTCAGCGACCCTCCCATCAGACCCTGTAAAGCATGGGCCCCGACCAGGGTTGGAGCGGCCTGACCGATCAGCCCCGGCACCAGTCCAACCAGCGCTCCCGCCGCAGACCCTGCACCTACTCCAGCTGTTGCCGCCAAAAGGATCACCAGGCGGGAAAGGAGTGGGCGTATCCCAGCCCATCCCACCGTCAGCCCTTCGGTGCCCAAAAGGAGCCCCGCCAGCAGCAAGGCCATGCAGACCCATTCCTCCAGTTCCATCTGCTGCCCCATTTTACCCTGGATAACCTGCAGGGCCACTGTCAGGGCCACCGCCAGGCCGCCGGCCATCATCCCTTCAAAGGTGGCCCGCAAAAGGGCTTCCGTACCGGATCCCGCCAACCAGGGGTAAAAACCACGGCCGATGGCAACGGCCAGGACAGCGGATGCCGGTGCAACCGCCCAGGTCAGCCGCTCCCTGCCACCAAACACCGACAGCAATAGGGGTACAAGGACCACAGCCAGGGTCAGGGATGGGCCGGCGGTCAAATAAGCCAAAAAAGCCATCACCACAGCGAGGGGCCAGAGCAAGGGGCGGCTAATGACCCCGATGGCTGCCAGGTAGGCAATACCATAGGGCCATAGTTCGCCCAAAACAGCCGCTCTGATCAACAACACCCCCACCAGCTGGTAAACCAGGTGCCGCGCAGAAAACCAGATGGCCGGGAGAGTCACAGAACGCCGGACTGGGCGCCGGGCCGCCCCTGGCGCACCACTGGTCCTGGGAAACCGGTTTCGCCACCCGGGGGAAGGCTGCGGCCTGGGGGATACCCGCCGGAAGGGATATACCTCAATGGGGTCCAAAACACCCACCACCTGTAAGCCGTGTTCAACAGAAGTATATTATATGGGCAGTGAAATCGGTGTCGCCCGGTCGCGGCTCGTCCCACAAATCTTTCGACAGGATGGTGGAGCAAAAAACAAAACCCCCTCCCCGGGATGCCGGAAAGGGGTTTCCATTTATCTTTATGGTGACCCGTAGGGGATTCGAACCCCTGTTACCGGCGTGAAAGGCCGGTGTCTTAGACCACTTGACCAACGGGCCGAGTTATGATCTGTCTGGTAGCGGTGGTTGGATTCGAACCAACGACACTACGGGTATGAACCGTATGCTCTGACCAGCTGAGCTACACCGCCATAGGTCTTGCTGACCATTACCTGTCATCCAAAGTCACTTCTTGATTATGCATTAAAGCATTCTTTTTGTCAAGAGGGTTCCTGATGGACTGATGATGGCAATATCCCCCATCCTCCCGGCACAATACCACCTGGTTACGGCCGGTTCAGCGGAGCATCATCCGTGCCCCGGCGGCCATCAGCCCCAGTCCAACCCACTGCATCCAGGTGAAGGGCATACGCTGCAATCCAAAAAGACCGAAATGATCAATCAACAGGGCAGTGGAAACCTGGCCGACGATGATGGCGGTGGTGGCAACCCCGGCACCCAATCGCGGAATACTGGCCACCACACCATAGGTAATAGCCACCCCGATTACCCCACCGATGTAAAAGTACCAGGGTGCTTCTCCCGCCCGGATAAAACCACCGTCGCCCATGCCCAGGGCAAAGACCATCACCCCCACCACCACGGCGGCGGACGCATGTACAATAAAGGTGGCTTCTAGCAAACCGATAATTTTACCCAGGGCGGAGTTCAGGCCGCCCTGCAGGGCCATGGCTATCCCTGCTCCCAAGGCTAACAACATGGCAAAGAGCTTTGCCGTCACCGGATTTCCCCCGTTTCCACAAACCCAAAACCAAACGCCTGGAAGCCTGCCAGCTTGGCCGCCGGCAATAGCTTTCCCTGCGATGGAAGGGTTTGTTTATTGGCACTGTGGTGTTTGATTATTAGTGCCGCTGCAATAGTATGTCTCGATGGCCCGGCCACATTTCCTCCCACAGGCGGGGATAAGATGGTAACTTTGCACGTGTATAAAACAAGGGGTTCATCCCTAAGCTATTGTTCAGGAAATCGGGGTTGGAGGGACGCTATGAGCATCATTGAACGGTTGTTAATAATGCCTGTACTGGCTGGATTTCTAATAATAGTGGTTGTGGGAGGCGTCCTGCCAGCGGCAGCCAAGGACCCCCCAACCCACCTGAACTGCGGGGAGACCGACCGGGTGCTGGAGTTGACCACACCACCTCTCACCGGCCTGGATGTGCTGGAAGCACAGCAGCGGTTGGAGGAACTGGGATACCCCATAGGGGACCCGCCGGGGGTTTACGGCACGTCCACCACCGCTGCCGTTATGAAGTTTCAGAAAACACACCGTCTCTTACCCAGCGGTAAAGTGGAACCCCTGACATGGCATGCCCTGGGTGCTGGAACGGAACCGGCAGCAGCACCTAGTCCCAAAGCACCGGAAGGTACCATCAGCCTGGTGTTGGACATCGACAAGCGGACCCTGACCATCCTGGCAGATGGGAAGGTGTTCAAAACCTACCCCATCGCGGTGGGTACCAAGGATACCCCCTCTCCTATCGGTGAGTGGAAAATTGTGCATAAAGGGTATGACTGGGGAGGTGGCTTTGGTACCCGCTGGCTGGGTCTGAACGTACCCTGGGGGATTTACGGTATCCACGGCACCAACAAGCCATGGTCCATCGGCCGTTCAGCGTCCCATGGGTGTTTCCGGATGCACAACCGGCATGTGGAGGAGATTTTTCCCTGGATCCCCATCGGGGCCAGGGTGGTGGTAACCGGTTCCCGCACCATTAAAAATCCCCGGGTGATCAAGGCCGGCGTATCCGGGCAGGATGTGGTGCTGGTACAAATGAAACTGCAGGAGATGGGCTTGTACTGGGGATTTGCCGACGGGCGTTTTGGCCGGGGCACGGAGATGGCCGTGAAATACTTCCAGACCCTGAGCGCCCTAGAGCCTGACGGGGTAGTCAGAGGAGAGGTCTACCGAAAGCTGGGTCTACAGTAAAAAGGAAAAGGAAGGCCGGGACCTTAGGGCAATCAGTTGACCGCCACGGCCCCAAGGCAGCAGCAATGATAGGGCCGAAGAATGCGGCTGGATCATAGTATACAGCAAAGGGGGGGATAACCATGGCGCGGTATTTGGCCAACAAGCAGACCAGGGAAATCCACGATCTCATCAATGCCACCGATGCCTGCCAGATCAATGAGATCAAGGGTGAGCACCGCCTTATGGTAGATGATGAGGATGAAGTTTTCCACCTAATTATGGAGGAGGGTTTTAACGGCTGCTCCTACTGCCTGAGTGAGTATAACACCGACACCATCGACCCCGACTGGGACGACTCCCCATGGCTCCACCTGTAATACACCCACACCTGCCGTAAAGGGAACTGCCTGTACAAGCTGGGTGGCTACCTGTGGGGACCGCTAATGTACATGGGCAAATGAAAAACAGCCAATTAAGGGTTTCCGGCCTGGAAAGTCCAAGGGGTTGAGCTGCTGTGGTCCTGATCACCAGCCTGATCCCAGATCAGTCCCTCCAGCAGGTCCGTCTCACTAGCAATAATCCCGGGATGGTTGCCACTGGTCAGGATCATGTCCAGGATTCTCACTCCCGCGGTAATAATATCCGCCCGGGCGGGCATCAGCCCTGGCAATGTTTTACGTTCAGCCAGGGTCATTCCCTCAAGTCGAGCCAGCCAGGCGGAAACTTGTCCGGCTGGCAGAAAGTAACCGTGCACCTGGGCAGGATCGTATGTCGCCAAGCCCTGTTCCATGGCTGCCAGGGAGGTCACGGTACCGCCCACCCCAATGAGCACCGGAATTGGGAGTTCTCGTATACCTGCCAAAGGGGAGGCCAGTTCCGCCTCAATACAGCAGCAGTGCCAGCCGGGAGCGGAGCAACGCACAGCACCCACAGGCACGCTAATCGCCGTCAACCCTTCCCTGGGGTGGGGATAAACTATTTCCGTACTGCCGCCGCCAATATCCACCACCACCGGCGTCCCGGGGGGCATTGACAGACCGTGCACCACACCTAGATAGCTGAGGCAGGCTTCCCGCTCACCGCTCACAACTTCCAGCGTAATGCCAAGGGCAGCCAGTCGCTCTGTCAATAGGTGGCCATTTTTGGCACCTCTGGCGGCGCTGGTGGCCACAACCCGCAGGGAACGGACCCGATACCCGAAGGCTATCTGGGCGAAGCGGTGCACCGCTTCCACCGTCCTGCTGATGGCCGATTCCG
>DDKM01000021.1:0-10614 GCA_002339345.1 Firmicutes bacterium UBA2598 | reverse complement strand
CAGAGAGGCCGGATATTCCCATTTTGTACCTCCGCCACCAGCAAACGTACAGAATTGGTGCCCACATCAATAGCTCCATATAGTCCCACGGTCTTCCCTCCTGTGCTGTATGTTAAACCAACTTGCCAAAAACCCTGCCATCTAACAATAAAAAGCATCCCCCCCCAAAAGGGAGGGATGCATTCTTCCATAAACTATGCATTATGATACCTAAAACCGGCTAGCCCCTCTGCCACCCCGCTTAGATTCGGTATTCCGCCGCAGGTCGGACAGGCGCTCATCACTATCCTTCAAGAACCGGGCCAGTTTCTCTTCAAAATTGGGGTTAGCCGCCGGGCGCCGGCGCTCCCTCCGGCTAGGATCGTAGTCGGGACTGGCCTGTTTGATGGAAAGACCGATCTTGCCCTGGGCATCGATGTTGATCACCTTCACCCTGACCCGGTCCCTGTCTTTGAGGTAGTCCTTCACATCATTAACATAAGCGTCAGCCACCTCAGAGATATGAACCAGTCCGGTGACCCCTCCGGGGAGTTCCACAAAAGCACCAAACTTGGTGATGCCTGTGACCACCCCTTCGACAATATTGCCCACTGCAATGGCCATACGAAAAATATTCCTCCTGTATTGATTAATGGCTGAATCCATTATAATGCTGGGCCAAGATGGTGTCAATACTGGCAATACTCCTCCCTGGGGGTTCTAGTCACGGATATCCTGCTGTGGATCGGCAGGAGCCAGGGGTAACACCTCTCCCGGCTGGGCCAGGATTAATACCCTTTCGTCCGGTTTGACCAAGCCCAGTGTCTCCCTGGCCAACCGCTCGATATAGACCGGATCATGGAGCTGGTTAATCATCCCTCTAAGCAACATCTCCTCCTGCAGCAGCTTCTCCCTGGCCTGCAGAGCAGCGGTAATTTCCCGGTCCAGTTCCCTGGCCTGGATTTCCATGCGCCCCAGGGTAATGGTCAGGTAGAGAAGGGCTGCTACCAGCACCAGGGTGCCCAGGCGGGGTTTGAACACCAACCGTTTTTTGACTACCCGGCGGGGCTGGGGCGGGATGCACGGATTAAGCTGATACTTGGAAACCGGGTACATTACTGTTCCTCCTCCTCGCCACCAAATAGGCCCAGGGCGTCACCGGGGATGACGATCACCACCTGATAACCCTTGGTTTTGGCCCGGTGGTAAAGGGTGGCAACGGTGCCAGTGGTTAACCCCAGGGCCGCCGCAACTTCTTCGGAGGAGCGGCCCATTTCCTTCAAGGTAACCACCTGGCGCTCGCGAAAGCTCAATTTTTCCGCACCGCGAATCTCCACATGCATGATCCAAAACCCCTTGTCCTTACCTGCCTGTCCAGTTATCCATAAGTTATCCAGATTGTTATCCACATGTTATCCACATGTTGTGGACAACATTTATACAATATGTGTACAAAAATTTCTACCTCACTGGTAATTCTCCTGCCGCTACCGGAAAATAATGCAAAAAATCCGCAGCTATTCTACTGCGGATCAGCCCTTGGGCCACCGGAAACGTCGCCGGAAGCCGCGCACAAGGCGCACCGGCAGCCGTCCAACCCCCCGGATTACCCGTAAGGCATGCCATAGGCCCAGGCTGGCCGCCAGCAGGGGCACCCGGACAATCCGGACCACCACCGCCAAGGGCCACAGCACCATCCTGATGACCACACTCCAGGTTCGCCCGGCCACCACCCAAAACCGGCGCGTACCGGACTGCACTCGAAAACTCAGATACCTGGCATAGGCGTACCATCCCAGAAACATACCCAGGAGTACATAGCCGCGCAGGTCACCGTTGTTACTCCACAGTAATATGGCGAGGGCGGTGGGGGTGACGACCAGCCAGAACAACACATCCCCCATTCCCGTTCCCAGCCGGCCCGGTTTCACAAGCCACCGCCAGGAACGATAGAGGTCCAGCAAAAAGCCGATCAACACGCCGGTTAAAACCACGGACCCAAAGGCACGTACCTGTTCCAGAACGGGTATCATTTGGATACAGCTACTTCAGCAGGCGCTGCCAGAGCGCTTTACGCCTACCTGCCAGCCCTCTGCTGCTTTCCTCCAGGTAAGCCAGGGAAAAGATCCGGCCGGCAATACTGAGATTACCCTTCTCCACATCCAGGTGGAGGATGTTCAGGTTTTCCCCCTTTACCACCAATTCCCCCATGACCGTTGCCAGGCTGATCACCGAGTCATCAAAACTGGTGACCTGTGAAACACCGGTTAAGTCCAACCGCTGGCGGTCGACCATTTCCAGCCGGTGACGCCTTTCCTCCGCCATGACCCACCACCCCCGCTATACCCTATGCGGGAATCCCCAACCCTAGACCTGCAAAAAATTAGACAGGGCTTTCACCCCATCTAATTCCAGTGTTTTTCGATTTTTACGCCCCGGAAAAAGTACCGGACGATGTCCTCAGGACTTTTACCCTGTTCCGCCAAAGCCCTGGCTCCCCACTGGCTCATGCCCACCCCGTGACCGTAACCCTTGCCGCTTACCACCAGGTGCTCACCCTCAATCCGAAAGCTGGTGAGCAGGGTGGAGCGCATTACCTCACTGCCCACCGCCAGCCGCAGGGCGGGAGCGCTGATGGTGGACTTGCCCAGCTGTACGGTGGTGGCCCGGCCGGAAGGTCCCCTGGCGGTTACCCGAGCGGTGGTGATGGCGCCAGGATCCTGTCCGGTAGCCTGCTGCACTGCCTGGCGCACCTTGCTTAGGGGAATCCGGGCACTCCAGGCCTTGTTCTCTGGTGCCGTGATTGCAAAACCCGGATCCTTAACACTGTGGATATAGGGTGCCGGTTCCTTCCGGAAAGCCAGCCCCTCCGCCGCCGAGGCACTGGTTAAACCGCCGCCGTCGGCAAAAAACCACCCGTTGATGTACCGTCCCCGGTAAGTAACCACCTCACCCCGGGTCCGCTGTACCGCCTGTCGTACCTTGTCATTAATGCCGCTGGCATCATAGGCCTGGAACTCCTGAATATCGGTGGAAGCATCGGTGCCCCGGGCCTTTACCCCGCCCTCCTGAATTTTTTTCATGGTAAAGGTCCTGGCCAGGATAGCCTGGGCAGCTAAAGCATTGTCCGGCCAGTTGGGATCCATCTCCGCCGCCACCACCCCTAACAGGTATTCCTCCAGTTTCATCTGGCGTACCTGGCCGGTTTCGTGCATGTAAACGGAAATGGTGGGTTCCTGCCGTTGGGGCTGGTCTGTCCGGGGTTTCCCCGCCGGGCCCGGGCAACCGGCAACCCCCACCGCCATCAGCACAGCCATTATCGCCAGTAAAATCCTCCGCATAAGCTAAAAAGCCCTCCTCCAGCATGTGGTTTTGCTGGTAGTGTGGGCGAACTGGTTGCTGATTATACTGTTGGCACCGGACGGTAAAGATCCTGGGCTGCTTCCGCCCGGATGGTATCGGGAGTGGCCAGCACTTCCACCTGCAACTGCCTGCTGCCAAAATCAATGACCAGGCGATCCCCGGGTTTCACCTCGCTGGACGCCTTGGCCGGACGCCCATTGATGGTGATCCGACCTCCGTCACAAACCTCTTTGGCCAGGGTGCGACGCTTGATGATGCGGGATACCTTTAACCACTTGTCCAGGCGCACCTCGCCATCTCCTTTCCGCTGTGGGACAAAAAAATCAGGTTCCCCTGAACCTGATTTTTCTTCATCCACCTACTACTTGCTGACAATTTCCTTCAGGGATTTTCCCGCCTTAAACACCGGTACCTTGGTGGCAGCGATGCTAATCTCTTCCCCGGTTTTGGGATTACGGCCGGTCCGGGCGGCCCGCTCCTTGACCTCAAAGGTACCAAAGCCCACCAGCTGTACCTTGTCACCTTTCCCCAGGGCTTCTTCGATACTGGTGAATACTGCGTTGACTACCTTTTCGGCATCTTTTTTCGTCATTTCAGCCTTTTCCGCTACACTGTTTACAAGTTCGGTCTTATTCAACACAATCCCTCCATTGTAGATTGATAGCCCATTTTGCTAATTCGCTGGAATCCAGGAAACTCCTGCTAGCCTTTGGCCCTACAACGCAATTTTTACCAGAAATTATGTCATTTTTTTCGCTTCTTCCCACAGGATATCCATTTCCGTCAGGGACATGGCCGTCAAATCCCGGCCAGTTGCCCTAGCCTGCTGTTCCATCAAGGCGAACCGCCTGGTAAATTTGTCCACTGTTTCCATCAGAGCCTGTTCCGGCTCCACCCCCAGCCAACGACTCAGGTTCACCACGGCAAATAGTACATCGCCCAATTCCTCCCTAACCGCCCGCCCGTCCTGCCCGGCAGCACTCCTTAGCTCCCGCAGCTCCTCTGCAACCTTGTCCCATACCCCGGTAATATCCGGCCAATCAAAGCCCAGCCGGGCTGCCGCCTCCTGGATCTTCAGGGCTCTCACCAGGGCCGGGAAAGAGCGGGAAACCTCCTTCATGGCAGTGGGAGAAACCCCCTTTTCCCCAGCCTTTATTTTCTCCCACTGGTGCTCCACTTGATCAGGGGTGTCCGCCGTACCCTCTCCGAAAACGTGGGGGTGGCGGCGTACCATCTTGGCGGTAATTGCTTCCACCACCCGGTTGATGTCAAAATGGCCGTTCTCCGTGGCAATCTGGGCGTGAAAGACTATTTGCAACAGTAAGTCTCCCAACTCTTCTGCTAAATTATGCATATCATCCTTTTCAATGGCATCCAATACCTCGTAGGCTTCTTCCAGCATGTACCTCTTAAGGGTATGATGGGTTTGTTCCTGATCCCACGGGCAGCCCTGTTCCCCCCGCAGTACCGCCATCACATCCACCAGGGGATCCAGGGGGTAGGCCGCACCACCCGTGGAAGATCCGGCCAGTGGCGGCACATACAGGCTGGTCAAGTGATCCACCCACTCCAGCCTGTCCAACTGGTAGAGGGGAACCTCCACCAGCCTTTCCTCTCCAGGCACCCCGGCGGCCCGGATCACCCTTACCGGATGCTCATCGGGATACCTTTCCATCAGGGTAAGCTTCACTTCGGAAGCCACCATCCTATCGTAAACCTGGGTTAAAAACAGCCCGGTACCGGGGTCAACCATGGCCGGGGTCAACTCCAGAGCGTCCCGCAGCAACAGCCCGTGGGTGGGGTCAAGCTCCAGGGCGGCGTAGGCAGCCTCCACCCCGCTCATGGCCGGGATCACCTGTACAGGGTAACCATCCCGGCGGCATCTGGCCAGCACCATGATGACTGTGGCCTCCGCCACCAGGGGGTGTCCGGGCACGGCATACACCACCGTTCCCCCTTCCGCTGCTGCCAGCACCGCCAGCACCCTGCCTGCAATGCCTTCATACACCTGGGCAAAGTCCCGGCCTTCATGGTAGAAGCGATCACACGCTTCGTAGGAAACACCCCTTCGCCGCAATTCTGACATCACCGGATGCTGTTCCGTCCGCACCAGCACCGCGCCGGCCTGTTCCAGCACCTGCCACACCACACCTGGCACCAGCCCGGGATCGCCCGGGCCCAGGCCCACTATCACCAACGACCTTTCCCTCTTTCTTCCCATCATCCTGTCCTATCGCCTCACCAGACCATATTTCGCCAGCCAATGGGCCACGTCCGGTCCTATCCCGGGGAGCATGGCCACCTCGTCCCGCCGGACGGCACCCATCAGCAACAGTCCCAAGCCGTAGACAACCGCTCCGCCGGCCACCGCCACCAGCACCGCCAGCCGCTCTCCTGCCAAAGAAGATACTACAGGAAACAGCCAGTTAACAGCCATTGCCATTATTGTAACAGCCAAGCCGGGCTTCAGCAACAAACGGGACCAGTTCTGTCCCTTCCCCATTATTTTTTTTAAGCGGTAATCATTTAACCAAAAAGCGGTGAGAAAGGCCGCCACCGTAGCTGCCGCTGCTCCTCGGACGCCCCACCCGACAGTTAGTGTATAATTAAGCACCACTTTGACCACCGCTCCTGCCAGTAGGCTGATTACCGGCAGAGAAGGGTAATTCATGCCCTGCAGGGCCCCGGCGGTGGTCTGGTATAGTCCCACAAATAGTACCGCCGGGGCGAGCATCGCCAGGGATACCCCAACTTCCGGCAGGTCATATAACAGGTATCCAATGGGTGCTGCCAGCACTGCCAGACCCACCGCCGCAGGCAGGGTCAGCATGACGGTGATGCGCAGGGCATCCTCCAGACGGGTGTGCAGTACCGTCCACTGCCCAGCCGCCCTGGCCTCCGCCACAGCCGGTACCAGACTAACCGCCAGGGAGATGGTAATAATGGCAGGCAGGTTAATCAATGTTCCGGCCATCCCGGTCAGCTGCCCGAACAACTCGGTGGCCCTCGCCGCCGAATGACCGGCCGCCTGCAGACGCAGCGGTACCATGGAAGCATCGATAATCTGCATCACCGGCATAATAATCCCACCCAGGGACAGGGGCACAGCAATGGCGGTAATCCTCCACAATAGACCCATGGTGGACTGGGTATAAACCTTGCGGTGGCGGACTCCGCTGGGAGGATTCCCCCTGCGGAACCAGTGCCGGATGTATAAAAACAAAAGCCATAAAAGCCCGGCGGTGCTGCCCACCACTGCTCCAAAGGTAGCTCCCGCAGCAGCAAATTCCACGCCGGAAGGCAATAACAGATATGCTGCTACCAGCACCGTACCCACCCTGAACACCTGTTCCACCACCTGGGAGGAAGCGGTAGGGGCCATGTCTTGATTGCCCTGGAAATATCCCCGGAAGGCGCTCATCACCGCTGTCAGGAAAATGGCCGGTGAGAGGGCCACCACGGGGTAAAAGGCCCGTGGTTCATGCAATACCCGCTCAGATAAGTAATAGGCGCTGAAAAACAGTCCTACAGCAAATAACCCGCCGGTAAAGGCCAGAAGGGTTAGGGCCAGCCGGAACACCCGCCTGGCACCCGCCCCATCACCCCTGGCCTGATGTTCCGCCACGAGAATGGAGATGGCCACCGGTACCCCGGCGGTGGATAGGGCGAGCATCAGGGTATAAATGGGATATGCCATCTGGTACAAGCCGATGCCCTCGCCGCCGATGAGGCGGGCCAAAGGGATACGGTAAAGGGCGCCAATCACTTTGGACACCAGCCCGGCCATGGTCAGGACCATGGCTCCCCGCAGGAAATGTCCGGCCAATTTGCACCCACCCCTTTTCCCGTCTTGTCCTTCTATCATATACCAGTCCAGGGGGGATTTAGAATAGGTGCCGTGGACAGAATCCGGTGGTAAAACAAAAAAGGCAACTTTCCCGCCTGTGGCGTTGCCGAAAGTCGCCCCCTGCGCATCCGGTGCCGAGGAAATACGGCCGGAGCGTCCGTTATTGTTCCATTTGCTTGGCCAAAAAGCCCGCAGCCGTTTCCGCCAGTTTCAGTTCCAGTTCTCCCATCTTCACATTGGGATCCCTGGAGCACAGGATTACCGCCCCGATGGGATCACCCTCCGCAATGATGGGGGCAATGACCTCGGCGGTAAACTTACACTTCTCATCCTCGTCTTCGATTGGACAGGCCTTGCACATGGCGTGTTCACCCGGGGAATTGATGAGGACGGATTTCCGTTCCTCCATCACCCTTTCCACAGCTGCCCCGATGGGTTTGTTCAAAAATTCCTTCTTGGGGGCTCCTGAAACGGCGATAATGGTGTCCCGGTCAGCGATGCAGGCGATGTGACCGATGGCCTCATAGAGGGAATCCGCATACTCCTTGGCGAAGTCACCCAATTCTCCGATGGGGGAATATTTCTTAAGGATAACCTCTCCCTCGCGGTCCACGAAGATTTCCAGAGGGTCACCCTCGCGGATGCGCAGTGTACGACGGATTTCTTTCGGGATTACCACGCGCCCCAAATCGTCAATGCGCCTAACGATTCCTGTTGCCTTCATTTTCGGCCATCCCTCCTTTGCTCATTCGTGTCGGGGACATAGCCTTTCGGCTAATTTTAGTATATAGCCCGCCCGCAAGCTTTATTCATTTTTTTCCATTCACCGGGTTTTTGGGCAGCTTCTGGCGTTTTGTTTGTCCCCTTCTAACCATAGGTTGTCCCGGATACGTTTGGTTATACGGGAAAAAAGAAAGGGTATCACCCATTTTTGGGGGTGATACCGCGCCTGTACAGCAACCTGGAAATCCCTCATTATTTTCTTAACTTATTCTCAATCTGGGCCTTGCCTTCCAGTTCTTCATAAAAGTCACCGAAGACATCGTTGCGTTTCTCGTTTTCCAGACGGGCCTTGATCTGATCCGTCATCTCCTCAAAGGAATCCCGCCTGTCATCCAGCTTGATGATATGGTAACCGAAAAAGGTTTCCACCGGAGTCTGGCTGAAATCGCCGACCTTTTTCAGTTCAAAGGCCCCCTGGGTGAATTCCGCCACAAAGGTGGGATCATCCTTGGTAAAGTAGTAGTCAATGAGACCGCCCTGGTCCTTGGAGGCGGGGTCACCGGACATCTCCACCGCCATTTGGGCAAAATCCGCACCAGTTTTCAGCTTTTTGATGGCCTCCTCAGCCTTGGCCTTGGCCGCCGCCCTTTCTGCCGGGGTGGCGGTATCCTCACGGGCCTCAAACAGGATATGGCTTACCCTGATCTGGATCAGGCTATCCTTGTTGGCATCAAAATACTGGCGGATTTCCGCCGGGGTAACCTCCACCTGATCGGTGATTTGCCGGTACAGCTTGTCCGCCAGGAAAGCAAAGCGCATTCTCTCCAGCAACCTTTCCTCCGTCAGGTTCTGGGATTTCAGGGACGCCTCGTACTGCTCCTTGCTCATACTAGCCTTCATCAGGGCCAGCTGGTCATTGATTTCCTTTTCATCCACCACCAAACCCATGTCCTTGGCCGCCTGGGCGATCAGCGCCTCCTGGATCAGTTGTTCCAGGGCATCCTCTTCCAGCATGGCCAGCATTTCCGCGGGAACGGAACTGAAGTCCAAACCTTGACTGCCGTAATAGGCCTTCAGGTCGGCAATGCGGGTATCCAGATCGCCCCGGGTAATGATCTGACCGTTCACCGTGGCCACCACTTCCTTGGCGTTGCTGGTGCTGCCGCCGGTCTTTTTGGTACAGCCCGCCGCCAACAACACCAAAGTTAACACCACACCCACCAGTAATACGGATATCATCCGGCGCATGGGCTCACAACCTTCCTGTGCATAATTTCAAAAACCTCTGCCCATTATACCAACCCGTCCGAGGGGGTGGCAAGAACTTTCACTCTTTTTAGCACACTTTCCAGCAGTGCCAGCAATTCCTTCTGGGACAACCCAGCCACCTTCACCCCCACCGCCAGGCCGCCGGCGGCCTTGAAGGATAGGCGCCGAGGGAAGGCGGCGGCCAGTTCCATCAGCTTCTCCCCCTTTAACCGGTGATCAGGGCCGAAGACCAGGGTCACCTCACCCCTACCCTGTTCCACCCGGATCACCCTGGTTTCCCTGGCCAGGGCCTTCACCCCCGCCAGGGTGACCAGGTTCTGGGCTGCCGGGGGCAGGTCACCGAAGCGGTCCACCATTTCCTCCGCCAGTTCCTCCACTTCCTGCACCGCCGAGGCATTCATCAGTCGCTGGTAGACCTCCATTTTCAAACCAGGGTGCCGGATGTAACCGTCGCTCAAAAAGGCGTCCACCCCCACCTCCACCACCGGCCCGGCAGGCGGGACGGGCGGTGGGACTTCGCCCCGGGCGGTCTTCAACTCCTGTACCGCCTCCTCCAGCAGGCGGCAGTACAGGTCAAAGCCCACGGCCATCATGTGCCCGTGCTGTTCTGGCCCCAAGATATTCCCGGCCCCCCGGATTTCCAGGTCCCGCATGGCAATTTTAAAACCGGAACCCAGCTGGGTGAATTCCCGAATGGCTGCCAGCCGCTTTTCCGCCTCCGGTGTGAGCACCTTGTCCCGCCGGTAGGTGAAATAGGCGTAGGCCAGGCGGTTGGTGCGGCCCACTCGCCCGCGCAGTTGGTACAGCTGGGACAAACCCAGGCGGTCGGCGTCATCCACAATGAGGGTATTCACATTGCCGATATCCAGGCCGTTTTCCACTATGGCTGTGCACACCAGCACATCGCGGTACCCCTCCACAAATTCCAGCATCACCTGTTCCAGGTCATCCTCCCGCATTTGCCCATGGGCGATGGCGATCCGGGCATCGGGCAGGATTTCCTGCAGCCGCCGCGCAGTTTGGTCCAGATCCATCACCCGGTTGTGCAGGTAGTAAACCTGACCACCCCTGGCCAACTCCCGGCGGATGGCCTCACTGACCAGTTCCGGACTATATTCCACCACATAGGTCTGCACAGGAAAGCGTTCCTCTGGCGGAGTTTCAATGATGCTCATGTCCCGGACACCGATTAAACCCATATGCAAAGTACGGGGGATGGGAGTGGCGGTCAGGGTCAGGACGTCCACGTTTTTGGTGATGGTCTTCAGCCGCTCCTTGTGCCCCACACCGAAACGCTGTTCCTCGTCCACCACCACCAACCCCAGGTTTTTAAACACCACGTCACTGGACAGCAGCCGGTGGGTGCCGATGACCACATCCACTGTCCCCTTTTGGATACCTTCGATGACCTGGTCCTGTTCCCGGGCGGAACG
>DDKM01000056.1 GCA_002339345.1 Firmicutes bacterium UBA2598 | reverse complement strand
GTTATAATGAAGGATGGATTTTATACCGTGGAGGACTAATCATGGCCAAAGACAGGATCCTGGTCAAGGGGGCCAGGGAACACAACCTGAAAAATATCGATGTGGAGATTCCCCGTGACAAGCTGGTGGTCATCACCGGCCTGTCCGGATCGGGGAAATCCTCCCTTGCCTTTGATACCATTTATGCCGAAGGGCAGCGCCGCTATGTGGAATCCCTTTCCGCCTACGCCCGCCAGTTCCTGGGACAAATGGACAAGCCGGATGTAGATTACATCGAGGGCCTCAGCCCGGCCATTTCCATTGACCAGAAGACAACCAGCCGTAACCCCCGGTCCACCGTGGGTACCGTAACGGAAATTTATGACTACCTGCGCCTGCTGTTCGCCCGGGTGGGGCGGCCCCACTGCCCCAACTGCCAGCGCCCCATCGCCCAGCAAACGGTGTCCCAGATGGTGGACCAGTTGATGACCTATCCGGAGCGGACCAGGCTGCAGGTGCTGGCTCCCCTGGTGCGGGGGCGCAAGGGTGAATACCAGAAGCTGTTTGATGATACCCGCCAGCAAGGTTATGCCCGGGTACGGGTGGACGGCGAGATCAGGGAACTGGCGGAGCCCATAGCCCTGGAGAAAAACAAGAAACACACCATCGAGGTGGTGGTGGACCGGATTGTGGTGAAGGAGGGCATCCAGCGCCGCCTGGCGGATTCCCTGGAAACCGCCCTGGGCCTTTCCGGCGGGACGGTGGTGGTGGATGTGGCCGGGGAAGGGGATCTGGTGTTCAGCGAGCAGTTCGCCTGTGTGGAGTGCGGCATCAGCTTGCCGGAACTGGCCCCCCGCATGTTCTCCTTCAACAATCCTTACGGGGCTTGCCCGGAGTGCACCGGCCTGGGTTTTAAACTGGAGGTTGACCCCGACCTGGTCATCCCGGACAAGGGGCTGTCCATCAACCAGGGGGCTATCCATCCCTTTGCCCGCAGTACCGGGATGTACTACCCGTTGTTGATGAAATCCCTGGCGGAACACCTGGGCTTCGACCCCGATGCACCGGTGGGCAAACTGGATCCCGCCCATCTGCAGGTCATCCTGTACGGTACCGGCAGGGAGAAGATCACCATTAAACACATCACCGCCGCCGGCCATGCCCACACCTACCAGGCCGTCTTTGAAGGGGTGATTCCCCACCTGGCCCGCCGTTACAAGGAGGCCCAGTCCGACCACGCCCGGGAGGAGTTTGAAGCCTACATGAGCGCCCGCACCTGTCCGGCCTGCCAGGGTGCGCGCCTGAAGCCCGCCAGCCTGGCGGTGCTGGTGGGGGGGAAGAACATCCACCAGGTTACGGAAATGTCGGTGCGGGCAGCCCAGGACTTTTTTGCCCGGCTGGAACTGTCGGAACGGGAACAGTTGATCGCCCGCCAGATTCTGAAGGAGGTCAATTCCCGGCTGGGTTTCCTGGTTAATGTGGGGTTGGACTACCTGACCTTAAGCCGTTCGGCGGGTACCCTGTCCGGCGGTGAGGCCCAGCGCATCCGGCTGGCTACCCAGATCGGGTCCAGCCTGGTGGGGGTTCTCTACATCCTGGATGAGCCCAGCATCGGCCTGCACCAGCGGGACAACGCCCGGCTCATTGAAACCCTGAAACACCTGCGGGATCTGGGCAATACCGTGCTGGTGGTGGAGCACGACGAGGAAACCATGCTGGCGGCGGATCACATCATCGACATCGGCCCGGGGGCAGGTGCCCATGGCGGCCAGGTAGTTGCCACCGGTACGGCGGCGGACATTGCAGCCTGTCCGGAATCCATCACTGGCCAGTACCTGAGCGGGCAAAAGGGTATCCCCACCCCCGTTGTGCGCCGGCGGGGCAATGGCAAGTGGCTGGTGATAAAGGGAGCCCGGGAGAACAATTTACAAAACATTGATGTGGAGTTTCCCTTGGGACTTTTTGTGGGTGTGACCGGGGTTTCCGGCTCCGGCAAGAGTACCCTGGTCAATGAAATTCTGTACAAGAAACTGGCCAGTCACTTGAACGGGGCGCGCCACAAACCCGGTGACCACGATGATATCGAGGGGATGGAACACCTGGACAAGGTCATCGAGGTGGACCAGTCCCCCATCGGGCGTACTCCCCGATCCAATCCCGCCACCTATACCGGTGTCTTTGATGACATCAGGGCGGTGTTTGCCCAGGTGCCGGAGGCCAGGGCCAGGGGTTACCAGCCGGGCCGCTTCAGTTTTAATGTCAAGGGTGGCCGGTGTGAGGCATGCCGGGGGGACGGGATCATTAAGATCGAGATGCACTTTTTGCCCGATGTCTATGTGCCCTGTGAAGTGTGTAAGGGTCAGCGCTACAACCGGGAAACCCTGGACATCCGTTACAAGGGTAAAACCATTGCCCAGGTGCTGGACATGACGGTGGATGAGGCAGTGGAATTTTTCGAACCCATTCCCCGCATCCACCGGCGGTTAAAGACCCTGCAGGACGTGGGCCTTGGGTATATCCGGCTGGGGCAGCCTGCCACCACCCTGTCCGGTGGGGAGGCCCAGCGGGTGAAGCTGGCCACCGAACTGTCCCGCCGCACCAACGGCAAGACCATGTATATCCTGGATGAGCCTACCACCGGCCTGCATATGGCGGATATTCACCGCCTGTTGAAAATCCTGCAGCGCTTGGTGGAGGGCGGAGATACGGTGGTGGTCATTGAACACAACCTGGATGTCATCAAAACGGTGGACTACATCATCGACCTGGGACCGGAGGGTGGTGCCGGGGGCGGCTTGGTGGTGGCCAAGGGCACCCCGGAAGAGGTGGCGCAAGTGGAGCACTCCCATACCGGCCGCTTCCTGCGCCCGCTGGTGGCGGCAGGGGCGGTTACCTTTGCATAATGGCTTGAACAGGAGGGAGCGTCCCCCTGGCCATCCGCCCTTCTACCCTACCAGTCGGGCGACCGGTGTAACCGGTATTCCAAGGCCTGCCAACTGGTTCTGGCAGACGCCCTTCCCAACGCTCGCCAGTAGACAGGTGGCGGGGCCGGCGGATTTCTGCAGGTCCAGGGTTTGGGCGGTGTCCAGTAGTGTAAAGCCAAGTCCTGCAGTGCCGGCTAACTGCTCCAGCTCATAGCCGATTCCCTTGGAGCCCACGGGAAGGATCTCGTGTACTCCGGGTATGGTAAGAAGTTGGCGTACGGTACAAATCCCGGCAGCTTGGTCTGGATAATCCAAAACCTCCTGCCCCACCAGGGGTTTGCCCAGGCAAAAGACCAGATCGCCGGGATGGGAGGAACCCAGCCGTAGTTGACCGGGTTTGGCTACTCCCATCACCGTTACGCCAATCCCCGTTTGCCTGGTGATCATGTTTTCCTCGGTACTGCCGTTGATAATCGAGAGGGGGAGACCAGCTTCGGTGACAGCCTCCCGGATCCCTGCCAGGATGGTAGTGCCGGTGGGGTACATCTCCACGCTCAGGGTGTTGACAATGGCCAGCGGGGTGGCCCCGCTGGCCATGACTTCCATCAGGGGAACGGTGGTGGTGAGTTTACCCACCAGTTCCCCTGGGACGCTCAGGTGGTCCATGGGTTTGGGGCCAATTGCCCCGGCGGAATCGCAGGCAATGACCATGGTAATACCCTCAATTTCCACCAGGGTCAAGTCCCGTACCCGGCGATTAGGCAGCAATTTTACCACCGGCCTTTGCCATAGTTCTGAAACCCAGATATGCCACCAGGATGTTTAACAGAGAACCAACCAGCAGGGGCACAACCATTCCCAAGAAAAAAGGCCAGCCGAAGATAGGTACCATGGAGAGCGGTGCCAGGATGCCGTTGGCCAAAACAGTAACAGGAACCGCAATGTAACCATTGGTCCTGCGCACCAAAAAACCGAATAAATAGGCGAGGGCGGCCATTTCTCCGGCGATTAAAAGGTGAATGGGCAAGGTTAACGGAAAACCGACAATACCCGAAGATAACAGGTGACCGAGGGCGATGACCAGGGCTGCCTCACCCCCGCCAAAGGTGGCGGCGGCGAAATAGCCGGGAGCGGAATCCAGGGCTACGGTGCCGGTGGGACTGGGGATTTTGAGAAAAGCCCCCACCGCACTCAAGGCAATGAAAAGTCCCATGCGGGCGATTGTCTTTGTGGACATGATCATTCCTCCCATCATCAATAAATTATGAAAAAAATAAAAGCCCCCTAATTGGAGGACTTTACCATCATCCTCTCCTTCCATCACCCCTTTCCCGGGGGCTGAAAAGACTGCACCTCCTGGCAGGTCTTCTGGCTTAGGGCCAACTACTCACTCACCTTCCCAGCAACAGCCAGTGGTATGTCGAGTTTTCGAAACCCTACTACAGCGGCGGGACCGCGTCCTTTACCGCCCATGGCGGGTGGACTTCCCTATTCTCCCATATGGGCACCAGCAGGTGGTTTATGGCATTTTGGTAATAAACTGATTCTGCATGTGAGATGATTTTCCTGCCCCGCGTAAACGATTTTACCCATAAACAGAATGGGTGACTTCTGCGACCCAACCGAATGGCTAATCAGCCAATTAACAGGAATGTCAAATTATCAATATGATGACAAATCCTGCAGTGATCTTCACATGCTTGCCATTTCCGCACCGGTTGAATGCAAAGGTCTGGGGCGATATTATTGATGATACGGGGGGGATCACCCCTAATTACGCTAAGCGGGGTAAGCTGGATGGGCATTGGGCACCTGGAGGACAAGATAAACCGTCTGCCTGACCAGCCAGGGGTTTACCTGATGCTGGACTCGCGGGGCAATATTATCTACGTGGGGAAAGCCACATCGCTGAAAAACAGGGTGCGATCCTATTTCCGTCCCTCCGGCCAGCCCTCTGCCAAGGTTCGGGCCATGGTGGCCAAGGTGGAGGATCTGGAGTACATTATCACCGATTCCCCTGTGGAAGCACTCATTTTGGAAAATAACCTGATCAAGGAACACCGCCCCAGGTATAACATCGATTTGAAGGATGACAAGACTTATCCATACTTGAAAGTGACGGTACAGGACCGGTATCCCCGGATCCTGGTTACCCGCTTGGTGCAAAAGGACGGAGCCCGGTACTTTGGTCCCTATACCAGGGCCGGTGCCATGCACGAAACTTTGAAACTGTTGCGGCGGCTGTTCCCGGTACGTACTTGTACCGATCATGTATTACAGCAAGGGCGTGCCTGCTTGAACGCCCATATCGGCCGTTGCCCGGCGCCCTGTACCGGGCAGATTTCGGAGGAACAGTACCGGTCGGTGGTGGCGGAAATTCTGATGTTCCTGGAAGGCCGGCAGGAAGACCTGGTTGCCCGCCTACAAGCCAGAATGGCGGAGGCGGCGGAAAACCTGGAGTATGAAAGGGCCGCCCGTTTGCGGGACCAGTTGCGCGCGGTGGAGGCAGTGTTGGCTGAGCAAAAGATCGTTACCGGAGGTTTGGAGGATCAGGATGTAGTGGCGGTGGCCAGGGGGGAGGGGGCAGCCTGTGGCCAGGTCTTTTTTGTCAGGGCGGGAAAGGTGGTGGGCCGGGAGCATTTCTTCTTGGGCGGTACCGATGACATGACGCGCCCGGCGATCATGACCGCCTTTGTGCAGCAGTACTATGCCAGGGTGGATACCGTTCCCAGGGAAATCCTGCTGGGGGATGAACTGGAGGACGGGGAGGTGGTGGCGGAGTGGCTGTCCCGTAAGCGGGGCAGCAAGGTCTACCTGCGGGTTCCCCGGAAAGGAGATAAGCAAAAGCTGGTGGAAATGGTGCACAAGAACGCCATGCTATTGCTGGAGGAGTACCTGCTGGACAGGAACAGGGATGGTGCCAAGACTGCCGGAGCTTTGCAAGAACTGGCGGAAAGGCTGGGACTGAAGGCCCCGCCGTCTCGGGTGGAATGTTTTGACATTTCTAATATCCAGGGCAGTGACCAGGTGGGGGCCATGGCTGTGTTCGTGGATGGCCGGCCAAAGCCTTCGGAATACCGGCGGTTTAAAGTGGGCACAGTGGATGGGCCGGATGATTATGCGGCCATGGCGGAGGTGGTGGGGCGTCGCTTCCGCCGGGCGGGTGAAGTCCGTGACGGTGAAGAGCCTGCCTCTGGGTTTGCCTCCCTGCCGGACCTGGTCATTATTGATGGTGGAAAGGGGCAATTGTCTGCTGCCCTCCGGGCCATGGCCGCCTGCGGGGTGACGGGAATTCCGGTATACGGGCTGGCCAAGGGGGAGGAATACCTGTTCCGGCCTGGACTTCCCGACCCCATCATCCTGCCGCGGGATTCGGAGGGTTTACGCCTTTTGATGCGCCTGCGGGATGAAACCCACCGGTTTGCCGTCACCTATCACCGCCACCTGCGGGGGAAACGGCAACAGAAGTCCCTTCTGGATGAAATACCCGGCATCGGCCCCCGCCGGAAAAAGGCCCTACTGCAGCGGTTCGGCTCGGTAGCCTGTCTGCGGGAAGCAGAAGTGGCAGACATCGCGGCTGTGGATGGCATGAACCTGTCTTTGGCTGAGCGGGTCAAGGAATACCTGGCCGGAGCCGGCCAAAGGCAGCAAGGTAGCAGGTAAATTGTGGTATAATATGCATGGGGGCAGGGCAAGATTCAACCTGGCTTGTTTTTTGGCGCAACAGGCGGGGGAGAAGGCTTTAACTCACCCGCCGGGAAGT
>DDKM01000092.1 GCA_002339345.1 Firmicutes bacterium UBA2598 | reverse complement strand
CTTCCTTAAGCGAAGCGAAGGGATGGGTGGTTCACTTCTCGTTTCCCCTCACCGGGTTAAGGCCCGGTGGCCGATGTCGGTGCGGTAGTGGGCGCCCTGGAAGCTGATGGCTTTGACCCCCCGGTAGGCCGCTTCGATGGCGCTGGCAATATCGTGCCCTCTGGCGGTAACCCCCAGCACCCTACCACCTGCGGTGACCACCTGGCCGTTGGCGATGGCGGTACCGGCATGAAATACCGCCACCTCCGGCGGCACCAGGTCAAGGCCGGTGATGGGTAACCCCTTGGTATAGGGGCCGGGGTAGCCGCCAGCAGCCATGACCACACATACCGCTGCCCCCGGGTACCACTGCACCATGCTGGGATCCAGCCGCCCGGACAGCACCCCCTCCACTGCATCCACCAGATCGGACTGCAACATCATCATTAACGGCTGGGTCTCTGGATCACCGAACCGGGCATTGTATTCCAGAACCTTTGGCCCATCTTTGGTGATCATCAGACCGGCGTACAGCATGCCCCGGTAGGGCCGCCCCTCCCGGGCCATCCCCCGCACCGTGGGCAGCAGGATCTGTTCCATGGTCAGTTGGTGCAGTTCTGCCGTATAAACCGGGGCCGGGCAGTAGGCCCCCATACCGCCGGTGTTGGGGCCTTGATCATCGTTAAAGACCCGCTTGTGGTCCTGGGCGGGTAGTAGGGGTACCACCCGTTCCCCGTCCGTCAGGGCCAGGAGGCTGACTTCCTCGCCCTCCATAAACTCCTCCACCACCACCTGGGCTCCCGCTGCACCGAACACCCGCTTTTCCATGATCTCCTCCACCGCCTGGAAAGCGGTGGCCTCATCCATGGCCACCACCACCCCCTTACCGGCAGCCAGTCCATCCGCCTTGACCACACAGGGAGCACCGGTTTTTTCGATATGGCGCCTGGCCTGATCAGGGCTGTCAAAGACGGCGTACCTAGCGGTGGGAATATTGTATTTGGCCATGAGTTCCTTGGCCATGGCCTTGCTGCCTTCCAAGGCGGCTGCCCTGGCGGTGGGCCCGAAGATGGATAAACCGGCCTGGAGAAAGGCATCCACCACCCCGGCCACCAGAGGGGCTTCCGGCCCCACCAGGGTGAGGTCAATGGCGTTTTGGCGGGCAAATTCCACCAGGGCGTTAGTGTCTTCGGCCATAACCGGCACACATTCCGCCACCCCGGTCATACCACCATTGCCTGGGGCACAGTAAATTCTGGTCACCCGGGGACTTTGGGCAACCTTCCAGGCCAGGGCGTGCTCCCGGCCCCCGCCGCCGATGATCAACACCTTCATGTCACACCACTCCTATCCCGCACCGCTGTGGCCGCCAAAGGCGGCCCAACAACAAGCTGATATAACTCCTCTAATACATGCCGCTGCCAGCCGGATCAGTGTTTGAAGTGACGCCGGCCAGTAAACAGCATGGCCAGACCCAGGCGGTCCGCTGCGGCGATGACCTCGGTATCCTTGACCGACCCGCCTGGTTGCACAATGGCGGTAATCCCGGCCTTGGCGGCTTCCTCCACCGTATCCGGGAAGGGGAAGAAGGCGTCGGAGCCCATTACCGCTCCCTGTGCCTTCTCCCCAGCCTGGGCCAGGGCGATGCGGGCGGAACCCACCCGGTTCATCTGGCCAGCCCCCACCCCGATGGTTACCCCGTCTTTAGCCACTACAATGGCATTGGACTTGACATGTTTGACCACCTTCCACGCCAGTTCCAACTGTACCAGTTCCGCCGGGGTGGGCGGCCTTTGGGTCATCACCCGCCACTGCTCCGGTGGTACCGTGCCCAAATCCGCTTCCTGCACCAGGAAACCGCCGCTAACCCGTTTAATATCGACCCCTGGTGCAGCCCCCGCCAGATCCCCGGTAGCCATAAGCCGCAGGTTGGTCTTTTGACCAAGAATGGCCAGGGCCTCATGGCTGAACCCAGGCGCAATAACAGCTTCCAGGAAAATCTTCACCAGCTCGGCAGCGGTATCGGCGTCCACCACCCGGTTCAAGCCCACGATCCCGCCAAAGGCGGAAACAGGATCGGCACTAAAAGCCCGGACATAGGCGTTGGCCAGGGTATCGCCGATGGCAGTTCCGCATGGATTGGTGTGTTTGATGATAGTTGCCGCCGGTTGGTTAAATTCCCTGACGATGGCCAAGGCGGATTCCAGATCCACGATGTTATTGAAGGACAGTTCCTTACCCTGTACCTGCCGGGCCGTAGCCACCCCTGCCCCTGTTGTTCCCATTTCACGGTAAAAGGCCGCCCGCTGGTGGGGGTTTTCGCCATAGCGTAGTTCCTGCACCCTTTCCCCGGCCAGGACAAACCGGCTGGGGAAAACAGCAGCGGCTGCCCCCTCGGCCACTCCGGCCAGGTAGCTGGAAATGGCGGCATCATACCGGGCAGTATGGGTAAAGGCCTCCAGGGCTAACTGCAGGCGCAGGGCCGGGGCCACCTCGCCCAGTTCCTTGAGATGGGCCAGCACTTCGGGGTAGCGTGCGGGGTTTACCACCACCGTTACGCTTTCGTAGTTTTTGGCCGCCGCCCGGACCATGGTGGGACCGCCGATGTCGATATTTTCAATGGCTTCCGCCAAGGTCACACCGGGCTTGCTAATTGTTTCTTCGAAGGGATAGAGGTTAACCACCACCACGTCAATGGGGGTAATGTTGCTGGCCGCCAATTCCGCCAGGTGCTCCGGCACCCGCCGGGCCAAAATGCCGCCGTGCACCGCCGGATGCAAAGTTTTGACCCGGCCTTCCAGGATCTCAGGAAAACCGGTGACCGCTGTGATGTAGGTAACCGGCACCCCGGCCTCCCGCAAAGCCTTGGCGGTGCCCCCAGTGGACACCACTTCAAATCCCAGGGATACCAGTTCCCTGGCCAGTTCCACCACGCCAGTCTTGTCTGACACGCTGATTATCGCCCGCTTACTCATCCCTGGAACCTCCCTTTCCTTTGGGCTTTCCCCGATAAAAACCCATAGCATACATCATCCCAACACCAAACATCCAGCCGGCCAGCCCGGGCCAATTCCACCGGCCCAGGAAAACCCCCAGACCCAGGAAGGGGAGCAGCCCGGCCAGTATCCAGATTACCACGGGATGCCGCAAAACTTCACCCCCCCCTGCTCAACCGGCGGAATTACCGTCACCCGCCGGCTTTCCTTGATCTGTACCCGGCCCTCTGCCATCCACTGCAGCACCTGTGGATACAGGCGGTGTTCCTCCACCAGGATACGATCCGCCAAGTCCTGGGCACTGTCCCCGTCCAGCACCGGTACCACCGCCTGGGCGATAATTGGCCCAGTATCCATACCTGCATCCACAAAATGAACAGTGCAGCCGCTATACTTCACCCCGTACTCCCAGGCCTGTTTTTGGGCATGCAGTCCTGGAAAGGCGGGGAGTAAGGCGGGATGGATATTCACCACCCGGTAGGGAAAATGGTCCAGCAAAACTGTGGACACCAGCCGCATATAACCAGCCAGGGCCACCACCTGTACACCATAACCTTCCAGCACCTCCGCCACCGCCCGGTCGTAGGCCAGGCGGTCAGGAAAGTCGCCCGGGGACAGGTGTACCGCCGCAATGTTATGCCGTCGTGCCCTTTCCAGGGCGAAAGCATCCGCCCGGTCGCTCACCACCACTGCAACAACAGCCTGCAAGTGCCCCTGCTGGATGGCATCGATGATGGCCTGGAGGTTACTGCCCCGCCCGGAGGCCAGGATACCCAGCACCAGTTTGGACATATGGCACCTCCTCCCTGCTAGCCGATCTCCACTATACCATTGCCAGCCACCACTTCCCCGATGGCGTAGACCTGCTCGCCGGCCATGGTGAGTTCCGCCTGCAGGGCCTCCGCCTGAAGGGCGGGAACAATCACCACCATGCCGATCCCCATGTTAAAGGTACGGTACATTTCCGCATCCGCCACCCGTCCCTGCTGCTGGATCAGCCGGAAGACCGGCAGCACCGGCCAACTGCCGGCCTGTAGCCGGACGGCGGTGCCGGGAGGCAACACCCGGGGGATGTTTTCCAGCAGCCCTCCTCCGGTAATGTGGGCCAACCCCCTGATCTCGTATTTGGACAACAGAGGCAGGATGGACCGGACATAGATCCGGGTGGGGGTCAGCAGTTCCTCCCCCACTGTGCGACCCAACCCCCCTACCGTCTGGTCAGGCCGGTATGCCGCCTCCTCCAGCAGCACCTTGCGGGCCAGGGAATAGCCATTGCTATGCAGGCCGCTGCTGGCCAGTCCCAGCACCCGGTCACCCACCTGGATGCCCGCCCCGGTGATGACCCGGTCCCGGTCCACCACACCCACGGCAAAGCCAGCCACATCATACTCGCCGGGCTGGTAAAACCCGGGCATCTCGGCGGTTTCCCCGCCAATGAGGGCACAACCCGCCTGGCGGCACCCTTCGGCAATACCGTGCACGATGGTAGCTACCTGTTCCGGCACCAAGCGGCCTACCGCCAGGTAATCCAGGAAGAATAGGGGTTCCGCTCCCTGTACCAGGATATCGTTCACACACATGGCCACCGCGTCAATACCGATGGTATCGTGCCGGTCCAACAGCATGGCCACCTTCAGCTTGGTGCCCACCCCGTCGGTCCCGGCTACCAGCACCGGCTGGCGGTAACGGGATGTATCCAGGGCGAACAGGCCGCCGAAGCCCCCCAGGTCGCCCAGTACCTCCGGCCGCCAAGTGCGCCGGACGGTTTCCTTCATCAGTTCCACCGCCCGGTTGCCAGCGCCAATGTCCACCCCCGCCCGGGCATAGGTCCAGCCATCCTGACTCATACCGGACACCTGCCTTCCAGGGTAAACTTGTCCCCGATGGCGGGAACCTCAATGGGGTAACAACCGCTGAAACAGGCGGCGCAAAAGTGTTCCGCGCCAGACCGCATGGCCTTCAACATGCCTTCCAGGCTGAGGTAATGCAGGCTATCCGCTCCAATATATTTCCTGATGGTGTCCAGGTCATGCTGGGCGGCAATCAGTTCCGCCCGGGCGCTGGTATCTATGCCGTAATAACACGGATACAGCACCGGTGGTGAACTGATGAGAAGGTGTACCTCTTTGACACCCGCCTCCCTTAACATCTGGACGATCTTTTTGCTGGTGGTACCCCGCACGATGGAGTCATCCACCAGCACCACCCGCTGGCCGGCCAGGATTTCCCGAATGGGATTGAGTTTCAGCCTAACCCCCAGGTCCCGTATGCTCTGGGTGGGCTGGATAAAGGTAC
Source organism: Firmicutes bacterium UBA2598 (assembly GCA_002339345.1). GTDB lineage: Bacteria > Bacillota > PH28-bin88 > PH28-bin88 > PH28-bin88 > UBA2598. The sequence continues at coordinate 9,971 of DDKM01000092.1, read as the reverse complement.
GACCGATATACCGGTTCTTCATCAAACCCTCCTTGAAGGGTAAACCGGAGATCTCCGCGTACCCATGGGCAGCGGCGGTGCCGGAATCCGGCACCGGGATCACCATATCCGCATCCACCGGGAACTCCCTGGCCAGTTCCATGCCCATTTTGCGCCGGGCCAGGGTGACCGTTTCCCCATCGATGGTACTGTCCGGCCGGGCCAAGTACACAAACTCAAAGATGCACAAAGCCCGGTGGGGAGCAGCCATGGTCTGAATAGAGCGCACCCCCGTGGCATCGATAATGACAATCTCCCCAGGCTTAATATCCCTGACCATCTCGGCGCCCACCGTATCCAGAGCACAGGACTCCGAGGCAATGATATGGGCACCGTTCAGCCGGCCCAGGCAAAGGGGCCTGACCCCAAAGGGATCCCGCACCCCGATGAGCTTATCTTCGGTCATCACCACCATGGAGTAAGCGCCCTTGATGTCAATCATGCACTTCATCAGGGTTTCCTCAATGGGGTTCTGGCCGTAGCGGGCAATGAGGTTCACCACCACCTCGCTGTCGGTGGTGGACTGGAAAACCGAACCAGTGGCCGCCAGGGTATGGCGTAATTCCCTGGCATTGGTGAGATTGCCGTTATGGGCCAGGGCCACCGCCCCCCGCAGGTAACGGAAGGACAGGGGCTGGGCGTTGGTAAGGCAGCTGGAGCCGGTGGTAGAGTAGCGCACATGGCCGATGGCGATGTCCCCCTTCAGACCGGCCAGCACCGTTTCATCAAAAACCTCCGATACCAAGCCCATGCCCTTGTGCAGCTGTACCTCCCCGTCCCGGACAGTGGCAATGCCGGCACTTTCCTGGCCGCGGTGCTGCAAGGCATAAAGTCCGAAATAGGTGAGCCTGCCCACATCCAGCCCCGGACCGTAGATGCCAAAAACACCGCATTCATCCTTCGGTTTATCGGTTTCCCAGGGTATCAGGCTATCAGACATGGGATCGCCTCCCGCCAACGCTTAGTCATTTCCGTCACCGCTAAATCCAGCACCCTTTGTCCCCTTTGGTCCACCGCCACCAGCCGGTCCCCTTCCACCGTACCCAGGACGGCATAGGGTACCCCGTGCTGGTGACACAGATTTTCCAGGGCCACCAGGTTGCCGGGTGATACTGTCAACAGGATGCGGGACTGGGATTCACTGAAAATGGCTGTTAGGGGATCCACTTCACCTGGCAGCACCACTTTGGCACCCATACCACCATTGATGGCACACTCAGCCAGCGCCACCCCCAGCCCCCCCTCACTCAGGTCGTGGGCGGAGTTGACCAACCCCTGCCGAATCGCCGCCAAAGTAGCCTGCTGCACCGCCCTTTCCCGGATCAGGTTCAGGGCCGGCGGCTTGCCGGTGGTCAGGCCATGGATGGTCTGCAGGTACTGGCTGCCCCCTAGTTCCGGGAAGGTTTCACCCAACAGGACAATTACATCACCCTCCTGTTTGAAGGAAAGGGTGGCTCTTTTGCTGATATCCGGCAGTAAGCCCACCATCCCCACCACCGGGGTGGGCAATACCGCCTGGCCATTGGTTTCATTATAGAAACTGACATTGCCGCTCACCACCGGGGTTTCCAGTACCCGGCAGGCTTCGCTCATGCCCTCCACCGCCCGTCGGAACTGCCAAAAAATTTCCGGTTTTTCCGGGTTGCCGAAATTTAAGCAATCGGTCACCGCCAGGGGTTCCGCCCCGGTGCAAACCAGATTGCGGGCAGCTTCGGCGACGGCAATGGCTCCGCCGGTATAGGGATCCAGGTAACAGTAGCGGCCGTTGCAGTCGATGGTTACCGCCAGCCCCTTATTGGTTCCCTTGATTCTAAGCACCGCGGCATCGGAACCGGGGGGCACCACGGTGTTGATTTGGACCTTGTAATCATACTGCCGGTAAACCCACTCCTTGCTGGCCACCGTTGGGTCGGACAGGATCTCCAGCAACACCGCCCCCAGGTCTGCCGGTGCCGGCAGCGAAGCGGGGTCAAAGGCATGGGCGGTGGCCACATATGCCGGCTCCCGCCAGACCGGGTTGTAAACTGGGCAGTGTTCCGTCAAAGCCAGGGCCGGGATGTCTGCCACCACCTGCCCGTTCTCCAGAATGCGTAGCTGGCCGTCACCGGTGACCCGGCCCACCACCACCGCATCCAGCCCCCACTTGCTGAAAATGGCCCGCACCTGATCCTCGCAACCCTGTTTGGGTACCACCAGCATCCGCTCCTGGGACTCGGATAGCATCACCTCATAAGGGGTCATGCCCGGTTCCCGCCGGGGCACCAAAGCCACATCAATCTCCATGCCGGTACCCGCCCGGGAAGCCATCTCGGAGGAAGAACTGGTCAGCCCGGCAGCTCCCATGTCCTGCATTCCCACCACCAGACCGGCGTCAATGAGTTCCAGGCAGGCTTCCAACAGTAATTTTTCCATGAAGGGATCCCCCACCTGAACGGAGGGGCGCCGGTCCTCGGAGGCATCACTCAGTTCCTCCGAAGCGAAGGTCGCACCGTGGATGCCGTCCCGCCCAGTCTTGGCCCCCACCACCATCACCGGGTTGCCTACTCCCGCGGCAGCCCCGCGGGCAATGCGGTCGGTCTGGATAAGCCCTACACACATGGCGTTAACCAGGGGATTACCCTCATAGCTGTCATGGAAAAATACCTCTCCAGCCACAGTGGGAATACCCAGGCAATTACCGTAAAAGGAGATCCCCGACACTACGCCGCCCACCAAGTAGCGTACCCGAGGGTTTCGGGGATTGCCAAAGCGCAGAGAATTCAACAGGGCGATGGGACGAGCCCCCATGGTGAACACATCACGCACAATCCCGCCCACTCCGGTGGCCGCTCCCTGAAAGGGCTCGATGGCGGAGGGATGGTTATGGGATTCCACCTTGAACACAACCGCCTGACCGTCACCGATGTCCACAATACCGGCGTTTTCCCCCGGCCCCTGCAGTACCCGGGGCCCCTTGGTGGGGAAAAGCCGCAGCACTGCCTTGGAATTTTTGTAACTGCAGTGTTCCGACCACATTACGGCGAACATGCCGGTTTCCACATAATTGGGCTCCCGACCCAGCAACTCCTTAATCCGCTCGTACTCGCCCGCCGTAAGGCCCATTTCCTTCCACGCTTCCCGGCTAACACTCACCACGGTCACCTCCCTTGCCGTCCCGCCGGCCGCAGCACCCTTTGGCACCGCTATCCGCCGGCACCGCTCCGGTAGGATGGGCGCCGGCCGGATCACCCACCATCGCTGTCCCTATCGCCAACGCCACACCCCGGTTTTCCGTCCACCAGGCCAGCATGGACCGGAAAATCACCTGGCCGTCGGTACCGCCCAGGATGCTTTCGGCACAGCGTTCCGGGTGGGGCATCATCCCCAGTACGTTCCGCTCCCGGTTACAGATCCCGGCAATATTTTCCACCGATCCGTTGGGATTGGCTTGTGCCGTCACATCACCGGCGGGGGTAGCGTAGCGGAAAACCACCTGGTTGTTGCCGTTCAACTCTGCCAGGGTAGCCTGGTCAACATAGTAATTCCCCGCCCCATGGGCGATGGGAATTTTTAACACCTGGCCCGTCTGGGCCAGGCAGGTAAAGGGGGTGTTGACGGTCTCCACCCGCAGGTAGGTCTCCTGGCAGCGAAACTGCATTACATTGTTGGTCTGCATGGCGCCAGGCAGCAAACCCGCCTCCAGGAGAATCTGAAATCCGTTGCAAATACCCAGTACCAGGCCGCCGGACCGGGCGAAGGTTTCCACAGCCTGCATCACCGGGGAAAACCGGGCAATGGCACCGGTACGCAGGTAATCACCATAGGAAAAACCGCCGGGCAACACCAGGCAGTCCAAGCCATCCACCGATGTTTCCCGGTGCCAGATGAACCTGGCGGGGTGGCCGGTAACCACTTCCACCGCGTGTTTAACATCGGCGTCACAGTTGGAACCGGGGAACACCACTACTCCAACGCGCATGGTTTATCCCTCCACCACCTGAAAGGCGTAGTTTTCAATCACCGGGTTGGCCAGTAGCCGCCGGCACATTTCCGCCACCTGCATTTCCGCCACCGCCCGGTCTGCCGCCGAAAGCCGCACCTCCATGTACTTACCGATACGGACGTCCTCCACGCCGGTAAAATCCAGGGCCTGCAAGGCTTTATAAACCGCCGTGCCCTGGGGATCCAGCACACCGGGCTTCAAGGTAATGTGAATCTGGGCTAAATACACCGTTCATCCCTCTTTCTGCGCGAGTTTTTACTCTGTAACAAGCCTTGGCCGCATTATAGGGTGCCGAGCACCCGTTCCACCCGGTGCAAAACTTCCCGGTAGGCGTCTTCCACGCCACCCAAATCCCGGCGGAAACGATCCTTGTCCAGCTTTTCACCGGTGGCGGCATCCCACAAACGGCAGGTATCTGGGGAGATCTCATCCCCCAACAAAACCTCCCCCCGGTGCCGGCCGAACTCCAGTTTAAAATCCACCAACACCAACCCCGCATGCTCCATCAGGACGGACAGCCGCTGGTTCACCTGCCAGGCCAGTTCCTTAATGCGCTGCATTTCCCCGCCGGTGGCCCACCCCATGCTGTCCACATGGTATTCATTGATCATGGGGTCACCCAGGGCATCGGACTTATAATAGAACTCCAGCACCGGCTTGGGCAGCGGCGTTCCCTCCGGCTGGCCCAACCTTTTGGCCAGGGAGCCTGCCACAACATTACGGGCCACAACCTCCACCGGGATGATGTCCAGCCCTTTAACCAGCATTTCCCGGGAGGAAAGCATTTCCACAAAATGGGTGGGCACTCCCTGTTCCGCCAGATGCTTAAACAACAGGGCAGATATACGGGCATTGCAGATACCCTTCTCATGGATTATACCGCGTTTCTTGCCATCGAAGGCAGTGGCTTGATCCTTGAATTCCACAATGAACAGGTCCGGATGGCTGGTGGCATAGATCTTTTTGGCTTTACCTTCGTACCGCATGGCTCCTCTTTCCACCGGTTAACACTCCTTTCCAGTAATTGGAGTTGCTAAATCCCCACCCGGGCAAATATTTCATCCACCCGCCGGAGGTGGTAGGCTGGGTCAAAACAAGCGGCCAGGTCCCTTTCCCCCAAATAGGCCCGGATTACACCATCCGCCGCTAGCAGTTCCTGCAGGGGTTTTTGCTCCCGCCAAGCCCGCATGGCATGGGATTGTACCAGATCGTAGGCCGCCTCACGGCTCAGGCCTTTGTCGATCAGGGTCAGCAACACCCGCTGGGAGTAGGGCAACCCCAGGGTTTTAGCCATGTTCTGTTGCATGTTTTCCGGGTATACGTGCAGGTCGGTGATGATGCGGGTCATTCGGTTCAGCATGTAGTGCAGCAAAGTAGTGCTGTCCGGCACGATCACCCGTTCCACCGAAGAATGGGAGATATCCCGTTCATGCCACAGGGGCATGTTTTCCAGGGCCGCCATGGCGTTGCCCCGCAGTACCCGGGCCAGACCGGAAATCTGCTCACAGTTCACGGGATTCCGTTTGTGGGGCATGGCGGATGATCCCTTTTGCCCCGCGTAAAATGGCTCTTCTACCTCCCTGGTTTCTGTTTTTTGCAGACCGCGGATTTCCGTAGCCAGCTTGTCCAGGGTGCCCCCCACGATGGCCAGGACAGTCATGTACTCGGCATGGCGGTCCCGCTGCAAAATCTGGGTGGAAATGGGGGCCGGGGCCAGCCCCAGTTTGTGGCAAACATAGCTTTCCACATGGGGATGGATGTTGGCATAGGTGCCCACCGCACCGGACAGTTTACCAACGGAAATGATAGATTTGGCCTGTTCCAGCCGCTGTAAATTGCGCTGCATTTCCGCTACATAGAGGGCCATCTTCAAGCCGAAGGTGGTGGGTTCGGCATGGACGCCGTGGGTACGGCCCATGATCATGGTGTGTTTATGCTCCCGGGCCTTATCCACCAGTGCGGCTGTCAGCTTCCCCGCTTCATGGATAATCAGGGTGATGGCCTCCCGCATCAGCGCAGCAAGGGCGGTATCCACCACATCGGAGGAGGTCAGCCCGTAGTGGACATATTTGGCCTCATCACCCAGGTTCTCCGCCACACAACGGGTAAAGGCCACTACATCATGCCGGGTCTCCGCCTCGATGGCAGCAATCCGCTCTACAGAGAATGTGGCCTTTTGGCGGATGGCCTCCACTGCCTCCCAGGGAATGGCCCCCAGTTCCGCCCATGCTTCACAGGCATATATTTCGATCTCCAACCACTTCTGGTACTTGTTCTCCAGAGTCCAGACCCTGCCCATTTCCGGCAAAGTATACCGTTCAATCACCCTATTTCCCTCCAGTCATGTGATTGAGATAGGCCTGGTAGCCCTTTTCTTCCAGATCCCTGGCCTTTCCTTCCACCATTTGCCGCAACCCTTCCTTATATGTGCGGATTCGTTGCCGCAAGGCGGCATCCCGCACACCCAGCATCTGGGCGGCCAGAATGCCCGCGTTCTGGGCCCCATTGATGGCCACCGTGGCCACCGGCACCCCGGGCGGCATTTGCACAATGGAGTACAGTGAATCCACCCCGCCCAGGGTAGCAGTCTGGACCGGTACCCCGATGACCGGCAGTTCCGTCAGGGAGGCGACCATCCCCGGCAGGTGGGCTGCACCGCCGGCACCCGCGATAATCACCGCCAAGCCCCTAGCGGCAGCCTCCCGCGCATAGCTAAAAAGGCGTTCCGGAGTACGATGGGCGGATACCACCGTCATCTCATAGGGCACCCCGAACTCCTCCAGAACCTTGCCCGCCTGGTGCATCACCTTGAGGTCGGAGTCACTGCCCATAATTATACCTACCAGCGGAGCGGCCAAGCTCCCGCCTCCCTTCCTGTTTGACTAATATTGTTGGGGGGGTAAACCATGCACTTTTCTTACCGTTCTTCCCTTTACCTACTAACCTCTTCTGCAGTTACCCGCAGGCTGGCGGCCACCCGGTAGGCCCTTTCCAGGGCTTCGCTCCGGCAAGACGCCACCACCGTCACGTGTCCCATTTTGCGCCGGGGTGCGGTTTGCTGCTTACCGTAAAAATGCAGGTAAACCCCAGGCATGGCCAGGACCTCCCGGATGCCGGTGAGCACCGCCGGGCCCTGGCGTTCATCCTCTCCCAGAAGGTTTACCATCACTGCCGGCTGGATTAGTGAAGGATCCCCCAGAGGTAGACCGGTAATGGCCCGGATGTGCTGTTCAAACTGTGAGGTGACACAGGCCTCGATGGTATAGTGCCCGGAGTTGTGGGGCCGGGGCGCCACCTCATTGACCAGCACCCGCCCGCCTGTGGTGACGAACATTTCGATGCAAAAAACGCCGATTCCGCGAAAGACCTCTATCACCCTCTCCGCCACCTGCCGGGCCGATTGGGCGATGACGTCATCCACCCTGGCCGGGACAATGGTCAAGCGGAGGATATTTTCAACATGGATGTTTTCCGCCAGGGGAAAACTCTTGACCTCATTATGACAATTGCGGGCCACAATGACGGAAACCTCGCCAAGGAACGGCACATACTCTTCCACCATCAGGCTGCCCTGCAGAGAAGTCATGGCTGGTCTGATCTGGTCGGGACCGTTGATGACACAGTTTCCCTTACCGTCATAACCCCCCGTACAGGTTTTCAGTACCAGGGGATACCCCAACCGGATTGCCGCTGCTGCAATATCCGCCTCTGAATGGACCGGTGCAAAGGCAGGCACTGGTATCCCTGCCGCCGCCAAGATTTCCTTTTGGGTTAATTTATTTTGAATTTTCTGTAATACAATTGGTGTGGGGTATATCGGGAAGCCCCTTTCCTCCATGGCTAGGAGGACGGCGGCGTCGATGTGTTCAAATTCATAGGTGGTCACATCCACGGCGGTAACCACTTCCCTGATGGCCTTTTCATCATGGAAGCCAGCCACAACCTGGGCATCGGCCACCTGGGCAGCCGGACTGGCCGGGGTGGGATCCATCACCGTGACATGGAAACCCATCCTTTTGGCCTCTAGCGTCATCATTTTGCCCAGCTGGCCGCCGCCGATGATCCCGATTTTTACCGGGGGACAGGCGGTGATCCTGTCCAGGGACAGGGAGTTTACCACAGGTTTCACCACTTTACGCAAGAATTGGCGGTACAGGTCGGGGCCCAAGTTTCCTTGAGCCCCTTCCCGCCCTTTAAGGGTATACCTTTTAGTGATAAATTAACCGGATGATGAACAACACAGTGAGGATCCACATGGTCAAGCTGACATCCTTGGTCCGGCCCGTCAGCACCCTGAGCAAGGTATAAGCCAGTACCCCGAATACAATACCTTCGGCAATGCTGAAGGTAAAGGGCATCATCACGATGGCCAGGAAGGCGGGAATGCCGTCCAGGTAGTCGGCAAAATTGATCCTCATTACCGGCTCCATCATGAAAATACCAACGATGATCAATACCGGCGCGGTGGCAGCGGAGGTAATGACGGACAGTAGCGGGGAGAAGAACAGGGCCACCAGGAACAATCCGGCGGTGACCACGGCGGTTAGGCCGGTGCGGCCACCTTCCGCCACCCCGGAAGCACTTTCAATATAGGTGGTCACGGTACTGGTCCCCACGGCGGCACCGGCCACGGTGGCCACGGAGTCCGCCAACAGAGCCTTATTGGCCCGGGGCAGGCGGCCTTCCCTGTCCAGCATATTGGCCTTGGTAGCCACCCCGGTCAAGGTGCCGATGGTGTCAAAAAGATCCACAAAGGTGAAAGCGAAGATGACAGGAATGATGCCAAAGGTTAATACTTCGTTGAACCCGAGGGTAAATGCACCGAAGGTCGGAGCCAAGCTGGGCGGCATACTGACAAGCTTCAAGTTGGCAATGGGGGTGACTTTCAAGGGAATACCGATAATGGTGGTGGCCAGGATGCCCAGGATCAGAGCGCCTCTAACCCGCTTGATAACAAGGGCGCCGGTGATTAAAAGACCCAGCAGCGCGGTAATCACATTGGGATCCTTGATGCTGCCCAGGGAAACCAGGGTAGCCGGATTGGCAACCACAATGCCGGCGTTTTTGAAACCAATCAGGGCGATAAACAGGCCGATACCGGCACTGACCGCCAACTTGAGGGGCATGGGAATGGAATTGACGATAGCCTCCCGGGCCTTGGTGAGGGTTAGGATTAAGAAGATGACACCGGAAATAAAAACCGCCGCCAGGGCTGCCTGCCAGGACAGACCCAATACACCCACCACATAGTAGGCGAAAAAGGCGTTCAGGCCCATACCAGGTGCCAGGGCAAAGGGATAATTGGCCAACAGGCCCATCAAAAGGGTACCCAGGGCTGCGGAAAGGGCGGTGGCCACAAAGACCGCTTCCACCGGCATACCCGCATCACCCAGGATAAAGGGGTTCACGATAATAATGTAGGCCATGGTCATGAAGGTGGTGAGTCCTGCCAGCATTTCCGTCCTGACGGTGGTATTGTTCTCCCTCAGTTTAAAAAAGCTTTCCAACGGTCCTTCCACTCCTATCGTTTTTTAGATGAGTCCAAAAAACCGGGATCCGCTTTCTGTCCTGTGCATCCCCCCTTTGGGTTATCCGCCCGCGGTAAATTAATATACCCAGGCTGGTAGATTTGACTAACATAGCCGAAACCTACCCGCCTGGGCTTTTTCCCCTCCGGTGTAACATGCCGGACAAAGCTGCCGGAATGCCTGTACCACTCGGACCGGACCACTGCCAGATGAGAGGTGCCACCGCATCACCCTTCGCAGGTGCGGAACCCTAGGTACACTTTCGGGCTGGAGTGCGGCACCATGGCCGTACCCGCCAGTCCCCTCTATTTAATTTCCCGGACATGTTCATCATACCAAAGGACCGCTGGCAGTGTCAACGAAAAAGCGAACATTAACCTCATTCTTCGCCTAATTATTCGTCAATCCGCCCCTCACTCCCA
>DDKM01000107.1 GCA_002339345.1 Firmicutes bacterium UBA2598 | reverse complement strand
CTGATTCCCAAAAGAAACTGGTGTTTTCAAGTAAGCACGTATCTACGTAACCGAAAGGTGAAGTAGTAGATGCCCATGGACCGGGCCAGGGCAACAGCCCTGTAGCTCACGAGAAAGCGTAAGACTTTGCCTTTAGCAAAGCGGCTTTCGATGAAGTGAGAAGCCTCCGGGCTTGTCCCGGAGGAGGTTCACGCTCGAAGATTGTTAATCCTTTCCACCGGGGTAATAATAGAATTGATGCGCACCCCAAAATTCTCGTTGATTACCACCACTTCACCGAAAGCAATGAGCTTCCCGTTAACCAGGATTTCCACCGGTTCATTGGCCAGCTTTTCCAGTTCCACAATGGATCCGGGTACCAGACCCAGAACCTCCCGGATAGGTTTTTTACTGCGTCCCAGGATGACAGAGATTCTCAGAGGTACATCCAAAATAAGATCAATGTTGCGGGTGGAATGACCTCCATTGGTAACCGCTTCTACACCACCACCCACACCAGTAACATTTACCGGTTCCTGAACCTTTGCTGGTGGCACTGCAACGGCAGTGGCAGGTGCCGGTGAAGTATGATCACCCATTAGCATGCTCACTTCCTTGCGGGCAACTGGTAGCGACATGATCTGCATGATTTCACTGTCGATGAGGTTGCCAATCTCCAGCCGGAAGGAGACAACTGCCACCCTTTCCTGTATTTGGGAATTTCGAAGCCATTCTCCCTTATCACTATTAAAGTCTACCGGTATCACTTTTGGCGGGGAAATATTTACACCAGTCCGAAAAATGGAGGACATGGAGGTAGCTGCCGAACCGATCATTTGGTTCATGGCCTCCGCCACTGCACTGAGCTGGATTTCTGTGATTTCCATGCCATTGGCCTGACCCGTACCACCCATCATCAGGTCGGCGATGACCATGGCATCGGTGGCATGGATAACCAGTAAATTGGATCCCTCCAACCCCATGGTAAAGTTCACTTCTACAATTAGATACGGCCTGGTAAAAGTGGTTAATAGTTCGTCAATAGTTGTAATCGAAACCTTTGGGGTGGTGATGACCACTCGCTGGTTTAATAATTGGGAGAGGGCGGTGGCTGCAGAACCCATGGAAATGTTTCCGATTTCCCCCAGAGCATCCTTTTCTATATCCGTAAGGGAGTCATTATCCTCTTGTGCTGGTTCACTGGCCTGGCGCAACAGGGCATCAATTTCTTCCTGTGACAAAAAGGAGTTCACTCTTTATTTCCCCTCTCTACAAGTCCTGTCACCTGCACAGCCATTTTTTTACCCATCATGCCCGGCTGAACGTAAAATTTGGGACGGTCTTCAATGGTCATGACCATATCTGCACCCATGACATTATCCAATGTAATCACATCACCCACACCTAATTGCAGGAAATCGCGAACCGACAGGTCTGTCTCACCGACTTCAACGGCAAACTTTACCATGGCCGTGCCCAAAAGATGATGCAATCGCCGGTGATAATTTTCATTGACACCGCTTTCCCCCATGGCCAGCCATTGCCTGGTAGACAGGCGGGATACCAAGGGCTCCAGGGTCATGTATGGAAGGCAAATATTTAATAGTCCCTGGACCTTACCGATGTTGGTAGCAAAGGTTATGATCGCCACCGTTTCATTGGGGGCAATGGCTTGGCTTAATTGAGGATTGGTTTCCAGGGCTTCGATTTTCGGTTTTAGTTGATATATGTCAGACCAAATATAGGTCATATTTTCCAGCAGCCGAGCATTGAGGTTACGCAAAACATTCAACTCAATTTCCGTCAGTTCCCGTACGCGGCGGGGCATTTCGCCGGTGCCACCAAACAGCAAATCAATAAGTGGAAAAATAAAGGCGGCGTTGCTTTCCATCACAACCCTGCCGGGGAGTGGTGACATGGTAAATACCGTCATCATAGTGGGGGTAGGAATGGATACCACAAAATCCTCATACGTCAGCTGATCCACCGAAGATATCTTCACCTGTACACTGGTGCGCAGGTAAGCGGATAAGAAGTTACTCACCAGCCGGCCGAAGTTTTCATGGATCATGGACAGGGTACGCAGGTGGTCCTGGGAAAACTTGTTGGGACGCCGAAAATCATAAACTTTCACCTTTGGCTTAGCAACTTGTGTCCGTACTTCATCCGCCGTCAACTCCCCGGAAGTCAGGGCGTTTAGCAACATATCGATTTCGCTCTGGGACAAGACTTCTTTCAGATACACCAACCTCCTTCACACCCGCCAAAAAGGCCCGAAGCAACCGCGCTACCCGGGCCAAACAAAGTCTATCCCAAAGCCTTCGCCAGTGCCTGCAGTACCCGTTCTTGTTGGAAGGGCTTGACAATAAAATCAAGGGCGCCGGCTTGAATAGCCTCCATCACCATCATCTGCTGCCCCATGGCACTGCACATGATCACCCTGGCACCCGGATCCCTTTTCTTAATTTCCTTTACCGCAGTTATGCCGTCCATCTCCGGCATGGTGATATCCATGGTTACCACGTCCGGCCGCAACTCCTGGTACATTTCGACAGCCCGCTGCCCATTCTCCGCCTCACCGGCGACCTCAAACCCATTTTTGGTAAGAATATCCCTGATCATCATCCGCATGAAGGCTGCATCATCCACGATTAAAACCCTTTTTGCCACACTCTCACCCTCCCTAAACACTCATTCCCAGTGAGCGCAAGATTATTTCCAGCGACTCGGTCCGGGGTAAAAGGAAAAAATGCCCATTCAAGCGGATATCCGCTTCATAAAACTGGGTTTCGATCACCAGTACCTGGTCGGCGTAGAACCCTCCTTCAACTAAAGCGGTACTCAGCACCGCGCCTAGCATATCAAAGGCAAAGGCGGGCACCGAAGATGCGAAACCCATACCCGTTACCTGGGCAAAGGCGTTCAGAAATGAACCTGTTAAGATATTACCCACCTCCTGCAGGGCGGAAATACCCATGGCATCCAGGGCGGTGGTGGTTCCGGCGGGCTGTCCCATCAGCATGTCCACCATGGCATAGGCACTGGGGGCATCCAGCAGGAACAGGATGTGGCCGGGGGCTCGACCGGTGACTTCAAAGTCGATACAGGCTACCAATTCCTCCTCACTGCCCACCAGCCGGTTGATATCATCAAAGGGCATGATCCCTGTTTTGGGCACATCCATATTGATCTTGCGATGGAGCATTTCCGCCAGGGCGGTGGCGGCGTTGCCCGCCCCAATATTGCCAATCTCCCGAAGGGCGTCCATATGCAGCAGGGTCAGTTGATCCCATGTTACCATTTTACCTCTCCTTTACCGTTTTGGTCAGGCCCCCTGGGGTTTACCGTAAAACCAGGGTGAAATCTTACGGAAGCCCAGCTCCTGGTACTGTAAAATACTCTCGGTAGCGCCGATAAACAGCACACCACCTGGGTTCAGGGCTTCGTAAAACTGACGGTACATCCTCCGCTGAACATCTGCCGTGAAATAAATGGTCACATTACGGCAGACGATTAAGTCATATCCTTTGCCATAGGCCTGGGTGAGCAGATCATGGTAACGGAAATCCACCCTTTGTTTCAGCGTTTCCTTTAACCGGTAGCCATTCCCCTCCGGTTCAAAATAGCGCTGCAAGCGGGCAGGTGAAACATTTTTCAGGCTGCCGGCATCGTAAACTGCCCTCTTGGCCACTTCCAGGATCTTGCGGTCAATGTCCGTTGCTTCAATACGGTGCGTTTCCAGGGGTGACAACTCCGCCAAAATAATGGCCAGGGAATAGGGTTCACACCCATTGGAACAGGCTGCACTCCAAACCTTTAACCTGCCACGCTGTTCCAGCAGAGAAGGCAACACCTGTCTTTCCAGCACTTGGAAAATATCCGGATTCCGGAAGAATTCTGAAACATTAATAGTAATCCGGTCCAGGAACCTGTTCCACATCTCCTTGTTTTCTATCAACAACCGCAAATATTCCGCATATCCCGGCACCTGAAGAGTGGCCATCAGGGTATCTATTCGACGTTTTAACTGTTTTTCCTTGTAACCGTCAAGGTTGAGGCCAAACTGGGCCAACACCCGGCTCTTAAATGTATCAAAATCCAATGCTGCTCATTCCTTTCGCCGGTTCACCTAGATGGCTTTCAGGGGGGCACCCACCGTCCTGATGAGCACTTCACCAGACACCAGATGCAGGATCATGGTGCGTCCGTGGCTACCGCCGGTATCCTCCGCCGCTATCCTGATATTCAGCCTTTTCAGGGTCTCCCGGGTGGCGGCGATATTCCTGGCACCCACATTGAGGGTACTGTTCTGCCTGCCCGCCGCGGAAAACATTTGGGCGCCGCCGGCAATTTTCACCACCAGGTTCGCCTCCCGCCCTCCCTGTTGGATTATTTCTTTTAATAGCATGGGAATGGCCAGATCGGCATACTTGCCGGGGTTGGTGTGACTTTGAAATTGGCTGCTGTCCGGCAGCATAATGTGGGCTAGCCCGCCCACCCGGGAGGCTGGATCATACATGGTAATCCCCACACAGGATCCCAAACCCAAGGTAATGAGGGTGGAAGGGCTTTTAGCCACTTTCCATTCGGCGATGCCCACCTTGATATCTCCAGAAGTTGCAAATACCATGGATGATTATTCCTCCGACCCGGAACTGCCCGTTAATTAACGGACTGCCCCGACCTCATTCACCACCTTGCCCAGAGTTTCATCCTGGGCCTGCAGCACACGCTGGCTGATCTGGTAAGCCCTTAAGCCGGCTAGCAGGTTACCCATTTCCGTCACATAATTGACATTGGATTTTTCCAGTACACCCTGCCGGATATTCGGTCGTTCCACCTGCTGTTCGTACTGCAAATTAACGGCAAACTGTCCCGGTCCGATCCGCTGCACCGGCGCACCCTGGGTAAAAACTGCGATGCGCAGGTAATCTATCACCCGATCACCCACCCTCACTTCACCGGAGGCGGATACGGTGAAATCCCCGGTCCCCACCTGCAAGGGACCCTGACGCCCCAGCAGGTAATCACCGTCTGGAGTGACTAGAAAACCGTCCTTGTCCACCTGAAAGGCCCCGGCCCTTGTATAACGAATACCGTCGGCTGTTTCCAGGACAAAAAAGCCCTCCCCCGTAAGGGCCAAATCTGCCGGACGGCGGGTCTCTTCCAGATAACCCTGCTCAAAAACGATATGGATATGATCCACCAGCACTCCCATGTTGGTGAACCCAACGGGAACGGGCTTGCCTTCCGCACCAGCCAGGCGGTGTAGCAGAACTTCCGGGAACGGGCGGAAGGTTACCTCCTCCCTCCGAAACCCGGTGGTATTGACATTGGCAAGGTTGTTGGCGGTGACATCCTGCCTTTTTTGCTGTGCCACCATCCCTGAGGCTGCTGTATAAAGACCCCTTAACATTCCTTCTCACCCCCGGTGGATTACCGCCCCCGCATCAGGATGGCGATTACACTATCAACGTCTATGCCCTGTTCAAAACTATAATTGCCGGAGCGCAGTTGCCGGCTGACCCCCAATTCCTGGACCCGCCGTGAAAACTCCGCCCCGTCGGGAATCACCCCCGCTTGCACCAGCAGTCTGCCAACCTCACCGGAGTGGGCACCAGCCGGGATCACCACATTTACCCTTTGGGCTGGCCGATTTTGTCCGGGTTGCCCGGCGGAATCTGGCATACCCTGTTCTATGGTCGCACCAACGCTGGTGCGGGCAGGGGAATCATTAAACCATACGAACTCCTGGCGATAGCCCATTCCCAAGGCTCTAGCCTTCTCCTCCAGTTCCTGGCGGGTCATTTGGCCGGACCCCGTAGTGACCCAGGCCAAGGAGGCCACAGTCAAACCCAAACCGATCCCAAACAGAAGGGAGCCAAAGCGCTGTCGCCATCCACCTACCGCCTTAGACTGAGCACTAATTCGATCTCACCCTTTCCCCTGTTCAACTCCCTGGCGATGTCCGCCACATCCATGCCGGCGTCCGCCATCGTATATACCTTGGCCTGCAGAGCCTGATGGGTGCGGGCCTCCACTACTTTTGCAAAGGGAACCTCCCCTGGGGAATCCACCTGGCGATGCTGCACGGCCATACCGCGATCTATCCGGGCAAGGTGCTCTGTTGCCTCACCCAGGGTTTCCGTCAGCAGGTCAATCTTCGCCTCCAACACCTCCACCTTTTCGCCCCATTGCTCCGGTTGAGCCGGCACCAGACCAGGGGAGGACTGGGGTAGGGCCCAATGTCCAAGGGCATCCCGGAAAAATACAACCATCAACAATATCCCCACCACCAGGAAAAGGTAAGCCATGTCCATTCACCCCATCTTGCTTCCTTAAACCTTGTATGTTTTGACATTGACCGGCCAGTTCCTCCTGGGATTTTGTAAAATTTATACGTATTCTGCCAGAGATTGTCGCAACCTACCCAGAGCACGACCGTGCAGCTGACATACTCTGGATTCCGTTACACCCAGAACTCGGCCAATCTCCTTTAAGGTCAAACCCTCATGGTAGTAAAGGGAAAGCACCAGACGGTCCTTTTCTCCCAGTTGCTGGATTCCCCGCGCCAGGGCTTCTTCCAGTTCCCTTTCCGCGAGACGGCTAACGGGATCCGGGCTTGCAGGATCGGCAAGGCTGTTCCCCAGACGTATCCCGTCCTCACCATCGCCTGCCAGCAAAAATTCCTCCAGGGAAACTACAGAAAGGAAATTGGCCTGCAACCATAGCTCCTCCAACTGGGAAACCGGTATGCCCAACTGGGCGGCCAACTGCCGGTCATCCACTGCGCCTCCCGTTTCCTGTTCCAGGCGGGCACAGGTTTCGTTTACTAACTTAAGTTTATCGGTGACCGATCTGGGTATCCAGCTGGTCTGGCGCAATTCATCCAAAATGGCCCCCCGGATGCGCATCCCGGCATAGGTCTCAAATTTGACTCCCCTGGCAGGATCAAAGCGATCCAGGGCATCCATGAGACCAAGCACCCCCATCCCTGCCAGATCTTCATAATCAAGATGGGGGGGTAATTTGACCCGCAACCTGCCCACCACCTGGCGTACCAGGGGCAGGTAAGCTTCCAGCAACACCCGCCTGGCTTCTTCACTTCTGGTCTGGCGATAGGAATGCCAGCTTGATTCCAAGGATACCGCCATCTTGACCCCACGCTCCGTTGCCAGTTTAGCCATCCTTCACCTTCTGGCGCATTTTGCGAAACACAAAACCGATGATCAAATCCCGCTCCCTTTCCTGCAGCAAATGGTATTCAATCCCAGCAGCATACATCCGGTGGCCGTTCAGCTCCCTCTCCTCCACCCTCCGTACACAGCCGGCCACCGTCAGAAACCTGTTAATTCGCCCTTCCGCTAGCGTCAGGCGAAGCGCAACCAGCTGATCCACTGCCAGGAGAGTTGAGGTGGATAGCCGGATACCTCCGCCGCTAATATCCATGGCGATGCCCCTTTGGCTTAGGTTTAATTTATCCAGCATGTTCAATTCCTCCGGCCCGATGGGCAGGTATGGCACCTCCATGGTAAGGGGCATGCGCACAAAATTACGCAGTTGGACCCTTTTTACCGTTACAGGCAAGGCCAGGGTGATGAGGGGTACATTGTCCCTTTTCCGGCCGGTGACCCTGGTTTCAAAGATCAGCCGGCCATTTTCCACAAAGACCTCCACATGCACTTCCTGCCCAGAAGCCAGCAGCAGTTCCCCCGAGGCATTGGATGGAATGGTGATGGAAAACTGGTTTCCCTTTATCTCCTGAATACGGCTGATGTAACGTTCTCCAGTGCTACCGGCCTTAATATGCAGTTTCTGGTTAATTGACAATCCGTTCAAATCCAGGCCCCCTTAACCGAACAGGCGCAACAGTCTGTCCATGAATCCGCCCATACCGCGGGGATTGCTCCCGGCACCGCCGACCAGATGGGCGGCGATCTGTTTGATATCAATGGCCGCCTGGGAATGGGGATAGGCCATACATAAGGGCTGCTGCTGCATTACCGCCTTCCCCACCGCCCTGTCCTCGGCTATATAACCCAGCACCGCCAGGCGTACCTGCAGAAACCGTTTGGCGGCAGTTTCCAGCTTGGCGGCTGTTTGTTGACCTTCAGCAACGGAGGTGACGCGGTTCACCACCAGATAAATGTCCTGCTGAACCTTGAAACGGGACATGATTTTAATAATCCCGTAGGCATCGGTGATGGAGGTGGGTTCAGGTGTGGTAACCACCAGTACCTCGTCTGCAGCGCTTACAAAACTGAGCACTTCCCTGGAAATACCGCCACCGGTATCGATGAGTAAAAAATCAGCGGTGTCTTCAAAGTGGCTAAGACCCCGCACCAGTTGTTCCCGTTGGTAGTAGTCCAGGTTTGCCAATTCCTGGATACCGGAACCGCCGGGGACCACCCTAATGCCAGCAGGACCGTTAATAATCACCTCATCCAGGGTACGCTGTCCATTCAGGATATCATACAGGGTGTACTGGGGCACCATACCCAGCAGAACATCCACGTTGGCCAAACCGAGATCGGCATCAAATACCACCACGCGGTAGTCCAACTTGGCCAGGGCGATGGCAAGGTTGATTACCACATTGGATTTACCCACACCGCCCTTGCCGCTGGCTATGGCGATTACCCGCAACCCGGACGGGTGCTTGTTAGTCTTAACCGGTTTTTTTTGCACCAGCTCCCGCAGGCGCGTAGCCTGATCACTCATTTATCCCACCGCCCCCAGGATGAGTTTGGCCAGGTCTTTGGGCTCCACCGCCTGGATATCATCAGGCACTCCTTGCCCGGTGGTGACGTAGGCCACCGGGCATCCCGCCGAGCAGGCGGTGTTCAGGAGGGCCCCCAGGTTGTCCGTTTCATCCAGCTTGGTAAAGATGAGTTTATTATAGTTGAGCGGCCGGTACGCCTCCACCGCCTTGAAAAGGTCCTTGGTTTTGGTGGTACTGCTCAAAACCAGGAAAATATCCGACGCCGGCAGCACCTCAAGAAATCCCTTCAATTCCGTAATGCCAACCCTGTTGTTAGAGGAGCGTCCGACGGTATCGATCAGGATGGTGTCACGATCCCAAAAGCGCTCCATGGCCAGTTTTAATTCCCTGGGAGACATGACCACCTCCACCGGAAGGCCCATGATTTCTCCATAGGTTCGCAGTTGTTCCACCGCCCCAATCCGATAGGTATCCAATGTAACCAGGGCCAGCCTTTTCTGTTCAAAGATAGCCATTTGGGCGGCGATTTTGGCCAGGGTGGTGGTCTTGCCTACCCCCGTCGGTCCGATAAAGGCGCACACCTTGTGGGAAATGGGGCCTTCGCCGGCCGGCAGCATGTCCGCCATTTGCCTGAGCATTTGCTGTTTGATGGCCTGGGGATCACTGGACAGACCAGCGGTTTCAGCTATGCCTTGCAGCACCCTTTCGGTTACATCACCAGTCACCTCCAGATCCAGTAACACCCGGCGCCACTGTTCCAGTTCCCCGCACATCTCACGGTTTCCGCCACCCTTTAAAGCCCGGCGGAGGAGATCCTTTAGCTCCGCCAGTTCCCGGGCGATATGATCTTGACCGCCACCCTGCGACACCGGCTGGTTAGACCATGAACTGCGAAAGGTATTGGGAGCGGCGGGTACCCTGGGTGGGGATGGATCATGCCTCGGTAAAGGCTCAACCGCCGGCTGGTGGCGGTCATCCACCGCCGCCGTCACTTCCAGCTGGGGTCGCGTAAAAAAGCCCTTCCAACCACCGGGTCTAATCTGGCGGGAACTGATAATCACCGCTTCCGGCCCCAGATCCCGCTTGATAAGGGCCACTGCCTCATGCATGTCGGAAACCACATATCTTTTGATATTCACTCCAACACCACCGTCCCTATGGATTCAATTTCCAGGGAAGGAACCAGTTCATTTAGGGAGAGTACCGCCAGGTGGGGCAGCACCCGTTCGGTTAGCCGCCGTAGGGGTAGCCTGACCCGGGAGGAACACAACAGGATGGGGGTGCCGCCCATTAACAGGGCCCGTTCCGCCAGCTTGGCCAACTGGTCAAAGATTTTTTCCGCCTGCTGGGGCGAAAGGACGGGAAAACTGCCACTCTGGGTAGCCTGTAGGGAATCGGCAATGGTCTGCTCCAACTTGGGGTGAAGGGTAATCACCGCCATCCGGCCGCCGTCTCCTGCATACAGGCGGGAGATGGTACGGGCCAAGGCTTGGCGGGTTACCTCAGTCAGGTAATCCAGGTCCTTGGTTAGACGCGCATTATCCGCCAGGGTTTCCAGGATGGTCACCAGATCCCGGACGGGAACCCGTTCTTTAAGAAGGTTCTGCAGCACTTTTTGCACTTCCCCAATGGAAAGCAAGTCCGGGATCAGTTCCTCCACCACCGCCGGGTGGTTTTCCTTAACGGCATCAAGCATCTCCTTGACTTCCTGCCGTCCGAGCAATTCAGCGGCATGGGATTTAATGAATTCGGTCAGGTGGGTGATGAGCACAGTGGCAGCATCCACCACGGTAAAACCTAACATTTCCAGCCGGTCTTTCTCTGACCCGGTCACCCACCAGGCGGGTAAGCCGAAGGTGGGATCCTTGGTGGCTATGCCGTGGACCTCACCCGGTGTGTCCGCAGGGTTCATGGCCAGGTAATACCCGGGCAACACCTCCCCCCGGGTGGTTTCCACACCCCGTACCTTAAAGGCATAGATGTTGGGACCCAGCTGCAGGTTATCCCGAATGCGCATCGGCCGCACAAAAATACCCAATTCGGCGGCACACTGGCGTCGTACCGCCGCCAGACGGTCCAGCAGGTCACCCCCCTGGCTCTCATCGGTCAGTGGGATTAGATTGTAGCCTATTTCAATCTCCAGGGCATCTACCTGGAATAGGTTTAGCACATTTTCCGGCTGGCGGGGTTTGGGCTGGGCCGCTGCCTGTTCCCGGGCCTGCACCTGGGCTTTGGCCGCCTCCTGGGACAGGGTGTGGGCGGCAAATCCAGCAGCACCCGCCATCACCAAAAAGGGCAGCGGGGGCAACCCAGGCATCAGGCCCAGGATGACCAAAATGCCAGCAGCCAGGGCCAGTACGCGCGGAAAGGCAGTCAATTGTCTGGACAGGTCTTTGCCGAAACTATCCGAGGCCCCGGCCCGGGTAACCAGGATGCCGGTAGCGGTGGACACCAGCAAGGCGGGCAATTGGCTAACCAGCCCGTCCCCCACCGTCAGAAGGGTGTATCGCCGCAGGGCTTCCATGGCCGGCATGCCCAACTGCCACATCCCGATGACCAGGCCGCCGCCAATGTTGATTAGGGTAATGACAATGCCAGCGATGGCATCGCCCTTCACAAACTTGCTGGCACCGTCCATGGCACCGTAAAAGTCAGCCTCCCGCTGCAACTGGCGGCGTTTGTCCCGGGCCTCTGCCTCGGTGATGATCCCGGCGTTCAGGTCGGCGTCAATGCTCATTTGTTTACCAGGCATGGCGTCCAGGGTGAAGCGGGCCGCCACCTCCGCCACCCGGCCGGCGCCGTTGGTAATCACCACAAATTGAATAACGGTAATAATGATAAAGATAATAAATCCGACAATATAGCTGCCGCCCACCACAAAATCGCCAAAGGCCTGGATCACCTTTCCCGCGCTGGCCTGGCTCAGAATCAAGCGGGTGGAGGAAATGTTCAGGGACAGCCGGAACAGGGTAACCACCAAGAGAAGGGAGGGAAAAACCGAAAGTTGCAGTGGTTGGGTGGTAAACATGGTGGTAAGCATGATCACCAGGCCCAGGGCCAGGCTGAAGGTGAGCATGAGATCCAGCAAGGCCGGCGGCATTGGCACCACGATGATAATCACCACCCCAATGACCAGGGCCGCAATGATCACATCACTGTACTGGTTCAGGCGCCGCATGGCGCCATTGATGCCGGTTTCCGGCAGGGCCAACCCATCCACCTCCCCCATGTAGAGCTAAAATGTTGTTCAATGTCTTTTCTTAATTCGGTACAGCATGGCCAGGATTTCCGCCACCGCCTGGTAAAGTTCAACGGGTATTTGCTGCCCGATCTCCACGTTTTTGAACAAAAACTGGGCCACCGGCCGGTTCTCCACCACCGGCACCCTATGCTCCCGCGCAACGGCGGTAATCCGGTGGGCCACATCCCCCGCACCCTTGGCCAACACCTGGGGCGCCTCGGTTTCCCCTTCCTTATATAAAAGGGCGACGGCCAGGTGAATGGGGTTGGTGATCACCACTGTGGCGTTGGGCACACTGTGCATCATCCGCCGCATGGCCATCTGGCGCTGTCTCTCCCGCAGCTTGGCCTTGAGCTGCGGATCGCCTTCCGTCTGTTTCAGTTCCTCTTTCACTTCCTGTTTGGACATCCTTAGCCGCTGCCGGAAATCATAGCGCTGGAAAATAAAATCAAGCACCGCCAGCACCAAAAACACCATCACGGCGGCCAAACCCACCCGAAATACCAGACCGGCCACCAGGGCCACTCCCTGGGGAAGGGACATATCCGCCAGGAACAGTAACTGGTGAAAGCTGCCCCGGACCACGGCATAAGTGACAATCGCCACCACCGTCACCTTTAACAGGGACTTGATCAGATCCACAACCGCCCTTTTGGAAAGCATTCGTTTGAAACCGTTCAAGGGGTTGAGGTTTTCCAGCTTGAACTTCAGGGATTCCGGTGATAAGAGAAACCCTATCTGCATCAAGTTGGCGGCCAAACCCACTGCCAAAGCCGCCAGAAACACCGGGGCCATCAACTGCAGGAAAAAGTAAGCGGTAGAGGAAAAGAGGTAGCTCAAATTTCCGGTCGTCAATTCCCTTTGTAGCATACCACCCAGTAGCCATGTAAAGAATCCGCCAATCTGGCTAAAGGCCTGCTGCCATAGAAGGAACAGTAGCACCACCACCACCGCCATGACCAGTGCCGCATTCAGGTCCGGGCTCTTGGCCACCTGACCCTTGCGCCGGGCTTCCTCCCGCCGGTGGGGTGTGGCTTCCTCCGTCTTTTCCTCGGCAAACAGCTGCAGATTGAAACCGGTGTCCACCATCCGCCTGGGGTTCTGGTACAGGTACCGTTCGTCCATCACCGGGCATTCCCCATCAGAATTAACAGGTCGCGCTCCATCTGGCCAAACACCGATGCCATGATTACGGCCAGCACCGGGGCGGTCACACTTAAGGCAATCATACCCAGGGCAGCCTTCAAGGGGAAACCCAGGATGAACACATTTAACTGGGGAACGGTACGGGCCACCATCCCCAGGGCCAGATCGCTGATTACCAGCACCGCCAGAATGGGTGCAGCGATTTTCAACCCCAGGACAAACATGGCGCCAAATACCTTCACGGCATGGGCGGCCACCCCATCCACCGCCATGGCGCCTCCCAGGGGGACCACCGTAAAGCTCCGGACGATGGCGGCCAGTAAGCTGTGGTGTCCATCCATCAGTAAAAACAAAAGAATACCCATGGTATACATGAACTGTCCCAAGGCACTGATGAGTCCCCCACTCTGGGGATCGAAGAGGTTGGTCATGGCGAAGCCGATCTGCAGGTCCACCAGCTCCCCTGCCAAACGGATGGCGGAAAAAATGAGGGTCGCCAGAAAGCCCAAGGCCAAACCCACCAGGACCTCCCCCATCACTACCAGCATATAGGCCAGCAATTCCCCCGGGATTGGTTCATCAGGTGCCGGTAGGACGGGTCCGACCAGCATGGTGAGGAGTGCCGCCAATCCGACCTTGACAAGGGCGGGAACGTTGCGGATGGCAAAAAAGGGAGCAGCGGCCATAAAGGCGGTCAGGCGTGCCAACACCAGGAACAGACTGCTGAACTGGGTAAAGTCCATACCACCACCCCCTACCGGACTACCGTACTGATGCTGGAAAAGACTTCCGCAGCGAAACTGACCAGGGCACTGAGCATCCAGGATCCAAAGATCAACATCGCCAGCATTACCGCCACGATTTTAGGCACGAAGATCAGGGTTTGTTCCTGAATCTGCGTCGTAGCCTGCAGAATGCTGATGACCAGTCCAACCACCAGGCCAAAGCCCAGGGCGGGTGCCGCCAAAAACAGGGCCAAGCTTAAGGCCTCCCGGGCCAGATGGATTACATACTCCTGGGTCATGGGCTGTGCTCCCCTTTACTGCAACGGCTTAGATGCTCACATAAAGCTTTCCATTAGTGATTTGATTACAAGGTACCAGCCATCCACCATCACAAAGAGCAGAAGTTTGAAGGGCAAAGCGATCATCACCGGCGGGACCATAAACATGCCCATGGACATCAAAGTACTGGCCACCACCATATCGATCACCAGAAACGGCACAAAGATTAGAAAACCCATTTGAAAGGCGGTTTTCAGTTCACTGATGACAAAGGCAGGTACCAGGGTAAGAAGGGGAACATCCTCCTTACTAGCTGGCTGCTGGGACTGGCTCAGGTTGACAAACAGAGCCAGGTCCTTTTCCCTGGTCTGCTTGAACATGAACTCCTTGAGGGGATGCTGGGCTAAGGCCAGCGCCTGTTCCTGGCTGATCTGTCCCGCCAGGTAGGGGTCCAGGGCATTGCTTTTCACCTCATTATACACAGGAGCCATGGTAAAAAAGGTAAGAAACAGAGCCAGGCCGATCAGCACCTGGTTGGGCGGTGTTTGCTGGGTGGCCAGGGCGGTGCGCAGGAAAGACAGCACCACCACAATCCTGGTAAATGATGTCATTAACACCAGGATGGCCGGCACCAAGGCCAGGATGGTGAGGATGAACAACAGCCGCAGGCTGTCCACCACCCGGGCAGGGTCCTCCGTCTGCCCAATACTCAGCGATATATCGGGAATGGGAACCGGCTGGGCGCTGGCAGCAGCCGGCCAGACCAGGCACATCACCACCGCAGCCAGCAAGACCTGCCCATACGCCCGAGGTGCCTGACGTCTGTTATCTTGACTTGCGATCATGCTGGTCGCCATTGGGCTGGAAACATCAGGTACCTCTAAAGACACCGACCGCCTGCCTGGTTTACCCACGGCCATCCCCACCCTTCCGGTCCGGACGCCAGTGGGACAATCCAGTCCAGGGAAAGGTCGGAGTTTGGTCCCCTCCCCCGGTCCGGTAATCCGGCAGTTCGGTGATGAGGCTCACTCCGCCATCCCCGGCTCCCAACAAATAATAACGGTTGTCCACTGCCACCACGTACAGGCAGGTGCGGGCGCCAAGGGGCAGCCTTTCCACCACCCGTAGGGAGCCCGGACTGCCATAAAGGATTCGTTTGCCCAGACCAAATTTGATGGTGAGATAAGCCAACAGCACCACCAGTGGCAGGAAAATAATCAGCCGGACCAATGCACCGTATATGTCACCCACCGCTGCCCGCCCCTCACTGTTCCCGGTCTGGTACCAGGGAGTTGATTCGCAACCCGAAGACCTCGTTAATCACCACAATTTCACCGAGGGCCAGGGGTTCGTCGTTGACGAACACCTCCACCGGCTCACCGGCCAGTTTGTCCAGTTCAATCACCGAACCCTCCTGGAGTTCCAGCACTTCCTTTACAGTCATCCTCGCCTCCCCAAGCTGGGCGGAGATAGTGACATTGATTTCCCCCAAAAAGCTGACCGGCTGGGGGTTCCCCTTGGGTAACACCGGTTCCAGGGGTACAAACTTTACCCTTGATACCCGGGGTTGTTCCTGCTCCCCGTGCATTTTGGCGATCATCTGTTGAATCTCTGCCTCCGTCAAACCCAAGGTAATCCCCCCTTTACTGGATGATAAACTCCCGGAAATAGATACCGGAGATGTCTCCGTGCTGCAATACCTCGTTGGCCGCTTCCACCAGTTCCAGCCTTAGGGCGGCAGTCTTTTCCTGGGTGTTGATGTCATTTACTGTCTTGGTGCGCAACACCCCAATTATCGCATCCCTTAACCGGTACTCGTTATCCTTTAGCTCCCGCTCCAATTTCTTGTTTGGATAATACTCCAGGGTGATACTCGTGCGCAGGTAGCGCCGGTAAGTGGAATCCGCCAAGTTTACCGTAAAGCTGGGAACGGTCATGCTTTTTACCTTAGCGGTAGCCCTGGGAGACCCCTCTTCGCCAGCGGCGGCACTGGAACGGTAATACAGGAAAACCCCGGACGCCGCCCCCAACAGCACCACCAGCACCAGCACCACCGCCAGCCATTTCTTCCCGCCTGAACCCTCTTCCTCATAAACCTCATTTTCCTCGTTCACTCAGCAACACCTCGCTCGCATAGGGATCCCGGGCAATGATCATGATTACCACCCGGCGGTTCTGGGCCATGTTTTCCGCCGTGTCATTGGGAACAATGGGCTGGTATTGGCTAAAGCCAACGGCGGCAAACTTGACGGGGTCCAACCGGCGTACTTCGGTAAAATAGCGCACCACCCGCACCGCCCTGGCGGCGGAAAGCTCCCAGTTGGAAGGAAACTCCTGGGTATGGATCCGGCGGTTATCGGTATGGCCCTCCACGGAAATCTGGTAGGGTAGCCGGTCCAAAAATCCCGCCAGCACATCCAGAATTGCCAGCGCGTCCTGCTTCAGGTCCGCCTTACCGGAGTCAAACAGCACCCGGTCCTTGATTTCCAGGGCTATTCCCCGATCCTCATACCGGACTTCCACCTCTTCCTGCAAACCCGTTTCCTCCAGCAGGGCCTGGACGGTGTAAAAAACCTCCAGCAGGGGGTTCACATCCGCCGGGATGTCCGGCGGCACCTGGGTTTGATCCGGTCTGGGGGACTGGTTGTCCGGCTGCCGGGTGTCCGGCGGGTCCGTTTGATTAAGTGGCGCGGTGTTCCAGTTCAGCACCCCGGAACCCTGAAAAGAGGTGATGAAAGCCTTGAATTTCACCACATCAATGACGGACATGGAGTAAATCAGGATGAAAAAGGTGAGCAGCAGGGTAACCATGTCCCCATAGGTGGTCATCCACTCCATCCCGCTGCCGGCGTTATCCTTCTTGCCATGCCGCCTGACCCTACGCAATGGCGTTCCCCTCCCGCTGCTGGCGCTGCTGCTGGAAGGTGGGGGACAGGAAGGATACCAGTTTTTCTTCCAGAATGCGAGGGTTCATCCCGGACTGGATGGCAATAATGCCTTCCAGGATGATCTCCTTGATCAATATCTCGTCGGTGCTGCGCAGGCTGAGCTTGTTGGCCATGGGAATAAATACCAGATTGGCCATGATGGTGCCGTAAAAGGTGGTGATCAGGGCTACCGCCATACCCGGGCCAATGGCATTGGGATCATCCAGTTTAGCCAGCATGGCAATAAGCCCGATCAGGGTACCGATCATGCCAAAGGCAGGGGAAAGACTGCCCCAGGTGCGAAAAACACTCTGACCCAGCTCGTGGCGCCTGGCGGTGTACTCGATATCCGTCTCCAGGATGTCCCGGATCAGTTCCGGGTCAAGGGCGTCCACCATCATCCGCAATCCTTTCTGGTAAAAGGGATCCTCCAGGCGGCCGATATCATCTTCCAGCCCCAGCAAACCCTCCCGGCGGGCCTTTTTGGCCAGTTCGGTAAAGATGTCGATAATCACCATGGGATCGGCCACCGGAGTGCTCATGGCGTGACGGGTGGTTTGTATTACACTCTTGATTTGCCGCATATCGTAGCTGATTAAAACGGCGGCAAAGGATCCCACCACCGTAATGAACACCGAGGGGATATTCCAGTACAACCCGACACTTCCCCCCAGCACCATGGAAATAATGATGGCGGCAAAGCCCAGGATCAGGCCGCCAATGGTCAGGATGTCGATTCTGCCCATGTTTCCCCTTCACCTCGCGGTTTCCCTGCACTGACCTCCAAGCGGCCATAGGACTCCCGGCGGTATTCCTTCACCCTGGCCACCACCTGGTCCACCGTCTCCGTTACCAGCATCTTCTTCCCGCTGGTGAGGGTAATCAGCGTCTCCGGGACCGCCTCCACCCGTTCAATCAACTCGGCGTTCAACACAAACTCCTGGCCGTTCATGGAAGTGAGTTTAATCATTTAACCAGCCCCTTGCCTAGCGTTTGAGGTTGGCCAGTTCCTGCAGCATCTCGTCGGACACGGAAATCACCCTGGCATTGGCCTGAAAACCGCGCTGGGTCACGATCATCTCACTGAATTCCTGGGCCAGCTCCACATTGGACATTTCCAGGGCACCGGGAATGAGGGTGCCGGTACCGCCTTCGGAATTGCCCGGCTCCCATAGCACCACATTATCCTTGCCGGTCTGTTCGGCATCGGCGTTGGAATCCAGTACATAAAGGTTTTGCCCCACCTTTTGCAAACCACCAGGGTTGGCAAACTTGGCTATGGCGATCACCTGATCCCCCATCAGTTCCCCGTCCAGGATATACTTCACATTGCCATAGGCATCGATGCTGAAACTGCTGGCCAGGGGATCGATGTTAATGGGCTCCCCTTGGGTGGACACCAGGTAAAGGCCGCTGCCGGGAGCCACCAGGTTACCCTTGGAATCCAGGGAAAAGGCACCGGCCCTGGTGAAATAGTAGCTGCCGGCATCTGTGCCGTCCCACAACACCAAAAAACCGTCACCCTGGATCATCAAATCGGTGTTGTTACCGGTAGCCCCGGCGGCACCCTGGGTGTGGATGGTGTCGATACTGGCCAGGCTGGTGCCCAGGCCGATCTGCCGGGGGTTGGTCCCGCCCCGGCCGTCCTCCGACGGAGCAGACCCACCCCGGATGGTCTGGTAAAAAATGTCCTGGAAGGTAACCCGGCTTTTCTTAAAACCGGTGGTGTTCACATTGGCGATATTGTCGGCGATGACATCCATCCGCGTCTGGTGGGTCCGCAGGCCCGCCACAGCGGAATACATGGAACGCATCATAATGTTTGACCTCCTCTAGTTAGGTGATAGCCTGGAAGGGTACCCTTTTGCCGCCAGCCTTCTTTAATAGCCAGCGGGTGGGCACCATGGGCTTCTTCAGTCGGTCCGAAGCCCGGGGCTTCCTGCAAGAGGTCCAGCCCCTACACGATCACGGCACTGTCGATATTGGTAAACACGTTTTCCTTCAGACCCTGACCGGCAACCGCCGTGACTACAGTCCGGTTTGGCACACTAACAACCAGGGCCAGGTCATCCATCAGCACCAGGGATTCTCGCGCACCCTTTTGGGCCGCTTTGTTCACACCGGTCTCCAACCTGGTCAGGTGGTTGGGGGTTAGCTGAATCTGGCGGGAAGCCAGTCTCTCCTTGGCGTGCTGGGAAAAGCGCAAGCTTTGGGAAATCTGCCGGTGCAATACCGCCTGGAATCCCTCACCGGATTTTGTGTCCCCAGGCTTAGCGGGAGCCGAACCACCCGGCGGCTGGATGGGCGATACCGGCCTGGTCAAATCCACCTTATTCACCATGGCTGCCTCCTTCCGGCCGGTAAGCACTGATGACACTGGCCAGAGAGTATGAATTACCATTCATCAAAAGGTGTGCCACCCCGGCCTGCATTTTTACCCCGGTTACCAGCCCGGTGAACACCTCTCCATCGGGTCTCATGACATCGGCCATCAGACCAACCATGGCCACCGCCTGGGCCAGCACCGTTTCCGCCTGCCGGTCGGCCTGGTTGGCCAGGAAGGCGGACAGGTTGCGGTTCAATTGTTCCACCTGGACAGCCATGTTGGTGATCTGTTCCATGGTGCTAAACTGTGCCATCTGGGCGATGAATTCCCTGTCTTCCATGGGTTTTAACGGGTCCTGGTTTTGCAACTGGGTGATTAATAGGCGCAGAAAATCATCCTTGCCCAGTTCCTTTTTGACGGGCAACACACCACCCCGTTGCCCGCTGGTTGCACTTACTTGCACTGCAAATTTACACCTCCCGCCGCTGGAATCAAGCCAGGTAGTTCACATGACTGCGGGAAACGGTTGCCGCCAGTTCCTCCTGAACTACCCCCTGGGATTTGGACATCTTAGGCTGCCAAGCCCGGCTGGTTTCCCTTTCCTGTTGTTCCCAGCCTGCCGCCCCCATAAACTGGCCGCCCACATCCACACTGGCCTGCTGGAACCGCAAACCTGCATCCTGTAAAGTTTGGCGCAACTGGGGCAGATTAACTTCCAGCACCTGGCCCACCCGGACGTTATCCACCAGGAACCTGGCAGTAACAACCCCTTCCACTACCGCCACCTTGAGGTGGACCTTACCCAGATATTCCGGCTTGAGCCGGATGACCATTTCACTCCGTTTACCGTTAACCATGAGCTTGGCTTGTTCCACCATCTGGGCCAGCAGGCCCTGGAAGGTAGCTTCCGGACGAGGGGTGGCCCCGCCGGTACTAGCGTCTGGCACTGGCACAGTTGGCGGCTGGGGACGGAAAACGCCTTCATGGTTGCTGACCAGACGGTGTAACGGGTGCTCCCTTTCCAGCAGCATCTCCCTCTCCAGTGCAAATGACCACCCTGTGGCAGGAAGGTCTTCAGCATGGCCTATCAGTTGCCACTGGCTCCCCGGGGGGTGACCCGCCTGTTCCATCAATACCGGCACCGGCGGCTGCTGGTTTCCATAAGCTGTAGTTTCCCCTGCCGGAAAGCCGCTGTCCTTCCCCGGCATTGCCCATGTAGCATTGTGGGTGCCAATACTGGCGCGTTCTTCAGCGAGCTTTACCGGTCCCCCTGCGGCCAGCTGGGCCAAAGGGATGTCATCCTGTACCGGGGTTCCAGGCAGTAAACCTATGGCCGGTTGGTGTCCGGCAATTAGGCGCCAGGCAGTTAGAAACCCGGGATTGGAGTTTTCCTGGCTGGAATTCCCCGGTGCGGTATGGGTTATTTCCGGTGACACACCTGTTGGTAAAATAATGGGTACCTGCATGGCGGGCATACTATCTCCAGGGCATTGATCATCCTTTCGGATTTCCCTGGCATGTTCTCCGGCCTGCCCAGATAACCCTGGCGCAAGCCCCGTTTGCTGCATCTGATTGCCGGCTACATCCCCGGGGGGAGCAGAAACCTGACTAGAGTTGGGCCGATGGGATTTGGACCCCACGGCTCTGGCCAGTTCCACGGCAAACCCGCCGCTCTCCCTTTGGGTAGCAACTCTGGTCTTGGGAAATGCAGCTGACACCAGGTTCAAGATCACTCCTTGCATTTTGTTCACCTCCTTTCACAGGTTGTGGCTATGGGGAAGGTCTTCCTCACTATCGTCCTTCCCGGATCCGCAAAAAGCCGTTGCCCCCAATCTCATCCATTTCCCTTTGCTCCTCCTGCCGAGTTTGCCAGAGGTGGGCAGCCAACCGGCGTTCCTTGAGGGTGGCCAGCACCTGGTGGTCCCGCCGCCGGCTCAGGTATTCCACCTGGCACTGCCTCACCTGGTGACGACATTCATCCAGCAGGGCCATCTGCCTGTTGCGGGCGCAAACCGCCGCCTGGCGCAGGGCATCAGCCACCAGCATTTGACCGACGTCCAGTACAGCCAAACCATGTTGCTGCCAGGCTGTCAGGTCCTGCTGGCACCTTCCCAAATCCCTTTCAGCCGACTGCAGATTCTGGTTAGCGGCAGCCAGCCGCAACCGGCTGTCCTCCTCATGGCTCTCCCGCAACTGGCGCACCTTTTCCAACCTAAAGCGAAAGCGTTGCAATAACATCACCCCTACCCGGCTCAAGCCAGGGTGGTCCGCAGGCCAACCAGCACCTGGTCAAAGGAAAAATGCTCATCCATCCCCTGCTGCAAGAATTCGTTAATAGCCTCTCGGAATAAAA